>DATBPY010000129.1:0-8555 GCA_036561085.1 Methylophilaceae bacterium | reverse complement strand
TTGCCGTCCAGACCGTCGCGTCCCCATTCGATATCCATGGGGCGGCCGTAATGTTTCTCGATGATGACCGCGTATTTCGCCAGTTCCAGCACTTCGTCGTCGGTGATGGAGAAACTATTACGCTCGGCATCGGTGGTACTCACCGTTACCGTCGATTTCCCTGCCGCCGTCTCGTCGGCGAACAGCATCTTGATCTGTTTGGAACCCAGGTTACGGCGCAATACCGCAGGCTTGTTGTTAGCCAGCATGGGTTTGTGCACATAGAACTCGTCCGGGTTCACTGCGCCTTGTACCACGGTCTCGCCCAAGCCTAGCGATGCGGTGATGAACACCACGTCCTTGAAACCGGATTCGGTATCGATGGTGAACATCACGCCGGAAGCCCCTTTGTCGCTGCGCACCATGCGCTGCACACCGGCGGACAATGCCACGTCGGCATGGATGAAGTTCTTGTGTACGCGATAGGCGATCGCTCTATCGTTATAGAGCGAAGCGAACACTTCCTTGATCGCGTGCAGGATGTTATCCAGGCCGTGGATGTTGAGGAAGCTCTCTTGTTGCCCGGCGAACGAAGCGTCCGGCAAGTCTTCGGCAGTGGCGGAAGAGCGCACGGCAAAAGCACCTTCGGCAGCGCCGGAGATACGTTCGTAATGTTCCTTGATGGCAGAAAGCAACTCAGCCTGGAACGGCGCATCGACGATCCACTGGCGAATCTCGGCACCGGTCTTGGCGAGCGCTTTGACATCTTCCACATCCAGACCTTCCAGGCGGCTATTGATGCGCTCATCCAGCTTATTGGCACTCAGAAAATCGCGGAAGGCGAGGGAGGTAGTGGCGAACCCGCCGGGTACGCGCACGCCCACGCTGGAAAGATGCTGGATCATTTCGCCCAGCGATGCGTTCTTGCCGCCGACGTGCTCTACATCAGCCATGCCTAATTGTTCAAAGGGGATCACATACTGCTGACTCATTACTATCTCCGTACTTTTGATTTAAACCTGTGGGTTAAAACTGCCAATTAAATTTGCTGCAAAAACCAGTATTGTAAAAGATTTCAGGGATTTATTAGTTAGCTCTTCAATCAGTTACGTTTGATGCCTACTTCCTGTAAGACTGCCGTAGCGATCTCTTCGATGGAGCGGGTGGTGGAATCTATCCAGCGTATGTCCTCTTTCTGCATCATGTCTTCCGCCATGCGCGTTTCAGCGCGGCAGTTATCCAGCGAGGCATAGAAACTATCGGGGCGGCGTTCCTGCCGTATCATGCTCAGGCGGTCGGGCGCGATGGTAAGGCCGAACAGCTTGGCCCTGTGTTGTGCGAGCGAACCGGGTAACTGCAAGCGTTCGAAATCTTCCGGTATCAGCGGATAGTTAGCGGTCTTGATGCCGAATTGCATGGCCAGGTACAGGCTGGTCGGGGTCTTGCCTACGCGCGACACGCCTACCAGTATCACGTCCGCTTCGGCCAGGCCGTCGTCATGCAGGCCGTCGTCGTGACGCAGGGTGAAATTGATCGCGTCCAGGCGTCCGCGGTATTCGATGCTGCCCACGCCGCGCGCCATGCCCACGGCGCTGACGGGGGTTTGCCCAAGTTCTGCCGTCAATGGTGCGATGAAAGTGCCGAACAGGTCCATGCAGAATGCGCCGCTGGATTCGAAAATGGTACGTATCTTGGAGTTGACCAGCGTCATCACCAGTATGGCGCGGCTGCCGTCTTCGGTCTCGGCCTGGGATATCTGGCGCAACGCAACGCTGGCTTTTTCCGGCGTATCCATGAACGGTAGCCGTATCTGCTTGAAAGTGGTGCCGGAGAAATGCGCGATCAGGCTATGCCCCAGGGTCTCTGCGGTAATGCCGGTGCCGTCCGAGATAAAAAACACAGTGCGCTGGGCCATGATAATCTACTGTAATGAAAGCTGAATTTGAAAGTGGTTTAAAAGCACTGAAGCAATAGTAAATCGTTAATAGTCATATGATACCACTAGACACCTTACTCGACGGAGCCGGAAAGTCGATCGCCGATGCCGATCAAGCACTGATCGTCCGCGCCTGCGAACTCAGCCCGTTCTTCCTGCGCACCCTGCAAAGCGATGTACAGCTTTTGACTGCTTTGGTCGAGGGCTTGCATCGCAGCTTCTCAGTGGATGAGATGTCGGCATTTTTGAACCAGGTTGAGATCGCCGACGAAGCCACGTTAAAACGTGTCTTACGCCGGTTACGCAAAAACGTGATGCTGCGCCTGATCGCGCGCGACCTGAACGGGTTGGCGGATTTTGCGGAAGTGGTCGCCGCTTGCAGCACGCTGGCAGAGCTGGCATTGAATGTCGCCGTGCAGTATTTGCATACTTGGCAGCAAGAGACATATGGTCGTGCAATAGGTGTTAACGGAAAAGAACAGAACCTCATCGTGGTGGGCATGGGCAAGCTGGGTGGCGCCGAACTGAATGTCTCGTCCGACATCGACCTTATTTTCGCCTATGCCGAAGACGGCGCGACCGACGGCAAGAACTCCATCAGCAACCATGAATACTTCAGCCGCCTGGGGAAAAAACTCATTGCAGCGATAGGCGAGACCACCGAGGACGGCTTCGTGTTCAGGGTGGATATGCGGCTGCGGCCGGACGGCGATTCCGGGCCGCTGGTGTCCAGTTTCGAGGCATTGGAGCAGTACTATCAGTCGCACGGGCGCGAATGGGAACGCTATGCCTGGATCAAGGGGCGCGTGGTAGTGGGCGAAAGTCGCGACATCGAGCGCCTGCTCAAACCTTTCGTATTCCGCAAGTACCTGGATTTCGGTGCCATCGCCGCCATGCGCGACTTGAAGCAGAAAATAGAGCGCGAAGTCAGCCAGCGCGACATGTACGACAACATCAAACTGGGCCGGGGCGGCATCCGCGAAGTCGAATTTGTGGTGCAGGTATTCCAATTGATACGCGGCGGGCAGACACCGCAATTGCAAGTGCGTCCGACTTTGCAGGCGCTGGCATTATTGGCGAGCAAAGGCTCGCTGGAGCCGACGGTCGCCGAAGCGCTGAAACAGGCCTATATATTCCTGCGCGATCTGGAGCACCGTCTGCAATACCTCAACGATGCACAGACCCAGCGGTTACCGCATTCCGACGAAGACCGTCGGCGTATCGCGCTGGCAATGAATTATAACGGTTGGGACGATTTCGTTGCCGCACTGGAGATGCATCGCAACCATGTGGCCGCGCAATTCGCGGCTGTCTTTTCAGAAAAATCCGCAGTCGAGGAGAATCCCGCGCAGAAAGCCGTTGAATCGACGGTAAGCCTGTGGGCAGACATCCTGGAGCAGGAGCGCTGGCCGGAAGCACAACAGGCTTTGGCTGCACTCGATTATCAAGAGCATGCGGTGGAGCGTTTGCGCGGGTTCGCCCACGGCGTGCGCTACCGGCAGTTACCCGCCATCAGCCAAAAAAGGATCGCGGCGTTGATGCCGTCGTTGTTGCAAAGCGTCAGCCAGCTACACAACCGGGACGAAACGCTGGGGCGCATGCTGGATCTGCTGGAGGCCATCTGCCGTCGTGCCAATTACCTGGCCTTGTTCGCCGAATACCCGCAGATACTGGGGATGGTCGCCAATATATGCTCTGCCAGCCCATGGTTGAGCGAATATCTGGCGCAGCATCCGGTATTGCTGGATGAATTGCTGGACACCGATAGTCTGTATGCGGCACCGGATTTTGCCGAATTGAGGAAAGAATTGGAACAGCGCCTGCATGATGTAGATGTGGAAAGTCAATTAGACATTCTGCGTCATTTTAAACATACCTGGACGTTCCGGCTTGCCGCTCAGGACATCATGGGACATCTGCCGCTGGAGACCCTTTCCGATCACCTGAGTGCAGTGGCGGATGTGCTGCTGGATGCGGTACTGCGTCATGCCTGGGCGGGGTTGAAGCAGGCGCATCGCCCCGACCCTAAATTTGCCTTGATCGCTTACGGCAAACTGGGAGGCAAAGAGTTCGGCTATGCCTCGGATGTGGATGTAGTGTTCTTATACGACGACGAGGCTGAAGGCGCAGGCGATATCTATGCGCGCTTCGCCCAGCGCATCAATCACTGGCTGAACAGTCCGACCACTGCCGGCATCCTCTACGAAACCGATCTGCGCCTACGCCCCGATGGCGTCAGCGGCTTGCTGGTCAGTTCCATAGGTGCGTTCGCCGATTACCAGCGTAAACGCGCATGGGTATGGGAGCATCAGGCACTCACCCGCGCCAGGTTCTGCGCCGGGGATGCCGCAATAGGCCAAAGATTCGAAATGATCCGGGAAGAAGTGTTGTGCCAGGCCCGGGATGCCGCCCACATCGCGCAGGAGGTGAGCCGCATGCGCCACAAGATGTGGCATGAACATCCCAATACCAGCGACTTGTTCGATATCAAACATGACCCAGGCGGCATCGTCGATGTGGAGTTCATCGTACAGGCGCTTGTGTTGAGTCATGCGCACGCTCACCCCGAATTAAGTCACAACCTGGGCAATATCGCGTTATTGGGACTGGCAGGGGAGTTGGGGTTGATCCCGCTCGAACTGGCAGTAGACGTGGCGCAGGCCTATCGCATCTACCGCCAGCATCAGCACCGCTTGCGCCTGCAGGGTGAGAGCCGTTCGCGCATGGAACGCGGCGGCTTCGAAGCGCAGATCGCCGGTGTGCGCAAACTGTGGGAGTTGGTTATCGAAGGAATGGCAGGTGAAGAAGTCTCAGGCACAGAGGCAGAAAGCAAACCTGCCTGACGCTTACTTTTTGTCTTTTCTGGCTTTGCTGGCTTTTCTGGCCTTAAGTAAGCCGGTGATGGCATCGGCAGGCAAGGCGGGGTTGAAGTGGAAACCCTGATAGGCATCGCAGCCGTTCTTATGCAGGAAATCCAGTTGTTCTATGGTCTCTACGCCCTCTGCGATCACGGTGAGGTTGAGGTTCTTGGCCATGGAGATGATGGCGCGCGAGATCGCCATATCGTCGGCATCGCTGCCGATGTCGCGCACGAAAGATTGGTCTATCTTCAGCACATCGATGGGGAAATGCTTGATATAGGCCAGCGAGGAATAACCGGTGCCGAAGTCGTCCACCGAAATCTTGAATCCCAGCACTTTCAACTCATCCAGCTTTTTCAGCGTATCGCTCGTGTTGTGCATGAGGATGCCTTCAGTCATCTCCAATTCGATCTCTGAAGAAGTGACATCGTATTTATCCAGCGTCGCCATCAGGTTTTCGACGAAGCCATTTTGGGCAAATTGACGCTGGCTGATGTTGACCGCGATACGTAGCGTGTCCAAACCCAAACCGGCCATGCGCCATGCCTTTTTCTGCGCGCATGCGGTTTCCAACACCCACTGGCCTATGGGCAATATCTGCCCGTTCTCTTCCGCCAGCGGAATGAATTCCATCGGTGAAACCGCCCCCAGGGTGGGATTATCCCAACGCAACAAGGCTTCCACGCTGAGCAGATTGCCTTGCATGTCCACTTGCGGCTGATAATGAAGCGATAACTCGTCGCGTTCGATGGCGTGACGCAAGGCGTTATCCACGCTCAAGCGGCTCAGTGCGCCGCTGTTCATGTCCGAAGCGTAGAACTGGAAATTGTTGCGACCGGAATTCTTGGCGTGATACATCGCGGTATCGGCGTTGCGTATCAGGTTCTCCATATTGTCTGCATCGCTGGGGAAGATGGCGATGCCCATGGAAGGTGTCACCGATGCTTCGAAACCACCCAGGTTGAATGGCTGGTTCAGAACTTCGCGTATCTTCTCCGCCACAGTCGAAGCGGCGTAGACGGCATCTCCGGTATTGTCCAGGTCGGGCAGCAATAGCACGAACTCGTCCCCGCCCTGGCGCGCTACGGTATCGCCTTCGCGAACGCAGGCCAGGATGCGTTCCGCAGTGTTCACCAGCAGTTGGTCTCCGGCGGTATGCCCCAGCGTGTCGTTCACTTCCTTGAAGTGATCCAGGTCCAGGAACAGCAAGGCTACATGCATGTCGTTACGTGCTGCATTGGCCAGCGCCACTTTCAGCCGGTCGTCCAGCAATAAACGGTTAGGCAGGCTGGTCAGCGCATCGTAATAAGCCAGGTCGTGGATGCGCGATTCGGCCTCCTTGTCCTTGGAGATGTCGGTGGAGATGCCGACGTAATGCAGCACTTCGCCTTGCGGATTCTTTACCGCAGAGATACTCAGTTCTTCGGGATAGATCTCGCCGTTCTTGCGTTTGTTCCAGATCTCCCCGCGCCACTGGCCGTGCTTGCGCAGCGTGCTGCGCATGGCCTGGAAGAATTCATCGTCGTGTTTGTCGGAGTGCAGGAATCGCGGGTTCTTGCCTATCGCTTCTTCCGCGCTATAGCCGGTGATGCGGGTGAATGCCGGATTGACGCGGGTAATGGTGTTGTCGGCGGCGCTGGTGATCATGATGCTTTCGGCATTCTGCTCGAACACCGCATCCGCCAGGCGCAATTCGCTTTGCTGCGCTTTGTAGACACTGATGTCGGTGTGCGTGCCTATCATGCGCAACGGGTTGCCTTGCTTGTCGCGTTCTATCAGCTTGCCGCGCGACAGCACCCACTTCCAGCTGCCGTCTTTGCAATGCATGCGAAATTCGGTGGCATATACCAGAGCTTTGCCTTCTATATAACTATTCAGCGTTGCCAACGCATGGTGCATGTCGTCGGGATGCAGTTTCTCTATGCTCTCCAGCCGATTGCCTGAAAGTTCGCCCTGTTCAAAACCGTACATGCGGTGATAAGCGGGGGAGAAGAACATGCGGCCGGATTGTATGTTCCAATCCCATACCGCATCGTTGTTACCTTCCAACGCGAACTGCCAACGTTCGTCGCTGGCCCTGAGTTTTTCTTCCTGTTGCAGCAGATTACTGATGTCGCGGAACACCATCACTACGCCGCTGACTTCCCTGTGCTCATTGAGGATGGGTGCGGCTGAATCTTCGATCGCATATTCGCGGCCGTCTTTGCGGACCAGCAGCGTGCCGCGCGTGACGTCGGCCACGAAGCCGTCGCGCAATACTCTGAGGGTAGGGTCTTCCACCGGTTCGCCGGTGACGCTATTGATCAGGTGGAACACTTTCGCCAGCGGCAGGCCCCTGGCCTCGCTCAGCCGCCAGCCCACCATTTCTTCAGCTAGCGGATTGAGGAATTCGATCTCGTCCTTGTTGTTGACCACGATCACCGCGTCGCCGATAGAGGTGAGGATGATCTGGCTGCGCTCTTTTTCTTTTATCAACGCCCGGCTGTCCTGTTGCAGACGCCAGAATACCGGCGTCATGAACAGCACCAGCATCGCTGCATCCACCGAGGAGCTGAGTGCGTAGTGGTGGCTGATCCAACCTACGCGTTTCAGGGTGACCATGACGACCAACTCGGCACCACCCAGCAACATCATCAATTTCCAAGCCGAGAAGCGGGTCCTGGCGAAGATACTGCCGAGTGCCAGCGCCAGCAACAACAGTGCGCTCACCCCAAGTAACGGCACCATGGTCGCGCTGCTCACGCTCATGGCAGTGACTATGGTCGAAGCACCCAAGGGCAGCTGGGCGGCAGCAAGGCCGGTGTAATGCATGCCGCCTATGGCCGCACCGAGTAACAAGGCTGCCAATGTTTTGCGCGCACTGCTCTGCGACCGTTGTAGGTGGAAGAAATACCAGAATGCAGCGCTTGAGCCGGCCACGGCGATGAGCACTGAAAGCCATACCTGCGGCATGTCGTAAGTGATGGCAGGCGTTACCAGTATCGCTGCCATGCCGGTGTAATGCATGGTGGCAGCGCCTATACCCATCACCATGCCGCACAGCAGCAAACCTTTATCGTTCTGGCATCTGGAACTCGCTACGCTGAGGCTGAAAGCGGAAGCCAGCACTGCCATCACCCAGGAAATGAAGGTGACGGGGATGCTGCAATGCAATTGGATCGGCAGGTGTAACGCCAGCAAGCCGCAAAAGTACATCGCCCAGATGCCGCTGCCCAGCGCGAGCGCAGCTCCGCTCAGCTGCAAGCGACGGCTCAGCCCGGACAGCGTTTTGTCATGCTGTGCCAGCGATAATGCGATATAAGAAGCAAAACAGGCAATAACAACAGAGAGTGCTACTAACCAGAAATTGTAACTGCCTAACATGATGATCTTCAGAGTGGATTGATACAAACGTGTCTATGCTATCTGCTATGTCATTCTGTTTCAATCGTTTTTATCGGGCTTTTGATTTATGCGACAGGCAGATACACTACACGTTTTATCGCAACTCTTTAATCGACGGCCCCGCCCTAAATGAGTTTACGTCTACGTCTGAATCTGCTGATCACCATGCTTATGTTGCTGTTCATCGTGGCAATGGGGGTGTTGGTGGTCAAAAGCACCCGCGCCTCGATCAAAGAGAGCGTGGAAGCTTCCACGCGCGTCACCATACAATTGCTGGATACGGTGATCGTCAGTGCTTTCCGTAACCCGGAATTGGGCCCACCGCATGAGGTGCTGCATCTCTTCCTGCAATCGCTGGGGCATGTGCGCAGCAATACCATATTGCTTTACGGCCC
>DATBPY010000128.1:0-3972 GCA_036561085.1 Methylophilaceae bacterium | reverse complement strand
CCTGGTGGGCGCGGCGATCGCCTTGCGCCACATCTGGATACAAGCCAACCCTGATAAGGTGATGAGCGAGTGCGGTGCCGGGTTCGACTACATGGTGCGTCATTTCCCCGCCAGCCGTACCATAGAGCTGATATTCAAAGGGACGGGGGAGTGCGCGACCATAGACTGGACCTTCTTTGGCCTGACCATTCCGCAGATGTCGCTGATCGCTTTCGTGGTGATGGCGTCGTATTCGCTGTGGTTGGCAATGTTGAAGAAGTAGTATGTCGGATAACTATAAGACGATTGCCGACTATATCGGCAACACCCCGCTAGTAAAGCTGCAACGCATTCCTGGCAATACCACCAACACCATCCTGGTCAAGCTGGAGGGCAATAATCCCGCGGGTTCGGTCAAAGACCGTCCGGCGTTGTCCATGATCCAGCATGCGCAGCAGCGCGGCGATATCCAGCCCGGCGATACCCTGATCGAGGCAACCAGCGGTAACACCGGCATCGCACTGGCGATGGCGGCGGCCATCATGGGTTATAAGATGATACTGGTGATGCCGGAGCACCAATCGGTAGAGCGTATCCAGGCCATGAAGGCTTACGGCGCGACACTGGTGCTCACCCCCAAGGAAGGCGGCATGGAAGCGGCGCGCGACACCGCTGATCGCATGCGCAACGAAGGCCAAGGCAAGATACTCGACCAATTCGCCAACCCGGATAATCCGCTGGCGCACTACCAAGGTACCGGCCCCGAGATCTGGCGCGATACCGGCGGCAAGATCACGCATTTCGTCAGCAGCATGGGCACCACCGGCACCATCATGGGTAACTCGCGCTACCTGAAAGAGCAGAACCCGAACATCCAGATCATAGGCGTGCAACCGCAAGACGGCGCGCAGATCCCCGGTATCCGCAAATGGCCGCAGCAATACCTGCCCAGCATATGCGATTTCTCACGCATAGACCGCATCATGGAAGTCAGCCAAATAAACGCAGAAGACATGACGCGTCGTCTGGCGAAGGAAGAGGGTATCTTCGCAGGTATCTCCTCCGGCGGTGCATTGCACGCTGCCATAGAATTGAGCAAAGAACTGGAGAATGCGGTGATCGTTTCCATCGTGTGCGATCGTGGTGACCGTTACTTATCTACCGGAGTATTCCCGGAATAAAAATGAACCGCCGGTTGATCCCGTTTTTATTTTTATTCCTCCCTCTTACTTCACAAGCTGTCAGCAGCATAGACATCCATATCGGCGAGTTGCAGTACCAAACCGTCAAGGTTCAAAATATCTCAGCAACATTGACCATGGATGGTCAATGGAGCGGCAAGGGCACGGTAAAAACCGACCTCGCCGGGCTGGAAAAGATCACGCCGCTGCCGGTCAAAGTCAGCAAAGGCAGTTTGCAGGGCAATGCGCAGTTCTCCGGGAATCAAACCATATTGCAAAAAGTGAAAGCGGAGCTGAATGCCAGTGATGTGGCGTTCAGCGATGCGGATGGCTTGCATGCAGGCGATAAGCTGAAGGCTACACTAGTGGTCAATGCCGAACGTATTTTAGAAAACACAGCTCAAAGCTGGAACTGGTCGGGCAGTCTGGGCTGGCCGCAAGGCGAGGCATTCTGGCAGCCGATTTACCTGTCCGACCCCGGCTTACAGTTGTCGGCCAGCGGCTTGTGGCAGCCTGATATGCTGACTGTGAAATCGGCTGCTTTCAGCTTGGCGGATATCGGGCAGATCGACTTCGATGGCCAGATACATCTGCCGGATAAGACCGTGCAGACCTTGAATGTCTCTGGCAAAAAGCTGCAATTGGGCAAAGGTTATACCGTGCTGTTCAAGCCGTTCTTCGATAAAGGTGAACTCGGCGATCTGGATGTGGCGGGGCAGGCCGACATCAAGGGCAGCATGGCGGATGGGCATGTGCAGAACTTCAGACTGAACCTGACGGACGTCGATCTGGCGGATAAAAAAGACAAATTCGCTTTCTACAAAGTGAACGCCGATATTCCCTGGAGCTATGACGACAAGACCCACGCTGTGGTGAAATACGATGGCGGCCATATGCTAGGCGTCACGCTGGGTGCGGCCAATCATGAAGTCGACCTGGAGCGTTATTCGCTGGTGGCCCCGCACTTGAAGTTGCCGTTACTGGACGGCGCGATACTGGTAGACGACTTGGCGGCTTCGCTCATCAATGACCAGTGGAACTGGCGCATGCACGCCGATACCCAAGGCATCACCATGCCGGAATTCACCCATGCCTTCGGCTGGCCGCGCATGGAAGGCAAGATAGAGGCGCATATCCCGCAGGTGCTGTATTACGGCGGCAAATTGACAGCCGACGGCGCGATCAATCTGGGGCTGTTCGGCGGCACGGTGAGCCTGGATAAGCTCAGCATCATCGACCCCATAGGCGTAGCGCCGCGCATGTCGGCCGATGTGACCATGCGCAACATGGATATGGGGCTGCTCACCAGCACTTTTTCGCTGGGCGCGATGCAGGGCAAGATGGACGGCGACATCACCGACATGGAGCTCTCCAACTGGAAGCCGGTGAATATGAACGCGCACTTCTATAGCAGCCCCGGCAGTTACCCTAAAAAAATCTCGCAACGCGCGGTGGAGAATATCTCGGCGCTGGGCGGGGCGGGTGCGGCAGCGGCGGTGCAACGTAGTTTTCTGCGTTTTTTCAAAGAGTTCAACTACCAAACCATAGGCTGGTCGTGCATTTTGAGTAACGGCATCTGCAAAATGGCAGGTGCCGAGTCAACGCCACAGGGGTACATCATCGTTAAAGGAAGTGGTATCCCGTCCATTACCGTCATGGGATACAATCAAAGCGTGAGTTGGGACGTATTAGTACAACGCGTGCAGCGCATCATCCAAGGTAATGTAAAACCAATCATTAAGTAATGTTAGGAACATATACATGCGAAACATGATTTTATTCTCGTTAATGGCCTCACTGTTGGCGCTATCTGCCTGCGTGACCATCAATATCTATTTCCCGGCAGCGGAAGCTGAAAAAGCGGCCGACAAGATCATCGACGACGTGTGGCAGATCAAAAAAGGCGACCAGCCTGCGACGCCTGCGGATACACCGGCACCAACCAAATAAGGAAATCATTGTGAAAAAGATCATATTCGTTTTGCTGTTACTGGTCGCGCCATTAGTGATGGCGGCAGCCGACATTGATGTTAGTTCCCCCGCCGTGACTACTATCAGGACCAGCATGCATGCCCGTCATGAGCAATTGAAACCGTTGTATGCCAGCGGTGCCATAGGGCTGACGCGCGACGGCCTGGTGGGTATGCATGATGCCACCGTGGTGGCGCTGAAAGACCGGCAGAGCGTGAATTCTCTGATCGCAGCCGAGAACGACGACCGCAATGCGCTGTACAAAGAGATCGCCAACGCCAACGGCCACCCTGAATGGGAAGCCGAAGTGCGCAATACTTTTGCGCTGCGTTGGGCGCAGAAAGCTCCTGCCGGTTGGTGGTACCAAGACCCGGGCGGCGCTTGGCAAAAGAAATAACTGATGACACCCACACTCGTTTTCGACATCGAGACCATCCCCGATACCGATGGCCTGAAAAAGTTGCTCGACCTGCCGCCGGATACCGGCGCCGAGGATGTCGCCAATATCGCCTTCCATCAGCGCCGCCAGCATAACGGTAGCGATTTTCTGCCTTTGCAGCAGCACCGTGTATGTGCCATCTCTTGCACTTTGCGCAGCGACGATGGTTTCAAAGTATGGTCGCTGGGCAGCGCCGATGAAGATGAAGGCAAGCTCATCCAGCGTTTTTTCGACGGCCTGGAAAAATACACTCCGCAACTGGTGTCATGGAACGGCGGCGGTTTCGACCTGCCGGTGCTGCATTACCGCGGGCTGATACACGGCGTGAAAGCGCCGCGTTATTGGGACATGGGCGAGGACGACCGTGAATTCAAGTGGAATAACTACATCAGCCGTTACCAC
>DATBPY010000127.1:0-28226 GCA_036561085.1 Methylophilaceae bacterium | reverse complement strand
GGTGAACGACCCTGCGGAAAAAGCACAGCTCGGCGAACGTGCTATCGTGGTGAAGAAGCTGACGCCATTGCCTATCGAGGCAGTGGTGCGTGGTTACCTGGTGGGGTCAGGGTGGAAGGAATATAAGAAATCCGGTACGGTGTGCGGCATCGCGTTGCCTGCAGGTTTGCAAGAGGCTTCCAAATTGCCGGTTCCCATCTTTACGCCTTCGACCAAGGCCGAGCTGGGTACACACGACGAGAACATCACTTTTGCGCAAACGGAGCAATTAATCGGCGCTGAGATGGCTGTCAAGGTGCGCGATACCGCTATCGCTTTGTACCAGGCTGCTGCGGAGTTCGCCCTGACCAAGGGCATCATCATTGCCGATACCAAGTTCGAGTTCGGGTTGGATAAGGCGGGCGGCTTGGTATTAATAGACGAGGCGCTGACGCCTGATTCATCGCGGTTCTGGCCTGCCGAGCAATATAAAGTGGGCAGCAATCCGCCCAGTTTCGATAAACAATATGTACGCGATTGGCTGGAGTCGTGCGGCTGGAACAAGCAGCCGCCGGCACCGGCGTTACCCGCAGATGTAGCTGCCAAGACCAGTGAAAAATACCGTCAGGCGATGCGGCAACTGACCGGGCGCGATGTGACGCTATAACAAGCTATAACAGTAGATAAAGGTGAAAAAATGACAGACATCAAAAATCTGGTGACGGGCTTCAAGCGTTTCCGTAAAAGCTATTTCGGGCAGGATCAGCAATTGTTCGGCGAACTTAAACGAGGGCAAAGTCCTTCTACCCTGGTGATCGCGTGTTCTGATTCCAGAGTTGACCCTGCCATCATCACCGACTGCGAGCCGGGCGATCTGTTCGTGGTGCGTAACGTGGCGAATCTGGTACCGCCCTACGAAAAAGGCATGGGCTTGCACGGGGTGAGTACCGCGCTGGAATTCGCAGTGGTTTCGCTCAAAGTCGAGAACATCATCGTGCTGGGACATAGCCAATGCGGCGGCATACGTGCATTGATGGACGGCGCCTCGGGTGAGTTCATTCCGGGTTGGATGAATATCGCCGCCAGAGCCAAACAACGCGTCATGGCCGAGTTGCCGGATGCCACCCCCGAGGAGCGCCGGTGTGCCTGCGAAGAGGAATCCATCCTGGTATCGCTGGAGAACCTGCTGACTTTCCCCTGGCTGAAAGCACGTGTGGACAGCGGCGACTTGACTTTGCATGGTTGGTATTTCGACATCGGAACAGGCAGTCTGGTGAGTTATAACGCCAAGACTCAAGCATTTGAGGGTGTGGCTTAACCACAAAACCAAGGAGCCACAATGCGCGATTTTGAATACTGGCTGGAAAAGATATTGTTTGCCAGCCGCTGGCTGTTGGCACCTTTCTATCTCGGTTTGGTGGGTGCGGTCGCGGTGCTACTCTGGTATTTCGGGGTTGAGTTCATGCATCTGGTGCATAGCGTCTCCGATACTGAAGAGAGCGTGGTGGTAGGCATATTGTCGCTGGTAGACCTGGTGTTAGTGGCGAATCTGTTGATCATCATCATTTTCGCGGGTTACGAGAATTTCGTTTCCAAGATGGATACCGGCGATCACGAAGACCGTCCGGAATGGATGGGGCATGTGGATTTCGCCGATCTGAAAATGAAATTGATAGGGTCGATCATCGCCATCTCCGGCATTGAGTTGTTAAAAGTATTTATGCATGTGGGTGCCATGAGTAACCAGGAGATCGCCTGGAAAGTCGGCATCCAGGGGATATTCCTGCTTTCGGGTCTGGTATTCGCCGTGATGGATAAATTGGGCGGAAATAACAAACACGGCGAAGGCAGTTAGTGTCTCGCAAAGAATTTAAGTTAATGAAGAAAGGTATCAAATGTCTTTAATGGATGTATCGGCGGGCAAGGATCTGCCCAACGATTTTAATGTAGTGATCGAGATCCCGATGCAGGGCGATCCGGTGAAATACGAAGTAGATAAGGAAAGCGGCGCGATCTTCGTGGATCGTTTCATGGGTACGGCGATGCAATACCCTACCAACTACGGTTATGTGCCGCATACGTTGGCCGATGACGGCGACCCTGTGGATGTATTGGTCATCACCCCAGTGCCGCTGATACCGGGCGTGGTGGTGCGTTGCCGCCCATTGGGCGTGCTGCTGATGGAAGACGAGGCAGGGCTGGATGCCAAAGTGCTGGCAGTGCCTATCCCTAAAGTGTGCGGCTTGTATGGTCATTTGAACACCTACCAGGATGTCTCGGAATGGCGCTTGAACATGATCTCGCACTTCTTTGAACACTACAAAGACCTGGACAAGGGAAAATGGGTCAAGATCAACGGCTGGGGCGGGTTGGATGAAGCAAAGAATGAGTTGCTGTCAGGGGTCGCGCGTTATGACAACGCCGAGGTGAAACCTGCCTTCTAAGCCACATGGCTCGCTTTGCCCGGCATGTATTTTTCATGATCGAGGGATACACGCCGATACAAAAACGCAGGTTTTTGATAAATGACCGATACGTAGCTCTGTTTTAATGATCTCCACTAAGCGCAACACGGGCTTATAAATAATATAGGAGATGTTAAACATGAATACGCAAGCATTAGCTAAGCCAACAATAGGCAAGTTTGAGAAATACTCGGTCATCGCAATGGTGCTGGTGGCATTTACCGGTTTTGTCGTAGCTAAACCGGTATTTGCCAATGAAGCATGCCAGCACGGGCATTGGGACAAGGCAAAACGTACTGAATTCTTCCAAAAACGCACGACAGAACTGCACGACAAGCTACAACTCACTGCTACCCAGGAAGCCGATTGGACTACGTTCATCGGCAAGGTACGTCCTGACGAGCGCCCTGAACACGCTGCAACAATATCGCGCGAAGAAATAGCAAAGTTGCCTGCGCCTGAGCGCATGGAGAAAGTGCTAGCCTTCAAAGAAGAAAAGTTGAAGCATATGGAAGCGCGTGTACAAGCGACTAAAGAATTCTATTCGCATCTGACCACGGAACAGCGTCAGATATTCGATGCATCTTTCCAGCCGCATCATCACGCACAAGACCGCGGATGATTTTCAGTCATAATCTGTTCGTGTTTGTAAAACGATAGGATGTGCATGTGAACGATATCAGGGACGCACAACGCCAGACCAATATTCTGATCGTTGACGATGACAGCGACATCAGGTCGTTGCTCTCGGATTTTCTTGAAGGGAACGGGTTGCATGCGTTCCAGGCCGCGAATGGCGTGGAGATGCAACAACTTCTTGAATCCGAGCGCATAGACCTGCTGGTGCTGGATCTGAATCTGCCGGGTACCAATGGCTTGGAGTTATGCCGGGAATTGCGAACGGACTCCAATCTGCCGGTGATCATGCTCACGGCGAAAACCAGTTCCATAGACCGTATCGTAGGCTTGGAAACAGGTGCGGACGACTATGTCTGCAAACCGTTCGAGCCGTTGGAATTGCTGTCCCGGATACGTAGCGTATTGCGCCGTACCCAGGCCACGGCAGCAGGTGAAGAAGTCTCTACCGAGCCGGTGCGCATGCGATTCTCGGGATGGCAGCTGGATATCATCTCCCGCCACCTCATCAATCCGCGCGGCGTGGTGGTCTCCATCTCGGGTGCGGAATTCAGGTTGCTGAAGATATTCCTGGATAGACCCAATCGCGTGTTGAACCGGGACCAATTGATGGACCTGATGCACGGTCGCGATGCTGGACCGTTCGACCGTTCCATAGACTTGCAGATCAGCCGTGTCAGACAGAAGATAGAAGTAGATTCCAAATCTCCCAATATCATCAAAACCGTCAGAAACGAAGGCTATATTTTGACCACCCCCGTCACGGTGGACTATCAATGATCAAATCCTTTTTCGGATCGATGACGGCAAGAGTGTTTTTGATCCTGGTAGGGGGGACCATAGTCTCCGGGGCGTTGGTGATGTTGCTGGCATCCTACGAAAGGCGCGATCTGGACGAGCAGACGCGTGCCCAGCACACAGTGGAGCGCGTGGTGCAGATCATCCGTCTGCTGGACGAAACTCCCGATTCTGCGAATGCTGCCATCGTTGCCATAGCTCATGAATATGGGATGCGCGTCGATCTCAACCCGTCTATCGCGGTGATAGGCAAAGTACCTGACTCCATCATCACCACCGAACTCAGATCGACCTTAGGGAGCAATCGCAATATCACGGTACTGCAGGGTGAAGGTACGGATTGTCCGTCTAGAAGGCCTGATTTTGGTCCTGGGAATGGCAAGGGTCCTGGCCCCGGAATGGATGGCCCGCTGCGTTGCGAGATCGTATTGGCCAAGTTGAAGGACGGCACTTCGGTCAGGGTCGATGTGTCGCATCGCAACCATACCCCCCCTCCTTTCGGCGGAAGCTTCTTTAAGAATCTCGCCATATTCCTATCTGCGCTCACTTTGATAGCATTCGCAGTCGCACACATGGCGACCAAGCCGCTACGTAAGCTTGCGCAGGCTGCACATGCGCTGTCGCGTAATATCGAACACCCGGCGATCGCGGTGGGCGAGGGCTCCAATGAAGTAAGAGAAGCATCCATGGCCTTCAACAGCATGCAGAGCAGCATACGAAGCTATATTGAAGAGCGCACCATCATGCTGGCGGCGATCGCGCACGATCTGCAGACACCATTGACTCGTCTCAGACTGCGGCTGGAAAAAGTATCGGACGAAACGTTGCGTACTAAATTGGTTGAAGATCTGACGGCGACTCAAGATCTGGTGAAAGAGGGCCTGGAGTTTGCGCGTACCATGAGTGCGGACTATCCTACTTTCGATCTGGTCGACTTGGATTCCCTGGTTGAAACCTTATGTAACGACGCAAGCGATAGCGGCCAGGAAGTGACGTTAAGCGGCAAGATCGGGCGGCCTTTAAGAGCATCGCCCCATGCCTTGCGTCGCTGTATCTCTAACCTGCTGGATAACGCCATCAAATACGGCAAGTTCGCGCATATTTCCGTAAAGCAGGAGCATGACAAAGCTATTATCTGCATCATCGACGGCGGCGCCGGTATCCCGCCCGATCAGATAGAAGCCGTATTCAGGCCATTCAACCGCCTTGAGAACTCGCGTTCCAGGAATTCCGGCGGAACCGGTTTGGGGTTGACCATTGCCCGCATCATCGCTGAAAAGCATCATGGGTCGATCAAACTCAAAAACATGGGGTCTAAGGATTTAGGTTTATTAGTCACGCTGGAATTGCCTATTTCGTAAATTAGTTTGCGATACAACCTGTTACAAAAATCCCGTATTTCGAAAAACTCTTAACACTTCTCTGTTGTCCAATGTTCACATTGGCCCTGCATATTGGCAGGGCCGAGATCGCAAGGAGAAGATCATGAAAAAGTCTAAATTGTTATGTGGTGTAATGATGCTGGCTGGATTAGCTATCAGCAGTTCGGCAATGGCAGATCGCTGGGGTCATGAGCATGTAGGGGTAGGAGTGTATTTCGGGGCGCCTTATCACCCTTACTATCCTTACGGACCTTATCCTTATTACCCATATCCATATCCATACGCATACGCACCCCCTCCGCAAGTAGTGGTGGTGCCGCAACAACCTCCCCCTACATACATTGAACAGCCGCAGTCATCGGTTGCACCAGCTGCACCGGGGCCTCAGGCCAGCAATAGCTGGTATCACTGCGATAAACCTGAGGGCTATTACCCGTATATCAAGGAATGCCCGGGTGGATGGAAGGCAGTGGCGCCGTCACCCGCACCAGAAAAATAATCAAGGAAATGAAAGGATATAACGATGAATAATTTAAAGAAAATGGCAGTCATGCTGCCCGTATTGTTAAGTGCTTGTGCTTCCGTGCCGAATGGCCCTAGTTCAATGGCATTACCCGGCACGGGTAAGAGCTTCGACCAGTTCAGAGCTGATGATGCCTCTTGCAGGCAATTCGCTCAATCGCAGATAGGCGACAAGACCGCCAATGAAGCCGGTAACGATAGCTTTGCACGTAACGCGGTGCTCGGTACGGCCCTTGGCGCTGTGGTCGGTGCGGTCGTCGGCGGCGGACATGGTGCCGCGGTTGGGGCCGGTGTCGGATTGGCAGGCGGTAGTGTGGTCGGGGCCAACGAGTCGGAATATTCCGCGCGTACTACCCAAAATCGTTATGACGATGCCTATACGCAATGTATGTACTCCAGCGGACACCGTGTGCGTGTGTCCGGTAATCTTGTGACGCAACCGGCACCTGCGAGCGCCCCGCGCCCATCGGCGCCGCCACCTCCACCGCCGCCAGGTGCATCTGCATATCCGCCGCCACCTCCTGACTACAGGCCTTAAGCGTTGCTGCATGACGTCTTGGAATCGGATATGGAGAAGTGCAGATGAGTAAACTTTCAAAAACTCTGTTCGGGGCGTTGCTCGCTGTTCCGCTACTTACAGTGCTGGGCTCGAGCAACGCGTTGGCAGATCCGTATAGACATGGTCATTGGGGAGGCGATATCCATCACTTCCATGATCGCGATTTTGGGCGTTGGCGTGCAGGGCATTGGTATCACGGCTGGAATGGTGGGCGCTATACCTGGTGGTGGATCGTCGGCGGGACATGGTATCCGTACCCGGCTCCGGTGCGGCCCTATCCTGATCCTTACCAGCCCCCTGTGGTCGTGGTTCAGCAGCCTCAGCAACAGCCTCAGCAATATGTGCAGCAGTCTGACCCGGATGCCAACGTGACCAGTACCGCGCCTTTACCTTCGGCACCGGCTCCTTCTTCAGCGACCCAGTATTGGTACTATTGCGCTAGCCCTTCTGGATATTATCCTTATATTGCCCAATGCCAGGGCGGCTGGCAGAAGGTTCCGGCTAGTCCGCCACAGTAATCCTTATTAGTTGGATTTACGTCAGCGTGAAGCGGCAATCATTGCCCAGAATCGTTAAATATCTGGGCAATGATTGCCGTTTTACATTTGTACGCTAAAAAGCCTATGTATCAGCAAGTATCGAAGTGTGTCTAATGCCTTGCCAGCTAATATAGTAGCCATTTTTAATGCTTCTTCCGTAGATACATTTCCATACGTTCTGATACAGAATCCAGCTTGGTTTTCGCTTTAGTATGGTGGCTAACAGATCACCAGATATTGCATGTTCAATATCGGTTATGAATGCTCACCCACATATTAGAGAGGACATCAACATGTCATCAATCAACGGATTATTCGGAAGCAGTATCAATATCGGGCAACTCAGTTCGTCGCCTATACTTAACCCAACTAACAGTACTACCGATAGCGACAGCGATAGCAGCACCAGCGGCAGTATCAATCAGCCTAACTCTTTCCAGAACGCCATTGCCCGGGCACTGGCACAGATCGGCGGCGTGACGCCTGCCGTTAGTGCATCGGACCCCAGCACCACGTCGTCTTCTACCGCGTCGGCATCTACCTCCACTTCTACGCAAGATCCGCAGCAAACGCTACAGACATTTATGCAGGCTTTATTAGCTGCATTGCAAGGGCAGGCTTCCAGTACATCTTCATCCGATAGTTCCAGTACATCGTCTGCAGCGAGCTCAAGTGCCACTTCCTCGGCTAATGTAACGGCAAGTAGTGACCAAATTGCCAGTACATCCGGTTCCGGAGCCGTGCACGGACATCATCATGGCGGGGGCGGTGGGCATCACCACGGCGGCGGTGGACATGGCGGCGGAGTAGATCAACTGCAAACCGATCTGCAAACGCTGATCCAGCAACTTGAGGCAGCGGCTAATTCGCCCACCGATCCTACATCGACCACATCTACATCTAATACGACCGGTACGAACAGTACTGCGACTTCTCCATTGCAACAGGACTTCCAGAATCTGCTCACTTCAGTAGGCGCGTCTGGTAGCCAGGCCAATTTGAGCGATTTCCTGAAAAACGTTTCTAATGCTTTGCAGCAAAACGGTGCCGGGTTGAATGTGATCGCTTCAGCGTAAGCATCGTTATATAGAAATACTCCAGGGAGGGCGATCTGACACGACGGATCGCCCTCTTCTTTTTCCCTTCCGCGGGTTTCTCCGGCCCGATTTTCGAGGCATAGCCAATTAACGAGCTAAATGCTCAAAAATTTAAGCGTCTATGTAATAATGCGGTGAGCAGCATTCGCTGCGATTCTTAATAATATCTTTTGACGAATAGAGGGGAAGTCTATGTTGTCGCAGGGATTAATGTTTGCACTGGCGTGTGCATTGCTCGCGCTGATTTACGGCGGTATAACCATCAAATGGGTGTTGGCACAGCCCACAGGAAACGACAGGATGCGAGAGATCGCGGCTGCGGTACAAGAAGGCGCTTCTGCCTATCTGAATCGTCAGTACACTACTATCGGTGTGGTGGGTGTGATTCTGTTCATAGTGATCTGGTTCGCTCTAGGCAGTTTGACTGCAATCGGTTTTGCCATCGGTGCGCTGTTGTCAGCCGCCGCCGGTTATATCGGCATGAATATCTCGGTACGTTCTAACCTGCGTACCGCACAAGCTGCGCATGGCGGTATCAATGCTGCCTTGCAAGTGGCATTTCGCGGCGGCGCGATCACCGGCATGCTGGTAGTCGGTCTTGGTCTGCTGGGTGTGGCCGGATACTACGCAGTGTTGTTGAGCATGACTCCTGCGGGTTCGCCGGTCGCAACCGGTCCGTTGGTAGGCTTGGCCTTCGGTAGCTCGCTTATTTCCATTTTTGCACGTCTCGGCGGCGGTATCTTTACCAAAGGCGCTGACGTAGGTGCCGACCTGGTGGGTAAAGTAGAAGCCGGGATTCCTGAAGACGACCCGCGTAACCCTGCAGTGATCGCTGACAATGTGGGCGATAACGTAGGCGACTGCGCAGGCATGGCAGCCGACCTGTTCGAAACTTATGCAGTGACCATCATCGCAACCATGTTGCTGGGTGGCCTGTTGATGCCGCACGCAGCCAATGCGATGACTTATCCGCTGGTGTTGGGCGGCATTTCCATCATTGCCTCCATCATAAGTACTTATTTCGTTAAAGCACGTGACGGCGGCAAGATCATGAATGCGTTGTATCGCGGTCTGGCAGTTGCCGGCGGCTTGTCTGCCATTGCCTTCTACTTCGTGACCAAGCACATGATAGGTGATGCTGAGATCGCTGATCTGGCATTGTCTACAGGTATGTCGCTGAGTTCCACCAACATCTATCTGGCTTCATTGATCGGCTTGGTAGTCACGGCGGCAATGGTGGTGATCACCGAGTATTACACTGCTACCGAGTATGCTCCGGTGCGCCACATTGCGCAGTCCTGTACCACTGGACACGCGACCAATATGATCGCCGGTCTGGGTATCTCCATGAAATCTACTGCAGCACCGGTGCTGGTGATCTGCCTGGGTATTCTGGGTGCGCATCATCTGGCAGGTCTGTACGGCATTGCCATTGCAGCAACGGCGATGTTGTCCATGGCAGGTATCATCGTGGCGCTGGATGCTTACGGTCCTATTACCGATAACGCAGGCGGTATCGCTGAAATGGCACACTTGCCGGCAGAGATACGCAATATCACCGACCCGTTGGATGCGGTAGGTAACACTACCAAGGCTGTGACCAAAGGCTATGCTATCGGCTCTGCCGGTTTGGCAGCACTGGTGTTGTTTGCCGACTTCACCCATGAGTTGACCATCCATAGCGGCGGTGCGACCACGTTCGACCTTTCCAATCATCTGGTGATCGTGGGCCTGTTCATCGGCGGCATGATCCCTTATCTGTTTGGTGCGATGGCGATGGAAGCGGTAGGCCGTGCAGCTTCTTCAGTGGTAGTGGAAGTACGTCGTCAATTCAAGGAAATCCCCGGCATCATGGAAGGTACGGCCAAGCCGGACTATTCCCGTGCTGTGGATATGCTGACCAAGGCTGCCATCAAGGAAATGCTGGTGCCTTCGTTGCTGCCGGTGCTGGTGCCTATCGTGGTGGGTAAACTGCTCGGGGCTCAGGCATTGGGCGGTTTGTTGATCGGAACTATCGTGACCGGTTTGTTCGTCGCTATTTCCATGACCACCGGCGGCGGTGCATGGGATAACGCCAAGAAATATATCGAAGACGGACATTTCGGCGGCAAAGGTTCCGAAGCCCATAAAGCTGCGGTGACCGGCGATACCGTGGGCGACCCTTACAAGGATACGGCGGGCCCTGCGGTGAACCCGCTGATCAAAATCATCAACATCGTTGCATTGCTGATCATTCCTATGCTGTAATTCTCTAGATTAAGTTGCAAGTAAAAGCCCGCCTTTTGGCGGGCTTTTTTTATTTCTCGTAGATGCTCTTGCATTAGTTAATGAGAATGATTATCATTAACTAATATTGGGCATAATGGAGAATTAATGATGAAAGCATACCGGGAATGCGAAAAGATCGAATTGGCAGAAACAGCAGGATTCAGGGTGATCTACTGCACTAAATGCGAGGTAGTGGAACTGGAGATAGGTGCACTATCATTGAGACTGACACCGGATATGGTGCAGCATTTTGCCAATGTGTTGATGAAGGGTAGTCTGAAGCTGGAAAGGTTGACGCAAAGCGGCATCTACGAAAAGCCGATAACGGCAGGGGCAGGCGCGTTACATTAAACCTATTCGTGGTCGTCCGGAACCATGGGCGAATAGGCTTCCAGCCACATCACGTTGATGATGCCGAAAGCCAGCGCGCAACCCAAACCCAACATCCATGTGAAATACCACATTCGAATCTCTCCTTTTTAATACGCTGTATGCGTATTGTCCTTGATATTCTGCGTTGTTACTGTGCCGCGCATCACGCGGTAGACCCATGACGTATACAGCATGATGAGTGGTAAAAAGATCACCGTTACCCAGAACATCACCTGCAAAGTCATATGACTCGACGTTGCATCCCACATCGTCAGGCTATGGTTAGGCTGGCTGCTGGAAGGCATGATGAACGGGAACATGGAACATGCAGCCGTCATGATGATACCGATCACGCTCACGCCGCTAAGCACGAATGCCCGGCTCGGTTGCGCACGGGAATAGATGGTCAGTAGCAAGCCGCCCAGAGCCGCTAAAGGCGCAAGCAGCATCCAATGGTATTGCCGGTAATTATTCAGCCAGGCCCCGGTCGATCTCTCGACGATCTTATGAAGCGGGTCGATATAGGCATTGCCGTCTATCGCACTCGTTACCTGATAGCCGTCTACGCCATAGGCCACCCACAGCCCGGCCAGCACGAACAATGCGATGCAGATGCTTCCGGCATGTTTGATCGCTGCCCTGGCGCGTCGTTGTACTGTTTCATCGGTACGCAGGTTCAGATAGGCAGCGCCGTGCATGGCCAGCATGGCGACACCGAGCAGGCCGCTAAGCAGAGCGAACGGGTTGAGCAATTGCCAGAAAGTGCCGGTATAAAAGCTGCGCAGATCGGGTTCAAAGTGGAACGGCACGCCCAGCAGCAGATTGCCGACCGCCACCCCAAATATTAAGGCCGGGATCGCGCCGCCGACAAACAATGCCCAGTCCCAGAAGTTGCGCCAGGTGGGGTGATCGATCTTACTGCGGTAATCGAAGCCTGCGGGGCGGAAGAATAGAGAGAATAGCACCAGCAGCAAGGCGACATAAAAGCCGGAGAACGCAGTGGCGTAGACCAGAGGCCACGCTGCAAACGTAGCGCCGCCTGCGGTGATGAACCAGGTCTGGTTGCCTTCCCATACCGGTCCTACGGTATTGATGATGACACGGCGTTCTTCGTTGGTTTTACCCAGGAACGGCAATAGGATGGCGACGCCCATGTCGAAGCCGTCGGTAACGGCAAAACCCAATAGCAATACCAGGATAAACACCCACCAGATCAACTTCAGTGTTGCATAATCAAAGATCACGACTTGGTCTCCAGATGATAGCGTCCGGTATGCAAACTGGATGGTCCCAAACGTGCATATTTGATCATCAGGTACAGTTCGGTCACCAGCAACAGTGTGTAGAAGCCGATGAATCCGGCCAAGCTGAAATGCAGACTGCCTGTACTGAGAGACGACGAGGAGAGATTGGTAGGCAATATGCCGGAAATGGTCCACGGCTGGCGACCGATTTCAGCGACTACCCAGCCCATTTCGCAGGCCAGCCAAGGGAAGGGAATGGCGATGACAGCAAGCTTCAGCAACCAGCGATTCTCCATCACCTTGTGTTGCGCACAGAGGTAGAAGGCACTGGCGAAAATGAACAGGAAAGTCAGCCCCAAGCCCACCATCACACGGAAACTCAGGAATAGTGTCGGTACGCTGGGGATGGTGTCCTTGGCCGCCTGGTCGATCTGTGCAGGCGTGGCATCCACTACCTTTTCCGTATATTTCTTCAACAACAACGCATGCCCCAAGTCTTCCTTGCTATGGTCGAAGCGCGCTTTGGTCTTATCGCTGGTATCGCCGTCACGCAATGCCTGCAGTGCGGAATAAGCTTCGATGCCGTTACTGATGCGCTGTTTGTTTTGCGCAACCAACTCATCGATACCAATGACTTTTTCATCGGTGGAACGGGTGGCAATCAACCCAAGTGCGTAAGGCACCTTGATCGCGTAATCGGTATGCTGCGTTTCCGTATTCGGCCAGCCGATGATGGTGAACGCGGCAGGCGGAGGTTCGGTATGCCATTCCGCCTCAATGGCAGCGAGCTTGGCCTTTTGCACTTCGCCTGCGGTATAGCCAGATTCGTCGCCGAGCAGGATCACCGATAGGCAGGAAGCCAGTCCGAACCCTGCTGCGACTGCGAATGAGCGCATGGCAAAGCCGACATCGCGTTTCTGCAGCAGATACCAGGCGGATATGCCTAATACGAACATGGAAGCTGTGACATAGCCCGCGGCTACGGTATGCACGAATTTCACTTGCGCCACCGGGTTGAACAGAAGTGCGGTAAAACTGGTCAGCTCCATGCGCATGGTGTGGTAATTGAAGGCAGCACCTACCGGATTCTGCATCCAGGCATTTGCCATCAATATCCACAATGCCGACAGGTTCGAACCCAACGCCACCAGGAAAGTGACGCCCAGGTGTTTTACTTTGGATAGTCTATCCCAGCCGAAAAAGAACAGGCCGACGAAGGTGGATTCCAGGAAGAACGCCATCAAGCCTTCTATCGCCAGCAGCGAACCGAACACATCCCCCACATAATGCGAGTAATAGGCCCAGTTAGTGCCGAACTGAAATTCCAGCGTGATGCCTGTAGTGACGCCCATGGCAAAGTTGATGCCGAACAGTTTGCCCCAGAATTTGGTCATGTCGCGATAAACCAGTTTGCCGGTCATCACATAAACCGATTCCATGATCACCAATATCCAGGATAGGCCCAACGTCAACGGCACGAACAAAAAGTGATACAGCGCGGTGGCACCGAATTGCAAGCGCGATAGATGTATGACTTCGGGGCTAGGTAACATGGTTCTTTCTCTATTTCAGCAGGATATGGGCAACATGATCGCTATCGACCGGCATGTCGGCAGGAGAAGAAAAGCACATTGCCCACAAACCGTACAGCAAAATGAACTTGCAAGTGAGTACCAGAGCCAGTTCCGACTTGTATGAGAATGGCTTTGCGAACCACATTTTAACGCGGTCTTTCATCAGACTAAGCATAGCGCTAGTTTATCCGAAATTCGGGCTCCGATAATATCGAAAAAGATATCTATCAAGGAGAATGTGATGTATCGGCGCTTACTCCGTGTCTGCCCATACTTGACGGGATACTACTGTATGGAGTCTACTCACTTTTAACGGCAGTGACGGTGCAAAGTGGGCACCAGTTATCGTCATAAAAAAATAAAAATGGCCGCTCATTTTTTGGGGAGATTGCAAGTGTCGTCTCACAACTCTTTCGCCACAACCGTGAAAAGCGGGTTGCTGATGGGGCTATTCGAATCCAGCCCGGACGGAGTGTATTTCAAAGATGGCAATGGGGCATGGCTGGCAGCCAACCCACGCGGTCTTGAAGTGTTCCATCTGCAAAAAGTGGATTATCAGGGCAAGACCGATATCGAATTAGCAGCATTTGCTCATCCTATATACCGTCACGCCTTCCTCAATTGCCATATTTCAGACGAGCTTGCCTGGCAGGCCAAAGAGTGGAGCCGGATCGAAGAATTGATGATGTTGCCTGAAGGCGGAAGCAAGAGCTTCGATGTCATCAAGATACCTTTATTCAATGAAGACGGCAGTCGCCTCGGGTTGATGGTGATCGCGCGCGATGTCACGGAGCGCAAGAACTCCGAAAACGATCTGAACAAGCGCAGCGCGATGCTGGATGCGCTGATCACCTCTGATGGTATGTTGCATTCCGAATCCTGGAAGAAAGTCGCGTCGGATGTGCTGGGGCTGCTGGGGTCTGCTTCCGGTTTTAGTCGCGTGAGCTTGTTCAAGAATGCAATAGACGCCACGCACCAGCCGTGCGCTACCAATCTTTACTGCTGGAATGCTTCAGACGTACCGGTTTTCCCGAAGCAGCATGCCACCCTGCATTATGCCGAAATCGGCTGTAGCCGATGGGCAAAGGACCTCCTCAACGGTAACCCGATATTCGGGCAATCCCATGCTTTTCCGGAAAAAGAGCGGGCATTTCTTGATGAGATCGGTACCAAGACCTTGATCCTGATACCGGTTGCCGAAGGCGATCAGGCATGGGGATTCATTGCTCTGGAGAGATGCGATGCGGCGATGGAAATCTCTTCCCATGAATTAGGTGCATTCGTGGCCGCCGGACGCGCATTCGGCATGGCCATCCAGCGCGAAGGCTCTGCTGTGCGGCTGCGTCAGGCGATCATTGCCTTCGATAGCGCTGCAGAAGGCATGGTGATCACCGATGCCGATATGCGGGTGGTCGCGGTCAATCGCGGGTTCACCAATATTACCGGGTATACCGAAACGGAAGTGCTGGGGCATGTAAGCTATGAGGTCGATCCCGAGCATATGAGTGCCGAGCATTATCGTGAGGTTACCTCTGCTTTGGAGAGAGAAGGGCGCTGGCGCGGCGAATTGGAGAATCAGCGCAAGAATGGCGAGCACTTCTCCGAGTTGGTGACATTCACCGCAGTGAAAGACGGTGAAGGCAAAACGGTGAATTATGTAGGCGTGTTTTCCGACAACTCCGAAACCAAGCAGGTGCAAAACACCTTGCATGAGATGGTCAATCATGACGCGCTGACCAACTTGCCTAACCGCCGTTTGCTCAATGAGTTGACCGGTCACGCACTAAAGCGCGCGGAGCGTGAAAAGACCAGTGTGGCCATGCTGTTCATCGACCTGGATCGTTTTAAAGTGATCAACGATACGCTGGGGCATCCGGTAGGAGACAAGTTGCTGATCGAAGTGTCGGAACGGCTGAATAACGTGATGCGCGATAGCGACACGGTAGCCAGGCTGGGCGGCGATGAATTCGTGGTGATGATGGACAGTTTGCGCGATGTTGAAGATGCCTCGCGCGTGGCAAAGAAGATCGTGTCTTCCTTGCAGCAGGAATTCGTCATCGATGGCAAGGATATCTTTATCGGTGCCAGCGTCGGCATCAGTGTATTTCCCGGAGACGGCAATGATGTAGAAGACTTGCTCAAGGCTGCCGATATCGCCATGTATCAGGTAAAGAGCGAAGGCAAGAACAGTTACCGGTTCTATTCACCGGATCTGAGCGATAACGCGGTGGAACGTTTCCAGATGGAAACAGAGCTGCGTCGAGCCATAGAACGCAAGCAGTTCAAAGTCTATTATCAGCCGCAAGTGTCGTTGGCGACCGGGCGCATCGTCGGCACAGAAGCATTGGTGCGTTGGCAGCATCCGAAATTGGGTATCGTATCCCCTGCCAAATTCATTCCATTGGCAGAAGAAACCGGGCTGGTGGTGCAGATAGGCGAATGGGTATTACGTGAAGCAGCACGCCAGATCGTTGCCTGGGAAGCAGAGGGGCATGAGTTGCAATCCATGTCCGTCAATATCTCCGGAGTGCAGGTTCAGCGCAGTAATTTCGCGGATACGGTATATGGTATTCTGGTGGAAACAGGGTGCGATCCGGCCAAATTGGAACTGGAGATCACCGAGAGCGTGGTGATGCATAACACCGAATATGTGATCAGCGTATTCGGGCGCATCAAGGAGCCCGGCGTGAAGCTGGCGATCGATGATTTCGGTACCGGTTATTCGTCTCTGTCTTATCTCAAACGTTTGCCGTTGGACAAGCTTAAGATCGACCAGTCCTTTGTGCGCGAGCTGACGTTTGACGATGATGACAAGGCGATCGCCAATGCGGTAATCGCGCTGGCACGTAGTTTGGGATTAAAAGTGATCGCAGAGGGTGTAGAAACCATAGAACAAGCCGATATGTTAACTGAGATGGGATGCGATGATGCACAAGGGTATCTATTCGGTAAGGCGGTAGAGGCGCATGAATTCGCGCAGATGTTGATGAACGACGCAAAGCGCGACCGCTATAAAGTTAAGGAAGAGACGCAAAGTGTCTGACAGCCATGAACAATTCTATATTCATCCTCGCCAGTTGCGTGTGGGGATGTATGTGCATCTGGACTTGTCCTGGATGCAGCACCCCTTTCCGCTCAGTAGTTTCAAGATCAAGGATGAAGCGCAACTCAATGCCATCCAGGCCATAGGTCTGGAGCAAGTCCGTTACGACCCTTTACGTAGCGATTGCGAGCCTTTGCCGGTATCGGGAGAGATGCCGGAACCGGAGCCGGAAGTGATACAGGTGATCACCTCTCTACCTGAGGCTGAACCTATTGAAGAAGATAAGCGCAAAGCGCGCGTAGCATTGCTTAATTATGCGATCCGCGAGTGCGAGAAAAGCTTCGTCAAAGCGACCAACACAGCGCGTCAGGCTATACAGAACATCACCAGCAGCCCTCAACAGGCGGTGGTTGAGGCCGACCTGCTGATAGGCGAAATGGTCAAATCCATCTTGACCGAGGGCGGTATGGTGATCCAGGCGATGGACGGGAGTCGTTTGGGGGATGACACTTACTGCCATCCCTTGAATTCCATCGTACTGGCGATGATGGTAGCCAAAGCCATGAGCATGTCGGAAGAGGATGCGCATTGCCTGGGTTTGGCCGCATTGTTCCATGATGTGGGCAAGCATGAAGTGCCGGATAGCATTTTGATGAATACCGGTGAACTGAGCCGGGCGGAACAGGCTTTTCTGCAGCAGCATTGCGAATTCGGTGCCGACATCGTGCTCAATGCAGGGATCTCGGAACGCGTGGCGCAGATCATATATCAACATCACGAATTGGCAGACGGAAGCGGTTACCCAAGAGGACTGGCTGCAGCCGACATAGATCCGCTGGCACGCATCCTGTCCATGGTGAACATTTACGACAATCTGTGCAATCCGGTGAATGTGGCCGATGCCATGACACCGTATAGCGCTTTGTCCAATATGTTCTCCAACAACCGCAAAAGATACGATAACGCGATGTTGAATACTTTCATCAAGGCTTTGGGCGTTTACCCTCCCGGCAGTATCGTGTTGTTGAACGATGGGGTGTATGGCATCGTGATGTCGGTGAATCCGCAAAAGTTATTGAAGCCGGTGGTGATGTTGCATAACCGCCGCATCGAACGTGACATGCCCGATATCCTTGATCTGGGCGAGGAAACGGACACTACCATCAGCAAATGTTTGCACGCCAATCAGCTGCCCAAGGATGTGGCCGATTATCTGCAATGTCGCCAGCGACTCAGTTATTATTTCTCTAAAGCCAGCTTCAACGATGAAACGCAGGAATTAGAAAACGCTTAATGGTTGGAGCCAGACGAGCCGCCATCAAACGGCTCGCTTGATTTTTTTTAGCTCTCCCCCATCTAGGCTGTAACTAGATACTATTGGAGACTAAATTGCGTTTCGATAAACTCACCACAAAATTCCAGCAGGCTTTGAACGACGCGCAAAGTCTGGCGGTAGGTCGCGATAACCCCACCATAGAGCCCCAACATTTATTGGCTGCGCTATTGCAGCAGGATGATGGCGGTACTGCCTCGCTATTGCAGCATGCCGGCGTCAATCTCGGCCCTCTTAAAAATGCCCTGCAAGAAGCTTTGGCTCGCCTGCCCAGTGTTGAAGGGCACGGCGGCGAAGTCAGTATTTCGCGCGACCTCAATAACCTACTCAATGTCACCGATAAGGAAGCGCAAAAACGCGGCGATGCTTTCATTGCCAGTGAGATGTTCCTGCTGGCGTTGGCCGAAGATAAAGGGGAAACAGGTCGTTTCCTGAAAGAAAACGGGCTTAATCGCAAAGCGCTGGAACAGGCGATCCAGGCCGTGCGCGGTAGCGACCATGTAGATAGCGCGGAGGCCGAAGGCAGTCGCGAGGCACTGAAGAAATATACATTGGACCTGACCGAGCGCGCCAGATTAGGCAAGCTGGATCCGGTCATCGGTCGCGACGACGAGATCCGCCGTGCCATCCAGGTATTGCAACGTCGTACCAAAAACAACCCCGTATTGATCGGTGAACCCGGTGTGGGTAAGACCGCCATCGTTGAAGGCCTGGCGCAACGCATTGTCAACGGCGAAGTGCCGGAAACGCTCAAAAACAAGAAAGTGCTGACACTGGACATGGCATCGCTATTGGCCGGTGCCAAATATAGAGGTGAGTTTGAAGAGCGATTGAAAGCCGTGCTGAAAGAACTGGCCCAGGATGAAGGCCGTACCATCGTATTCATCGACGAGCTACACACCATGGTCAGCGCAGGCAAGGCCGAAGGTGCGATAGACGCAGGCAATATGCTGAAACCCGCGCTGGCCAGAGGCGAACTGCATTGTATAGGCGCGACTACGCTGGATGAGTATCGTAAATACATTGAAAAAGATGCGGCGCTGGAGCGGCGTTTCCAGAAAGTGCTGGTGGATGAGCCCAGCGTGGAATCCACCATCGCCATCCTGCGCGGTTTGCAGGAACGTTATGAATTGCACCACGGTGTAGACATCACCGACCCGGCCATCGTGGCTGCGGCTGAATTATCGCACCGCTATATCACCGACCGCTTCTTGCCCGATAAAGCCATCGACCTGATCGACGAGGCGGCAGCCAAGGTCAAGATGGAAATAGATTCCAAACCGGAATCCATGGATAAACTCGAGCGGCGTTTGATACAACTTAAGATCGAGCGTGAAGCTGTGCGTAAGGAGAAAGATTCGGCGTCGAAGAAACGTTTTGAGTTGATAGAAGCAGAGATCGACAAGTTGGAGCGCGAATATGCCGATCTGGAAGAAATCTGGAAAGCGGAAAAAGCCCAAGTACAGGGCTCCGCCCACATCAAGGAGGCCATAGAGAAGCTCAAGCTGCAAATGGAAGAAGCCAAACGCCAGGGCGACTGGCAGAAAATGTCGGAATTGCAATACGGACAATTGCCCAAGCTGGAAGAACAGCTCAAGCAGGCGGCCAGTATCCAGCCTACCGACACCAAGCATAAGCTGTTACGTACCCAGGTCGGCGCAGAAGAGATCGCTGAAGTGGTGGCGCGGGCGACCGGTATCCCTGTCTCCAAGATGATGCAGGGCGAGCGCGATAAATTGATGCATATGGAAAGCAAGCTGCATCAGCGCGTGGTGGGGCAGGATGAGGCTGTGCGACTGGTGAGTGATGCCATACGCCGCTCGCGTTCCGGTCTCAGCGACCCCAACCGGCCGTATGGTTCGTTTCTGTTCCTCGGGCCGACCGGCGTGGGTAAGACCGAGCTGTGCAAGGCATTGGCCAGTTTCCTGTTCGACTCAGAAGATCATTTGATCCGTATCGATATGAGTGAATTCATGGAAAAGCATTCGGTCGCGCGTTTGATCGGCGCACCGCCAGGTTATGTAGGGTATGAGGAAGGCGGTTATCTGACTGAAGCGGTGCGCCGCAAGCCTTACTCCGTGATCTTGCTGGATGAGGTGGAAAAGGCGCATCCGGATGTATTCAATGTATTGCTACAAGTACTGGACGATGGTCGCATGACTGATGGTCAAGGGCGTACCGTGGATTTCAAGAATACCGTGATCATCATGACTTCCAATCTGGGTAGTCAGATGATACAAGCCATGTCCGGTGATGATTATCAGGTGGTTAAGCTGGCGGTGATGGGGGAAGTGCGGAGCACTTTCCGCCCGGAATTCGTTAACCGTATAGATGAAGTAGTGGTGTTCCATGCACTGGACGATACCAATATCAAAGCCATTGCACGTATCCAATTGCAGATACTGGAGCGACGACTGACGGCGATGGATATGAGGCTGGAAGTGACGGAAGCCGCCATCTCCGAGATCGCCAATGCCGGATTTGACCCGGTGTATGGCGCCAGACCGCTAAAACGCGCTATTCAGTCGGAGATCGAGAATCCGTTGGCCAAGCAGATATTGGCCGGGGAGTTTGCCGCAAAAGACACTGTGAAGGTGGATTTCGATAACGGGCAAATGGTGTTTTCCAAGGCATATCTGCATTGATCCGTATTGAGAAGCGACCTTAAGGCTAGCTAGTCTTGAGGTCGCTCTCCGCCGCCTGTTTGCGTAGTTTGAGTGCAAACGCATGTCGTGCGCGCAAGCGTTGGTCGGTAAGGATGATCTCCAGCGTTTCCCCCAGCAACATGATGATGCCCAGCATGGGTAGCGCCAACATCAAGCCGGAAATGCCGGCGATGGTGCCGCCGACGAACAGCATCAGTATCGATAGCAAAGGATGCAGGCGCAAGCTCTTGCCCACCACCGTGGGGATGAAGAAGAAGTCATCCAGTAACCGGATGCATATAAACAGAATGATCACGCCGTAAGCCATGGGTAGAGTGTTCGGAAAGTCAGTGCCCACGACCAGCAGCGATATCAGACAGCCGATGAGGGGGCCGACATAGGGCACTTGGCTGATCAACCCCACCAGTATCCCTAGCATGAGCGCGCTATGGATGCCCAATATCAATAGGCCTATCGTCAACATCAGAATATCGATCAAAGCCAGTTTGAATAAGCCGACGAAATAAAGCCTGGCTGCGTGGTTGACAGCATGGCTGAGAAACAGGGTCTTTTCAAAATACGCATTGGGAACCGCGTGCCCCAGAAATTGGCGGAAGGACCCTCCTTCCTTCAGCAGGAAGAAGGTGATGATCGGTATCAACAATAAAGACGGCAGCCATTCGATCACGGTGAGTACTACCGTGCCCATATAACGTTCGGCGAAATGCTCTTGCAGCGCGTTGAAACTGCTATGGATATTTTCGGAAAGATGGGCGTTACGTATAAAACCGAACTGATGTTCCAGGCCATGCACTACCGTATCCACTAAAGACAAGCCGCCATTCAGATAATGCGCCAACGTGTTTTGCCACTGATCTACTTGCGGAAGGATAATGGGGTACAGGATCAGTAGTACCGCGATCAGGAATAACAAAAAAGCACCGGATAAGCCGCTTGCCGCGAGATTCCGGCTGATCCCGGCCAGCACCATGCGCTTGGCCATGGGTTCAAGCAGGTAATACAACACCAAGGCGAGCAGGAACGGCACCACCAGCCATAATATTTTCTGCGATAAAAATAACATCAGGCAGGTCGTTGCGACAATGCCTCCCCAAGTAATGGGGCCGGGAGTAATGGGATTTTTGCTCATTGTGTGATCGCCACGGAAATTGTCATTCAAACCACATAACGGTGTATCGCATCACGTAGGCGATGACCTATATGGCGCGACAGTTGCAAAGAAATCTTCGAGGCGATGGCGGCATGCGTTTCCAGCAAGCCCATGAAATCTTCGCGGAATAACGCTGCCAACGTGCAATCTTCCGCGGCGCGTACTTGCGCAATGCGCGGGGCGTTATCCAGTAACGCCAGCTCACCGAAAAACTGACCGGACGAAAGTTCTGCGATCTTTCCGTCAACAGGTCTGCCCTGGCGGTAGATCAGTACGCTGCCGGAAAAAACAAAATAGATCGCCTGGCCTTCTTCGCCTTCGTCAAACACGATCTCATCTTTCAAGTAATCGCGCTCATGCAACAGGTTATTGATGATCTGTAGATCGCTGGTTTTAAGATCGGAAAACAGCGACAGTGCGCGTAATCGGGCCAGATTAGTGGATTCTGTCTTTTTCTTGGTCAGATTAAATAGCATTGGGTATAGGTTTTTTGGATTTTGGCGATGATAATCATCATAGTAATCTAAATTACCGGAATTCTTAAGCTTGTCAGGATCCTTAAGTACGTATTGCAATCAAAGAAGAGATCAATGATGCGTCAGCTAACCACTAAATTAAGTTGCAACACCCGCGGACGCGGAATCTACGATATCACCCACGAAGTGACGCATTGGGTACAAGCCAGCGGCATGAGTACCGGTTTGCTGACCCTTTACATACAGCACACCTCTGCAAGTCTGATGATCAATGAGAATTACGATAGTGATGTGCTGACTGACATGCAGACCTTTTTTGATAATATGGTGCCGGATGGCGACCCTATGTTCATCCATACTGCGGAAGGGAAAGATGACATGCCGGCGCATGTGAGGACGGCGTTGACGCAAGTCAATCTGTCTATCCCGTTAATAGACGGCAAACTGGCACTGGGTACATGGCAGGGCTTATTCGTGTTCGAGCACAGGCTTCATCCATACACCCGTCATGTTGTGCTACATTTGCAGGGGGAATAGAGTCTGATACCTGTGGAGGGTGGAACATGAAGTGGTTTCTTAATCTCAGCATACGCTGGAAGCTGCAAATCGGGTTTTTTGCGGTGACCATGGTCACCACCATCTACAACCGGGTGTTGGCATCATCGGAACTCGGCAAGTTGATCGATATCGCCAGAGCCGATCACGTGCGGCAAGCCGTTTTGCAACAAATGCAAGCCAGCCATAACGCCTATATCTTCAATTCCTACTGGGAAGCCGGTTTGGAGTTCGTGGCGCAATTCTTCTTGATCGCTTTTGTCGCCAATCTGTTTGCACGGCCCATTATCAAACTCGGTCACTCTCTGGAGTCCGTGGAGAAAGGCGACCTGACCAATCGTATCGCGCTGACGGCGCATGATGAAGTCGGCGTGCTGCAAAAATTGTTCAATTCGGTACTGGATAAATTGAACAGTATCCTGCGCGAAGTGGAAGACAGCGGCAAACACATGGGGCAGTCTGCGTATCAGGTGGCAAAGATATCGCATGAGATCTATGACATCGGCAAACAGCAGGAAAGCCGTTCCGGCGAAGTGACGAGTGCCATGCAGCAGTTGCATAACACTTCTTCCGCAGTACAGGATCAAGCGATGAAAGCTGCCGAGAGATCAAGGCAAGTCGAAGCCCTGGCGCGGGAAGGCATAGAGAATGTGCGGCAGAATATCAATGCCATGGAAGACACCACGCGCGAAGTCAAACGCGCCTCCAGTGAGATCGGAGAACTAGAAGAATCCGCGCATCAGATCGACATGATCGTTAATACGATTAAGGAGATCGCGGGACAGACTAATCTGCTGGCGCTTAATGCCGCTATCGAGGCAGCGCGCGCCGGTGAGCAGGGACGTGGTTTCGCCGTAGTGGCGGATGAAGTACGCAAGCTGGCGGAGCGTACTTCCAGTTCTGCTGAAGAGGTCAACAGCATCATCCAGCAACTGACAGCCAAAGTGCAGCAGGTCATCGGTACCATGAGTGTCGCAGTGGAAAAAGTGAATATCACGCAGGACGATGCTCGCAAAACGGCCAGTACCATCGAAGTCATGGCGGCTAATTCAGTTGAGACCGCACAGGGGAATCAGGGTATTTCCGATGCCAGCCGTCAACAACTTCAGCAATTCGGTTTGTTGCAACAAACCATGGAGACGCTGTTCGCGACTTTGCGCGAAAACGGTACCAAAGTGGAGGCGACTGCAGCCATAGGCGAAGATCTGCGCAGGGTATCCGGTCGGCTGAGCGAATTAATGTCTAACTTCCAGTTCTCGCACGAAGTGCTGATAGGTGCCGCCCAACATGAACAACGCACGGCCCCGCGGGTCAATAACAGCCTGCTGGTGAAAATGACGCAAGGAGATAACAAGATAGATGCGATCAGCCAGGATTTTTCGCTGACCGGAGTACGTATGTCGCTTCCTCGTCGACTGGATGCTACCCAACCGGTTGAGCTTCAGCTATATCTGCCGCATGAAGACCTCAGGGGATATGAGAGTCAGGAACCGATCCAGATGAAAGCCGAAGTTACTTGGCAGGACGGGCAGGATGGCCGGAATCGCTGCATGGCGGGTTTAAAATTCGTGGGTATGACGGACACCGACAGGAACAAGATCAAGCAATGCTTCAAGTTCTACAATGCCAATGCGGAGTTTTAGGCAGCTACTTTCTAGTCAAGCCTTTTAGTTGATATAACGCTTCCAGCGCCTGTTTCGGTGTCATATTATCCGGCTCTATATCCATCAATAACTCCTGCAATGGATCAGGTTCAGCTTCGGCAGGTTGAACGTTGCTGAACAGATCCACTTGCGGGCCGTGGTTAACGCTTTGCTGTTCCAGCGAGGCCAATTTGCGTCGGGCAGCAGCGATGGCGGATTTGGGGATGCCCGCCAGTTGTGCGACCTGCAAGCCGTAACTCTGATTCGCTGCGCCTTCTTCCACGCGATGCAAGAACACGATGCCGTCGTTATGCTCAACTGCATCCAGATGCACGTTGGCGACTTGTTTGTAGTCTTCGACCAATCGTGTCAATTCAAAATAATGGGTGGCGAAAAGGGTGTAGCTGCGGTTGCGTTCCAGCAGATGCCGCGCACATGCCCATGCCAGTGCCAGACCGTCGAAAGTGGAGGTGCCGCGGCCTATCTCATCCAGCAACACGAGACTGTGCTCCGTAGAGTTGTGCAAAATGTTGGCGGTTTCCGTCATTTCCACCATGAAAGTCGACCGGCCGCCGGCAAGGTCGTCCGATGCACCTATGCGGGTAAAGATGCGATCCACGATGCCGATATGCGCAGATTTTGCCGGTACGAAGCAACCGCAATGCGCCAGTAAAACGATAAGCGCGGTTTGCCGCATGAAAGTCGATTTACCGCCCATGTTAGGACCGGTGATGAGCAACAACTGGCGGAATGGGTTGATGACGGCATCATTGGCGATAAATGGTTGCGACTGCGCCGCGACCACTTGTTCCACCACCGGATGGCGCCCGTCAATGATGGTCAAACCCGGTTCATTTTTAAATTCCGGGCACACGTAATTCAGCACTTCGGCGCGTTCTGCGAAACAGGCCAATACATCCAATTCGGCCACTGCAGCGGCGATGCGTTGCAAATCGAGTATGTCTTGTGCCAATTGTTCCAGCAATGCTTCATACAGCGCTTTTTCACGGACCAGCGCACGCTCATTGGCTGAGAGTACTTTGTCTTCGAATGCTTTCAGTTCCGGGGTGATGTAGCGTTCGGCATTCTTCAACGTTTGCCGACGCCGGTATTCGGCTGGCGCATTCTCAGCCTGCGCGCGGCTAAGTTCGATGTAAAAACCGTGTACGCTGTTGTACTCGACTTTGAGATTGGCGAGTCCGGTACGTTCCCGTTCGGCAGCCTCATAAGTCAGCAGGAAGTCACCGTGGTTGTTTTGCAGAGTGCGCAACTCGTCGAGTTCTGCGTCGAAGCCGTCGGCAATCACGCCGCCTTCACGTAATACTGTGGCAGGTTCTTCGCGTAATGCGCGTTGCAGTAAGTCCAATGCCTGTGGTGGCGCGATAAGCGCATCGGTCAGATGCGTCAGATAAGCGGACTGTGTAGTTTTCAGGGATTGCGTTAGCGCAGGTAGCAGCTTCAGGCTTTCCCGCAGCGCACTTAGATCGCGCGGTCTGGCGCTACGCAAGGCGATGCGTGCAGTGATGCGCTCGATATCGGCGATTTGCTTGAGGCAGGTTTGTTGCTGCGGATACAGATCCAGTTCTATCAGCTCCGCCACGCTTTGCTGCCGCGCACTGATCTGTGCATGATCTCGTAACGGATGATGCAACCAGTGGCGCAACAGCCTAGCACCCATTGCGCAGCCGGTGCTATTAAGCAGCGAATATAAGGTAGGAGCAGGCTCTCCGCGCAAGGTTTGGTCTATCTCCAGGTTGCGGCGCGTAGCGGCATCCAACTGGATGTAAGCGCTCGCTGATTCTGTGGTTAAGCCCAGAATATGTGGCAATGCGCTACGCTGGGTATGCTTAACATATTCCAGTAATGCTCCGGCAGCGGCAACGGCGGCAGGCATTTCCATCACTCCGAATCCGGATAGATCGCGCACCGCGAATTGTCGCGTGAGTAATTGTGTTGCGCTATCCAGGTCGAACTGCCAAGGCTCCAGTCGTTTTTTTGCGCATTTGCCGGCTTCGATGGCGGGGTGCTGGAAATCGTTCGGTAGCAATAACTCGACAGGGTGTATGCGTTCCAACTCCTGTGCCAAAGTGCTTTCTTCTATTTCGCATAATGTGAAGCGCCCGGAAGCCAGATTCAACCAAGCCAGCCCCAACTGTTCCTGCTGGCGACTGACAGCCAGCAATACATTGTCGCGGGTATCATCCAGCAAAGCGCTATCGGTCAATGTGCCGGGCGTCAGAATACGCATCACCTTGCGTTCCACCGGGCCTTTGGATTGCGCCGGATCGCCTACCTGTTCGCAGATGGCCACGGCTTCGCCCAGTTTTGTCAACTTTGCCAAGTACTGCTCTGCTGCATGATAGGGTACTCCGGCCATCTTAATAGGCTGGCCATTGTGAGTGCCGCGGCTGGTGAGCGTGATGTCCAATAGACGCGCCGCTTTTTCTGCATCCGCAAAAAACAGCTCGTAGAAGTCGCCCATGCGGTAGAACAGCAGCATGTCCTGGTGCTCTGCCTTGATGCCCAGATATTGACGCATCATCGGGGTAGGAGCTTGAGCGTCTGCGATTGTTTGTTTAAGCATTTTTAGAGGTTCGTCGTACAAGCAGTGTATCGAAAGCATCGATGATCTTTTGTACGTAGGAGTTCTTGAATTTCAGTTGTTGGTGAAAACTCTCAGTATGTACCAGCATGGTCGCATTCGCTTCAAAAATCAGGATGCGGCCATCCGGCATGACTGAGAAGTCAATGCCGAAATAATCCAGCCCCATGCGTTGGCCTACACTTTTTAATGCCTTTATCCCATCTGCTCCAAGAGCTTGTTCGGGGTCTGTGAGAAAGCGCTGTTCTTCATCCAGTTTCCATGGGTGTTGCAGCATATCGGCATTGACGTAGTGTACCTGCCAATGCTCGGAGATCGCCAGATGATAGGGGTAGGGTTGGCCGTCGATAAAGATCACCCGGTATTTTCGATAGTAACCATCATCGGAGCGGTAGTCGTAGTATGCGCTCACATACATTTCTGTCGCACCGTCGATTTCTGCTGTTGCCAGTGCGGCGCTATCCGCCAATAATTGCTGGCCGCGACCACCGTGAGAACCGACAGGCCTGAGCAGCAAAGGCGGACTGATTTCCGAATCCTGCAGTTGGCCGCTCACTGATCTTGCAGTCAATGGCACCAGTATCCGGGGGATATCCTTTAACAGAGCAGGGGTCTGGTCGCGTGTCGTGTGCGCGATACGTTCGGGTAGATTGATCACCGGTTGATCGCACATCGCCAAGAAGCGCTTCACCCTATCGTGAGAACTAGCGACCACATCCTGGTCGCCGATGGCGTTGAACACGATATCGTATGCAGGCATCTCGGAGAGCTGATCCAGGGTCGCGTATTCCATCATCCACCTGATGCGGCGGTTGCGCGGTTGCGGCAGCAGGAAATCGAACGGTGTGTTACCTGTCCCCGCAGTGCATAAGATCAGTACGGTACGAATGGCTGTCGGTGCATCGTCTATGAATAAGCTCTGCCTGCGGTATGCTTGGTCGCGATGATGCTGTGCCTCTGCTGAGTTACCATCCAGCTCCAGCACTGATGCCAGATTCTGGTGCGCTTCAACCATTAGCGGATCGATCTCCAGTGCCAGCCGGAACCATTTGACAGCTAACGTAGACCGCTGCGTCATCATGTAAAGCGTGCCGAGGTTATAGAATATCAGTGCGTTACGTTGGGCAAGAGCGATCGCAGCTAACTCTGCTTCATTCGCTGCAGAGTCTTGTCCGTCCACGCGTAATGCCTCAGCCAGTGCTTGATAGTTCGCCGCATCTTGGGGTTCTCGCTGGATCGCTTGTTGCAACGCTTCGATAGCCGCCAGCCCTTGTTTTAAAGAAACCATGGCTTACGGTGCCGGATTGGGAATGCGCTTATGTA
>DATBPY010000126.1:0-8828 GCA_036561085.1 Methylophilaceae bacterium | reverse complement strand
CTTTTTGAAAGTGGCACGCCAGCAAAAAGAAGACGGCAGCGTACTGACTGAGGCCGATATAGCGGCGCAGGCAGCACTACAACCCAGATTGCAAAGTATCGTTTCCGCCCCGGTGCTGGGCGAAGAAATGCCGCCGGAACAACAGCAAGCATGCTGGGATGCCGGATTGGAAGCGTTGTGGTGTGTGGATCCCATAGACGGGACTTCCAACTTTGCAGGCGGCCTGCCATATTTTTGTATCTCTGTCGCTTTGTTGCGGCATGGCAAGCCGAGCTTGGGTGTTGTGTTTGCCCCGGCCTTGAAAGAGATGTTCTATGCCAGCGCAGGCCATGGCGCTTTTCTCAATGGCATGTCTTTGCCAGCCGTGAATTATGCACCGAGCATGCAGGCTGGCGTCGGCGCGATCGATTTCAAACGGCTTAATAGAAAATTGGCTGTCGCATTGGCAACCGATTCGCCGTATTACTCACAACGCAATTTCGGCGCTTCGGCATTGGAATGGTGTTATCTGGCAGCCGGGCGTTTCGATCTTTATCTGCATGGCGGACAGCACCTGTGGGACTACGCGGCGGGCTTGCTGATCCTGCTGGAAGCGGGCGGTCAGGCCACTACCATGGGTAACGATATATTCTGGAACGACCCTTGCGGTAATTGCTCGGCGTTAGCGGCCGGCAACCCGCAACTTTTCGCTCCTTGGAAGAGTTGGGTGAATGCAAATGAATAAACCCTTTGCATATAGTAGCTATTGCCCAAACAAGCTGTTTTAAGTAATAATCCTCTGCTGATTCCCCCGCAGAGTTTTGGAGAAAGCTCGGGGCTTTTTTGCTCAATTATTATAGGAACAACATGATGGCAACTCGTACAGAATTAGCAAATGCAATCCGCGCACTATCCATGGATGCAGTGCAAAAGGCCAACTCGGGCCACCCTGGTGCGCCTATGGGCATGGCCGAGATCGCTGAGGTATTGTGGAATCACCACTTACGTCACAACCCAAAGAACCCGAGCTGGGCTGATCGCGACCGTTTCATCCTGTCTAACGGCCATGGTTCCATGTTGATCTACTCCTTACTGCATCTTACCGGCTACGACTTGCCTATGGATGAGATCAAGACTTTCCGCCAACTGCATTCCAAGTGCGCCGGTCACCCTGAGTACGGTTATGCCCCTGGTGTTGAAACCACCACTGGTCCATTGGGACAAGGCATTTCCAACGCAGTCGGTTTTGCCATGGCTGAAAAATTGATGGCTGAGCAATTCAATAAGCCAGGCCACGATATCGTTAATCACTACACCTACTGCTTCCTCGGCGACGGCTGCATGATGGAAGGCGTTTCCCATGAGTCTTGCGCACTGGCCGGTACCTGGGGTCTGGGCAAGCTGATCGCATTCTGGGATGACAATGGCATCTCCATCGACGGTCATATCGAAGGTTGGTACACCGATGACACCGCCAAGCGTTTTGAAGCATACGGCTGGCATGTGCAATCCGTGGACGGTCACGATTCCGATGCTATCGACAAAGCAGTCAAAGCAGCACAAAAAGTCACCGATAAGCCTTCATTGATCTGCTGTAAAACCATTATCGGTAAAGGCTCCCCTAACAAGTCCGGTTCACATGACTGCCACGGCGCTGCATTGGGCGACGCTGAAGTCGCAGCAACCCGTGAAGCTATCGGTTGGAAGTATCCGCCTTTCGAGATCCCTGCCGAGATCTATGCAGGTTGGGACGGAAAAGAAAAAGGTTCGAAGCTGGAAAGCGATTGGGATGCCAAGTTCGCGGCTTATGCCAAGGCTTATCCGGCAGAAGCTGCTGAATTCAAGCGCCGCATGGCGAATGATCTGCCGGCTAACTGGAAATCAACCACCGATGCCATGATCAAGGCTGTTAATGACAAGGCTGAAGTGATCGCAACGCGTAAAGCATCGCAAAATGCCATCACCGCACTCGCCCCTGAGTTGCCTGAGTTCGTAGGCGGTTCGGCTGACTTGACCGGTTCCAATCTGACCAGTGCTCCTAGCTTCAAGCATGTGAGCGGCAAGCAAGCAGGTAATTACATTTCCTACGGCGTGCGCGAATTCGGTATGGCTGCGATTATGAACGGTATGGCATTGCATGGCGGCGTGCTGCCGTTCGGCGGCACCTTCCATCAGTTCTCCGACTATATGCGTAACGGTATGCGTATGGCGGCGCTGATGAAACAACGCGTCATTTTCGTACTTACCCACGATTCTATCGGCCAAGGCGAAGACGGCCCTACCCATCAACCGATCGAAACCACCTCCGGCTTGCGTTACATCCCACGTATGGATGTATGGCGTCCAGCCGATTCCACTGAGACTGCAGTGGCTTGGGTGATGGCAGTTGAGCGTAAAGATGGTCCAAGCAGCCTGGTATTGAGCCGTCAGAACACCTCGTTCACCGCGCGCAACGACGCGCAGATCGCAGGTATCCGTAAAGGCGGCTATGTGCTATCCGACGCTTCCGGCAAAGCTGACGTGATCCTGATCGCTACCGGCTCCGAACTGGATCTGGCGATCAAAGCTGCGGCTGAACTGAACGCTGCCGGTACCAAGACGCGTGTGGTATCCATGCCTTCAACCAGCGTGTTCGATCGTCAGGATCAAGCATACAAGGACAGCGTGCTGACCAAAGGTGTGAAGCGTGTATCCATTGAAGCCGGCGTGACCGACTTCTGGCGCAAGTATATCGGCCTGGATGGCGCAGCTGTCGGTATCGACACCTTCGGCGAATCCGCTCCTGGCGGCGTGTTGATGAAGCACTTCGGTTTCACCGTGGAAAATGTAGTCAACACAGTGAAATCCATCATGTAAGTGTGTGCTAAGGATCAAGATGTTAAATCTTGATCCTGGCTCTGGGCACTAGCTCTGGGCAGTATGTCTGGATAGGGGAGTCCGCATGTTGGGACTCCCTTTATTGTTTTATGGAGGAAGTAGTCATGGCGATAAAAGTAGGCATCAACGGCTTCGGCCGCATCGGACGCATGGTATTCCGTGCTGCATTCCAGGATTTTCCCGAGTTCGAGATCGTGGCGATCAATGATTTGCTGGAGCCGCAATATCTGGCCTATCTGCTGATGCACGACTCAGTGCACGGGCGCTTTAAAGGCGAGGTTTCAGTCGACGGAAATAACCTGATCGTCAATGGCAAAAGCATACGTCTGACCGCGGAAAAAGATCCTGCCAATTTGAAATGGAACGAGGTCGGTGCCGACGTCATCATGGAATGCACAGGATTCTTCCTCACATTGGAAACCTGCCAGAAGCACATAGACGCAGGTGCCAAGAAAGTGGTGCAATCCGCGCCCAGCAAAGATGATACGCCGATGTTCGTGTACGGCGTGAACCATGCCAGCTACAAGGGCGAGCCCATCGTATCCGCCGCTTCTTGCACTACCAATGCGCTGGCCCCGGTAGCCAAAGTGTTGCACGATACCTTCGGCATTAAACGCGGCTTGATGACCACGGTGCATGCCGCCACTGCTACGCAGAAAACTGTGGATGGGCCGTCTAACAAAGATTGGCGCGGCGGACGCGGCATACTGGAAAATATCATTCCTTCTTCCACCGGTGCTGCCAAGGCCGTGGGCAAAGTGATTCCCGAATTGAACAAGAAGCTGACGGGCATGGCATTCCGCATTCCGACTTCCGATGTATCTGTGGTCGACTTGACCGTGGAGCTTAATAAGGAAGCAAGTTACGAACAGATATGCGCTGCCATGAAGGCCGCTTCCGAAGGCGCGCTCAAGGATGTACTGGGCTATACCACCGAAAAAGTGGTATCTACCGATTTTCGCGGTAATGCCTACCCGTCGATATTCGATGCAGATGCCGGTATCGCGCTCGACCCGACCTTCGTCAAAGTGGTGGCCTGGTACGACAATGAATACGGCTATACCTGCAACATGATGCGTTTGGCGAAGCATATCGCAATGTAAAGAGTTTATGGGGAGTTGGAGGTTGGGACGGTTCAGATCCCCGGCCTCTTTTAAGGAGAGAGCGAGCATGTCAGTAATAAGAATGACCGACCTGGACTTGAAGGGTAAACGCGTTCTGATAAGAGAAGATCTCAATGTCCCACAGAACGAAGACGGTAGCGTGGCTGACGATACACGTATTCGCGCCTCGTTGCCGACGATCAAATACGCCATGGATGCCGGTGCGAAAGTGTTTTTGATGTCGCATCTGGGGCGTCCCAAAGAAGGGCCCACTGAAGGCCGTTACGATGATAAGGATAGTCTGAAGCCAATCGCTGACCATCTGGGAAAACTGCTCAGTAAGCAGGTCAAGACTTCGGTGCTGTTGATGCGCGGATTATATGATCTGGTCAACGAAATGAAAGATGCGCTGTATTCCGCTGCAGAAATCGAGCGGGTAAGACACAGCTTGGACTACTTCGACAAAACCCGCTGCGAGGTCAAGCTTTATCAAGACTGGCTGGGTAACGGCAGAAAAAGCCTGGATGAATTGCAGGAAGGCGAAGTCGGCATATTAGAAAATGTACGTTTCAATATCGGCGAAAGTAATAACGAAGACCGTCTCGCCTGGGAAATGGCACAGATCTGCGATATCTATGTGATGGACGCATTCGGCACCGCCCATAGAGCGCAGGCCTCCACGCATGGCGTGGCGAAATATGCGCCGGTGGCATGTGCTGGGCCGCTGCTGGTGGCAGAATTGGATGCCCTGGGCAAAGCGCTGGATGGTCCGAAACGCCCTATGGTGGCTATTGTCGGCGGTTCCAAAGTATCGAGCAAACTGACGGTTCTGGAATCGCTATCGCATATTGTGGATCAACTCATCGTAGGCGGCGGCATTGCCAATACCTTCATCAAGGCTGCCGGTCATAATATCGGTAAGTCTTTGTATGAAGAGGACTTGGTGCCAGAGGCCAAGCGCCTGATCGCTGCGGCCAAGGCTGCCGGCAAGGATATTCCGATCCCTACCGACGTGGTGGTAGGCAAGAAATGCGATGCGAAAGAGCCTGCCGTGGTGAAGAAAGTGCAAGATGTCGCTAGTGACGACATGATCTTCGATATCGGCCCGGAAACGGCCAAGACCTATGCCGGTTACCTCAAGAAAGCGGGCACCATCGTCTGGAACGGCCCGGTGGGCGTATTCGAGCACGACCAGTTTGCGGCAGGAACCAAGACTTTGGGGCACGCTATTGCCGATAGCCCGGCATTTTCCATTGCAGGCGGCGGAGACACCCTGGCCGCCATCGCCAAATACGACCTCGGCGACAAGATATCCTACATCTCTACCGGCGGCGGCGCGTTCCTGGAGTTTCTGGAAGGCAAGAAGCTACCGGCCGTGGAGATCCTGGAACAACGTGCAAAGGCTTAAGATTTTTCAGGTTCCTTGCTTTCGGGTGCTTTAAGTAATTATTTCAGAATCTATATTCGATGATACGTCGCAAAACAAAGATCGTTGCCACTATAGGGCCTGCCTCCAGTAGCCGTGAGGTGCTGGAGCGCATGATCGCAGCCGGTGTGGATGTAGTTCGGCTCAATTTCTCGCACGGTAAGGCAGAAGATCATATCCAGTCCGCCAACCTGGTACGCGATATCGCCGCCGAGTTACGTCGACCTATCGGCGTGCTGTGCGACATGCAGGGACCCAAGATACGTATCGGTAAATTCGAGAACGGCAAGATCATGTTGAACGCAGGCGACAAGTTCATCCTCGATGCCAATTGCAAACTGGGTAACCAGGAGCGCGTAGGGCTGGATTACCGGATGCTGACCGATGACGTAGAGGCAGGTGCAGTGCTGGTCTTGGACGACGGGCGCATGGTGATGACCGTAGATGACGTGCGCGGCGACGAGATATTCTGCACCGTCAACCAGACCGGCATGCTTTCCAACAACAAAGGCATCAATCGTCAGGGTGGTGGTTTGTCTGCTGCGGCGCTTACCGAGAAAGACAGGGAAGATATCAAGACCGCAGCCGCGATGGAGGCTGACTATTTGGCGGTGTCCTTCCCGCGCAATGCAGCCGATATCGAATTGGCAAGAAGATTGGTCAGAAAAGCCGGGGGTTATGCCAGCATCGTTGCCAAGGTCGAACGCGCTGAAGCGGTACTGGCACTGGAAGAGATCATCGATGCTTCGGATGCCATTATGGTGGCGCGCGGCGATCTCGGCGTGGAAGTCGGCGATGCGGCAGTTCCCGGCCTGCAAAAACGCATGATCCGTGAAGCGCGCAAGAGGAACAAGCTCGTGATCACTGCCACGCAGATGATGGAATCCATGATCACCAGCCCCATCCCTACCCGTGCCGAAGTATCGGACGTGGCGAACGCGGTATTGGACGGTACCGATGCGGTGATGTTATCTGCAGAATCCGCGGTGGGCAGCTATCCGGTGGAAACCGTGGCGGCACTGGATCGCGTATGCCTGCAAGCGGAAAAGGATTTCGATCATCATTCCATCAGGCGTCCGGAAAGTGAACATATAGAGCGTGCCGATGAAGCCATCGCCATGGCAGCCATCTACACTGCCGACAGACTCAACGTCACGGCTATCGCTTCACTGACGCAGTCGGGTTCTACCGTCAAATGGATGTCGCGCGCAAATACCTTGCCGCCTATCTATGCGCTTACCCCGGAAAAGGAAACGCGGCGTAAACTTACGTTATATCGCGGGGTTTATCCTTTTCCGTTTGAAGAAGAAAGCAAGGAGCGGGATTTTGTTTTGCAGGCCGCTGAAGATGAGCTTCGCATGCGCGGTGCTGTGAAGAACGGTGACCTGATGCTGCTTACCATAGGCGAACCCATCGGCCAGGCAGGCGGAACCAACACGCTAAAGATCGTCAAAGTCGGCGGTTAATACAGCGCATTGATTTAAATATAGTGCTTTAAAAGGAGAACATCATGGCATTGGTATCACTCAGGCAGTTACTGGATCACGCGGCAGAGCATAGTTATGGCTTGCCCGCATTCAATGTCAATAATATGGAACAGATACACGCCATCATGCAGGCGGCAAATGAGGTGAACAGCCCGGTCATCATGCAAGGTTCTGCAGGTGCGCGCAAATATGCCGGAGAGCCGTTCTTGCGTCATCTGATACTGGCAGCGGTGGAAGCCTATCCGCATATTCCGGTAGTGATGCATCAGGATCACGGTGCTTCGCCTTCGGTATGTATCCAATCCATGCGCTCAGGTTTCACTTCGGTGATGATGGACGGCTCGTTGAAAGAAGACGGCAAGACTCCATCCAGCTACGAACACAACGTGGACGTCACCAAAACTGTAGTGGATATCGCCCACACCATAGGCGTGTCTGTGGAAGGTGAATTAGGGGTTCTGGGTTCGCTGGTATCGGGCATGGCCGGCGAGGAAGATGGGCATGGTGCGGTAGGCAAGCTGGATCATTCGCAACTGCTGACCGACCCTGAAGAAGCCGCTGATTTCGTCAAAAAGACCGGCGTAGATGCGCTGGCGATCGCCATCGGCACTTCTCACGGCGCCTACAAATTCACCAGCCCGCCTACCGGCGAAACGTTGTCGATCCAGCGCATCAAGGAGATCCATGCGCGCATCCCCAATACCCATCTGGTGATGCATGGCTCTTCCTCCGTGCCGCAGGATTGGCTCAAGATCATCAATGAATTCGGCGGCCAGATGGGCGAGACCTATGGCGTGCCGGTAGAAGAGATCGTCAAAGGTATCAAACACGGCGTGCGCAAGGTCAATATCGATACCGACTTGCGCATGGCGTCGACCGGAGCGATCAGAAAATACATGGCTGAGAATCCCAAGGAGTTCGACCCCCGTAAATACTTGAAAGTCGCGACGCAGGCGATGCAAAGTATCTGTAAAGCCAGATTCGAAGCGTTCGGCAGTGCAGGCCAGGCAAGTAAGATCGACCCGCTGTCCTGCGACACCATGGCTGAGCGTTACAAGAAAGGTGAGTTGGCTGCGGTGGTTAAATAAGTAGGTAAGACCCAATAAAAAAAGCGGCTTTAAGCCGCTTTTTTTATTGCATACTGACTTTGATTACTCAAGGTTAGCGTGCAGTGCGCGCATCTTGTCGTCATCCAGGCCTTTGGCCAGAACGATTCTGGAGATGATGGCTTCCAGGAATATCAGCGTCGATAATTCGAACACTGTACCCATAGGCATGCCTTGCACGGTCACGAAACTGTATTCATCCTGGCTACCCATTTGGCATACCAAGTCTGCCAGTTCGGCCATAGGGGATTTACCCTTCATGGACACGATGGCGACTCTGGCGCCTACGGATTTGGCTTTCTTGACGAATGGCAGCAATGACTCTGTGCCGCCGGAGCCGGAAACTACGATCAGCAGATCGCCGTCTACGATACTTCTGGTCACGATCTCGCCGACCATGCTTACTTGATAGCCGCAGTGCATCAGGCGCATGGCGAAGAAACGCGAAACAAGTCCGGAACGTCCTGCACCGGTCAAGAAGATACGGCCGGCACGTTCAACTTCAGCTACCAGCCCTTCGACTAGCTTTTCGTCAGTGGCCTGAAGAACGCTAGAAATTTTGTCTAGGATTACTTTCTCATGCATGGTGGTCACCTTTTAAAGTCCTGATTATTAATGTTGATAGTTATAAAAAGAATTAAATCTCAACCATAAAAAATCCACCAAGTCGGTACATCTTGAACCGAAATGGTGGACTAGTTTGTGTATCTTAAAGCTTAGTGTGCCAAGCTGGTGATTTCAGCAGCAGCAGCAGCAGGATCAGCAGCACCGTAGATGGCAGCGCCAGCAACGATGATAGCAGCGCCAGCATCTTTAACTTGCTTGGTGGTTGCAGCCTTAACGCCGCCAG
>DATBPY010000125.1:0-3649 GCA_036561085.1 Methylophilaceae bacterium | reverse complement strand
AAACTACCCTTGGAGAAAGCAAAACATGAGCACCCTACTATCACAATTAAAAGACATGACCACCATTGTTGCCGATACCGGCGACGTGGAAGCGATCAAGAGCGTTAAGCCTGTTGATGCCACCACCAACCCTTCGCTGTTGCTGAAGGCCAGCCTGCTGCCACAGTACGAGCCGCTGATCGCTGATGCCATCGCCTATGCCAAGAAGCAAGGCGGCACCAAGGAACAACAGATCGAACACGCTGCCGACAAGCTGGCTGTTTCCATCGGTCTGGAAATCCAAAAAGAGATCCCCGGCCGTATCTCCACCGAAGTGGATGCACGCCTGTCGTTCAATGTGGATGCCATGGTAGCCAAAGGCCGCAAGATCATCGGCCTGTACAAGGATGCAGGCGTGGACAAGAGCCGCGTGCTGATCAAGCTGGCTTCTACCTGGGAAGGCATCCGTGCCGGTGAGATCCTGGAAAAAGAAGGCATCAACTGTAACCTGACCCTGCTGTTCGGTTTCGGCCAAGCCCGTGCCTGTGCAGAAGCCGGCGTGTTCCTGATCTCTCCATTCGTGGGCCGTATCCTGGACTGGTACAAAGCCAAGAACCCAGGCACCGACTACACTTCTGAGACCGACCCTGGCGTGCTGTCCGTTCGCAAGATCTACGCATACTACAAAGAGCACGGTTACAAGACCGTTGTGATGGGCGCTTCTTTCCGTAACATCGGCGAGATCACCGCATTGGCCGGTTGCGACCGCCTGACCATCGCCCCTAACCTGCTGCAAGAGTTGGAAGCCACCCAAGGCGACCTGCCACGTCTGCTGAAAGACGGCGGCGCTACCAAGAAACCTGAAACCAAGCTGACCGAAGCAGAATTCCGCTTCGACCTGAACCAGGACGCCATGGCGACCGAAAAACTGGCTGAAGGCATCCGCGGTTTCGTAGCCGACCAGATCAAACTGGAAGTCGCGCTGGCTGCTAAGCTGTAAGCATTAAAGCTGCATAAGCAAAAAAGGCCAGGGTATCTACTCTGGCCTTTTTGTTTAAGGGCGTTTTTACAAAAGCGCCGATAACCATTAATATTCGACTCATTACGGTACCTGACAGGAGCGCGTGTGATGAAAACGATCATGAGAAAAATAGTGCTGTTCCCATTGCTGGCTTTACTGGCGACTGCGCCGATCTGCAACTCGGCGCGTGCCGACGGTCCCTGGTTCACGCTTGGGTTGGGATGGTGGATCTTGCCGGTGGCTGTCGGCGGGGTGGCGCTCTATGAGATCGGTCGCGCCGAAGGCAGCGGCTCGTCCCCCAATGCGACTTACATGCCGGAGACGGTCTATGTACAGGAGAAAGTCTCGGTGCAACCGGACCGGGTATACGTGCAGCCTGAGCGCGTGTACTACCAGCAGGCAGATACCGCGCAACCTGCGTATTACCAATATGGATATGTGTTGCAGAATCCGCAGTAAGCACTCAGCCTCACTCTGTAAAAACAAAAGGCCGGGACATCCCGGCCTTTTTGTTTCTGTGCTTGCGGTGATGAACGACTAGGCAAAAACGTCTATGTTGTTGCCGGGGGCTATGGTCAACGCTCTGGTCACCGGCGCATTGGCAACCGCATTCACGCTGGCGTTGGCATTGGTCGTGCCGTTATTTTTAGGCGTACTGGTTTTTTGGGGAGCTTGATCTTGCAATTGCTGTATCTGCGATTTGGCCGCACTGATCTTACTCGAGATATCCTGAATCTCGGTTTTTCCTTCTATGGTAGAGGCCGAAGAGCAATTCACGCAGTCGGATAATTGCCGCTGATAAATGGCGATCTGCGCCTGGATACCGGCAGCAGTAAGATTAGACCCACTGGCGCTGGACGCAGTGTAACCGGTGTATCCGGCTGAAGCGACGGAGGCTGTCATAATTTTCCCCTTATGATCATTGAGTTAAGCATGCCCTGAGCCTTGTACCAACAATAAAAGACGCAGGTTCTCAATGCTTAGTCGACTGCTTATCGTATTCCTTACAAAAAAATCAGCAAGAATTCGTTTTATTGTCATAATCGCGGTGTGTCTACTCAAAAAACCACCGCAAAGATAGCCTTCACCACGGGGCTTACCAAAAGTGAGCGCCTGGCGCTGGCTTTGGAAGCTTTTTCCGCGCTGCCGCAAGCGGTGAGTTACCGGCAGGCGATCATCGATATGCAGCAGATATTGCGCCAAGTAGAAAGCGCACACTCCACTTTGCCTTATCTTGAAGAACATGGACATTCCGGCCTGCAACTACACTTATTCGCCTACCACCCCGACGGTTCGTTCTGGCAAAGCCTGGAGAACGGAAACCAGGTGTGCAAGCTGGCTTCTCACTATGCGGAATTCTGGCTGGATGGCGGCGTGGCGGTGTATAGCCGTAGCGGCAATTTCAGCGAACAGTTGATCTATTGCAAACCGGCGAATCTGCTGGGTGTACCTGTAGGCACTCAAATCAAAAAAGAGATGTGGAAGTGATTCAATACAACTGCTTCTGCTGGAACACGAGGCAATAAGCTTTCGAGGCCTGAATCACCTCCAACTGCGGTAAACGCTTGCTTTTGAAATTCATGCCCCGGCAGCCATAGGGGAAACTGGCATCATGCGTGATGTAATAATGCGCGCAATCCAGACAATTGGGCATTGGTTGTTCCGGTTCGGTCAAATCATCCACCCACTTAGCCTATATAACCCTCGACCGTCTTCACATCGCGCATGCTGGCATCCGCAGGGTCTTCATCATATTCGAGGCGGGCACGCCGCTGGCGCAACAGATCCCAGCATTGATCGAGCTGCTCGGCAATGTGTTTGAGCTTACCCTTGTCTTGTTCGGACACCGCCTTATTGCTATAGATACGTTGCTCTTCATCCACCAGTTCGGTGATGTGGTCGAGTATTTTGCTTTCGTTTTCGTTCATCGCTGCTCTCCTTGTTAATTACCGGAATGGCACACAATATGCCGTATTTAAGCAGATTAAAGGTAACAGCGCATAATTTCTGTACGGTGGCTGACATAGCTAGGGGAAAGTCCCCCTGCCAAAAATTATTTTTCTCATTCTGCAATATTCCCGCTTCCAATGCGTCTATATAAGCATGAATATGTTACTCGCTGCACCGACCCCTTCTCATTCTCGATCTCACTAAATGTCACAAGCCCACGTAGTACCGGAACATCCGGCGGAATCTGAATTGCCCAAGCGCATACGCCGCTTTATGCTGAGGGTATTGCCTATCCTGGCTCTGCTGCATTTCTACATAGGCTGGCGCTTGTTGCCTGCGCTGTCTTACGGCACAGGCGGTATCGTCGTCGGCGTGCTGCTATTGTGTATATCCACGCTGTTACTGCCCATGGGCATACTGGCGCGCTTTATGGAATTGCGCCAAACAGTAGCCGACCGCCTTAGTTGGGCGAGCGGGTTGGCGATGGGGCTGTTCTCCTCGGTGCTGGTGCTGACGTTATTGCGCGATGTATTGCTGCTGATAGCGGGGTCGCCGTCACTTGCTGCTTCAACCGCACAACTCGTCGTTCCGCTGGCATTAACGGTGACCCTGATCGGCTTCATGAATGCACGCCGCCTCGCTCGCGTGGTGACAGTAGACATCCCATTGGCGGGATTGCCTGCGGCGCTGGTCGGTTTC
>DATBPY010000124.1:0-2237 GCA_036561085.1 Methylophilaceae bacterium | reverse complement strand
TCCGCCAGCACCTTGCCGAAATTGACCAGTTGTTGGGCGTTCATGTCCGACATGGCGATGTAGTGCAGGTCGGCGGCGTTCCAGGTGGTGGTGTGGAAGCCGTTGATGTCACCTAGATGTGACGGGAATTGCCGGTAGACGGCGTTGGTGACGATGTAGACGTCGATCTCGTGTTGCTTGTAGCCGTACACCGCCACTGCCACCGGTGTGCTGCCGATGAAGCCGCGCCTGCCGCCGATGAGGGGGAAGCCTTTATCGGCGAGGTCGACGATCAGCGGCGAGTAGCCCAGCTGGCTGCTGAGCCAGGGTTTGACAGTGTGCATGCTGGACGATTTGATCTCTATGGTGTCCTGGGTGACTACGGCGCGCGCATGGTCGGAGGCCATTGCCAGCAACATGGCTTGTTTGTCTTGCATGCCTGCGGTCATCTGGCCGACTACCAGCGTGGCAACGATGGCGCCCATGCCGAAGCTGGAAGCGAAACGGGGCAGGGGCATCGCGAGCCAGCCCCACATGCCGTTGCTGACTTGAGGTTTGAGCTTGAGCGCTGCTTGATTAGGCTGAGGCGGCTGCACTTGGCGCAGGATGCTTTCGCGCAGACCTGCGGGCGCATCGAAACGTTCTGCTTGTTTCAGCAAGGCTTTAACCCGCAAGTCTTCTTCTAATTCGCTCATGGTGCTACTCCCTGGTTCAATCCCAGAAACGCTTGCTTGAACAGAAGCCGCGCACGCGACAGGCGCGACATGACAGTGCCTATCGGCACATCCATCACCGCGGCGATCTCGTCGTAGGCCATCTCTTCCATCTCACGCAAAATCAGCACCTCTCTATGCCCCACCGGCAGTTGTTGCAGGGCCTGGTTCACATGCGCACGATTATCGCGGCGCATCATTTCCTGTTCCGGGATGGCGCTGCTGCTGCCCAGCATCGCCAACTCGTCGCTGCCTTCCACCACTGCGTCCATGTCCATATCAGCGATGCGCGCCGAACGTTCGTTCAGCGCCGTCATACAGCAGTTGCGCACGATACCCAGGAACCACGACTTGGCATCGTCGCCGCGCAGGCTGTCGAGATAGGTCAACGCCCGTAGCGATGCTATCTGCACCACGTCGCGCGCATCAGCCTCGTTGCTCATCAACCAGCGTGCCAGGTTATAGGCCGCATCCAGATGTATTAAGACTGTTACCTCGAAACGTTCGGTTTTATTCGTTTTCGTCGTTTGATTTCTATTGAACAAACATCAAGCCCTTAAAAATGCCGCGCATCGAATGTATACCGGAAACAAATCTGCTTTATTCCAGCATACAAAAATATTTTTATTTCGGGAATACGCATGCTACCCCACAAGTACTAGCAACAGTAGTCACCATTCATTCATCGGGCATTTCGAATCACTATCAGGAGTAAAAAATGGACAATAAATTGGATCATAAGCTAGACCGTAGAAGCTTTCTTAAACTGGCAGGCATGGGTGCAGGCGTGGTGTTCGCTTCGCGGCTGGCACTCAATTCCGGCAGCGCACTGGCCGCAGGGTACGGCTCGGCCGACGGCGTGGATGCCAACGATTTCTTCTTCGTGCAGATGTCGGATACGCACTGGGGTTTCACCGGCGACAAGGTCAACCCGGACGCGAAAGGTACTTTGCAGAAAGCCGTGGCAGCGGTGAATGCACTGGCAGTGCAACCGGATTTCATCTTCTTTACCGGCGACCTGACGCAGACCACCGACGACCCAAAAGAACGCCGCCGCAGGATGGCCGAGTTTAAAGATATTGTCAGCAAGCTGAACGTGAAGAACGTGCGCTTCACACCGGGCGAGCATGACGCGTCGCTGGATTTCGGTGCGGCGTACCAGGAATTCTTCGGCGACACGCATTACACTTTCGAGCACAAAGGCATCCAGTTCATCGTGCTGGATAACGTATCCGACCCGACCGCAGCGCTCGGTACCGACCAACTGGCATGGCTGAAGAAGGTGCTGGACGGTTACAGCAAAGACCAGAACATCGTGGTGTTCACCCACCGCCCATTGTTCGACCTTTACCCGCAATGGGATTGGGCGACCCGCGATGGCCAGGCTGCCATCGACTTGCTGATGCCGTACAACAATGTGACCGTGTTCTACGGCCATATCCATCAGGAGAACCACCACATGACCGGGCATATCGCGCACCACTCCGCCCAGTCGCTGATGTTCCCGTTACCGGTGGCAGGTTCGCAACCCAAGCGTTTGCCTAT
>DATBPY010000123.1:0-1600 GCA_036561085.1 Methylophilaceae bacterium | reverse complement strand
GATGCAAAAACGCTATCCCGAATATTTCCCGCGCTATATCAAGCTCGGCATCGAGGCCAATCAACTTGATCCGCGCTTGATGCAATTCGACCTGGAAAGACTGGGCGCGGCAATAGTCGCCGAACGCGATTTCCAGTTCGGCTACCTGGGCCTGCAAACCCTGTACGACCGCTACTTCCTGCATATCGAAGAGCGCCGTATCGAACTGCCGCAGATATTCTTCATGCGCGTGGCGATGGGCCTGGCCATTAACGAAATAGACCGTGAAACACGCGCTATCGAGTTCTATCAAGTGCTGTCCAGCTTCGATTTTATGAGCTCCACGCCGACACTGTTCAACAGCGGTACGCTGCATTCGCAGCTTTCTTCATGCTACCTCACTACCGTGGGCGACGATCTGGATGACATCTATCAGGGCATCAAGGAAAATGCGCTGCTGCAAAAATATGCAGGGGGTCTGGGCAATGACTGGACGCCGGTGCGTGCATTGGGTTCCCGCATCAAAGGCACTAATGGCAAGAGCCAGGGCGTGATCCCGTTCCTGAAAGTAGTGAACGATACTGCAGTGGCAGTGAACCAAGGTGGCAAACGCAAAGGCGCGGTATGTGCCTATCTGGAAACCTGGCATCTGGATATCGAAGAATTCCTCGATCTGCGCAAGAACACCGGTGATGACAGACGCCGTACCCACGACATGAACACCGCGCACTGGATACCCGACCTGTTCATGCGCCGCGTCGCCGAGAATGGCGAGTGGACATTATTCTCGCCCTCCGATGTGCCGGACTTGCACGACAAATTCGGACGCGATTTCGAGGCCGCTTATACTGCCTACGAGCGCCAAGCCGATAGCGGCGAACTCAAGTTGTTCAAGCGCATCCCTGCATTACAGATGTGGCGCAAGATGTTGTCCATGCTGTTCGAGACCGGTCATCCCTGGGTCACTTTCAAAGACCCTTGCAATATCCGCTCGCCGCAACAGCATGTGGGTGTGGTGCATAGCTCCAACCTGTGTACCGAGATCACGCTGAATACTTCGGATAGCGAGATCGCAGTCTGCAACCTGGGTTCGGTAAATTTGATGGCGCACCTGAAAGAAGAGGGCGGCAAGCTGGTGATAGACCAGGCCAAGCTAAAAGCCACGACCAAGGTTGCCATGCGCATGCTGGATAACGTGGTGGACATCAATTTCTACGCCGTGGGCAAGGCGCGTAATTCCAATTACCGCCATCGCCCCGTCGGCATGGGCATCATGGGTTTCCAGAATGCGCTACATGCGATGCGCATCCCTTATGCCTCGAACGAAGCTGTTGAGTTTGCCGACCGCACCATGGAAGCGGTGTGCTACAACGCCTATTGGGCATCCACCGTGCTGGCGGAAGAGCGCGGCGCCTATTCGAGCTTCAAGGGAAGTCTGTGGGATCAAGGTGTATTGCCGCTGGAGACGCTGGATTTACTGGCTACCGAACGCGGCGGCCATGTGGACGTAGACCGCTCCAGCACGCTGGATTGGGATGCTTTGCGCACCCGCATCAAACAAGTGGGCATGCGTAACTCCAACTGTATCGCCATCGCGCCGACGGCGACCATCTCCAACATC
>DATBPY010000122.1:0-1515 GCA_036561085.1 Methylophilaceae bacterium | reverse complement strand
AAACCTGACTTTGCGGGCGCTTATAACAACATGGGCGATGTGTATAAGGAAGAGGAGAAATTCGACGATGCGATCGCGTGTTTCCGACAAGCCATCGCGTTCGATCCCAATCTGGCCGAGGCTTATAATAATCTGGGGAATGCCTATCAACGTCAAGAGCAGTATGAACTTGCGATTACTAATTACCGACAAGCTGTTCAGATAAAGCCCGATTATGACGACGTATATAACAACCTAGGGCTGGCATTGCATAGCGTAGGGCAATTCCCGCAAGCCATCGAATGTTTTGAACGTCTGATCGAGCTTCAGCCGGATTCCGCTCCTGCACGCAATTATAAAGGGTTGTCATTGAGCGACCTTGGCCGATATGAAGAAGCGATCGCCAGTTTTCATCAGGCGCTTGCTTTGGATCCGAAATCTGCCAGTGCATATAACAATCTGGGAGATACCCAGCAAAAGAACCAGCAAATCGACGCGGCGATCGCCAGTTATTTGCAGGCGATCGCAATAGATCCCAAGACCGCGGAAGCGCATAACAATCTGGGTAACTCTTATCAGGATCTGAATCAATACGACACTGCTATCAAGCATTATCGCCAGGCGCTGGCAATAGAGCCGGATTTTCATGGTGCGTACAGCAATATGTTATTTTGCGTGAACTACCATCCTGATTACAGCAGTGAAGAGTTATATGACTACTATAAAGAATACGAAGAACGTTTCGCCCGTCCCTTATATAAAGAATGGCAAGCCCATACCAATAATCGCGACCCCGAACGACGGTTAAAAGTGGGTTATGTTTCGCCTTCACTTTACAACCATTCCAGTCGTCACTTCATAGAACCTTTACTGGCGCATCACGACCATAGCCGGTTCGAAATCTATGCTTATGCACAATATGCCCGTGCTGACGATGCCACAGCCAGATACCAGAGTTATGTAGACCACTGGATCCCTACTCGCGGCATGAGCTATGCCGCACTAGCCGAACGTATCCGCAGTGACGGCATCGACATCCTCATCGACGTCACCGGTCACACCGGCGAGAACAGACTGTTAGTCTTCGCCCGTAAACCCGCGCCCGTCTCCCTGCACTGGCTGGACTTCGGCTACACCACAGGGCTTACCGCCATAGACTACTACCTGACCGATGCCCCGACCGCACCGCCGGGTTCTGACGCCTACTTTGCCGAGAAACTGTGGAGACTCCCCACTCCCGCCTACGCCTACCGCCCCATCAAAGACATCGGTGAAGTAGGGGAGCTCCCTGCCAGCCGTAAAGGCCACATCACCTTCGGCACCTTGACGCGCTCGGTACGCATCAACTACAAACTGATCCGTGCCTGGTCGGAGATCCTCAAAGCCGTGCCTGGTTCGCACCTCATCATCAACAGCGGCAACTTCAAAAGCGAAGCCATGCAGGAACGCATGGCCAAACAATTCATGGCACACGGTATCGAGAGAGCGCGCCTGGAGATCGGACACCAAAGCCCGCCGTGGGACGTCTTGCGTAAC
>DATBPY010000121.1:0-3002 GCA_036561085.1 Methylophilaceae bacterium | reverse complement strand
TATCGACGGCGTTGCCCGCTATTACTTCCTGGTCAGCCTGTTGACCGTTATTCCCACCATCATCCTCGCCGGCAGGCTGGTGCAATGCAGCTTGTTCGACATCCTGCATGCATTGTGGCGGCCGCTGTTGATCTCGTTGTTGATGGCTGTGCTGGTGCGCAATCTATATCTGCATTTCGATGACATGGTCGGCAGCCAGGCGTGGGAATTCGGCATGTTCGTAGCCGCGGGCGTATTAGCTTACATTGCGATCAACTGGCTGCTGTTTCCGCAACTTATGAAAAGCTATGCCACCGGCATCGTGAGGTCATAACCATGGTGAAAGTATTGATGATCTCCAGGCTGTTCCCGCCGAATTTCGGCGGCGCGGCAGTGCAATCCATCAGGCTTGCGCAAGCGTTGATAAAAAAAGGCCTGCATGTTGAATTCTTTAGCGATAACGGCAGCGAACCGACCGTAGAAGGCGACCGCTACGACGGCATCACCGTCACCAGGGCGACTACCTATTCCGACACCCCTGCTTCCAAATTCCGGGAACTGGTGTTTTGCCTCAAATTATTCTTTTTCGTGATGCGCAGGCGCGACCTGAAAATATTGCATTTTCATTCTGTCAGCGGCCTGGAGATATTGTTGTTCCCATTATTCCGGCTGATGGGCAGGAAAGTGGTGCTGAAGCTGACTCTGGTGGACAGCGACGACCCTCTCACTTTCAAGAACCGCAGATACCTGTCGCCCCTGTACATGTGGGGATTGCGCTCTGTGCATAGCATGGTCGCGATCTCGGAAGAACTGCGTACACGCTCCCTTGCCGCGGGTATCGATAGCCAGGTGGTGAGGAAGATATACAACGGTTTCGATGAAGAAAACTTTTTTATCCCGGACCTGCAATTGAAATCGGATTTGCGCCAAAAACTCGGTATCGATGAATCGGCGCAGGTGATCCTGTCCATAGGCAAGGTCGAGCATAGAAAGGGTTACGACCTGTTGCTTGAATCCTACAGATTCATCCAGCAGCGATTCCCCGGCATCAGCTTGGTGATCGTCGGCACCGGCAATACCGACCACAATCCATTTTATGTGGAGTTGTGCCGGAAGATCGAAGAGTGCGGCCTCAGCAATGTCAGTTTCGTGGGCAACCGGGACAATGCCCATGAATATATAAAAGCCGCCGATTATTTCTTTTTCTGCTCCAGGCAGGAAGGCTTCGGTACCGTCATGATAGAAGCCATGGCCTGCGGTCTGCCTACGGTGGTGACGAATATCGCAGGCATCACCGAAGAGATCGTGACCGACCCCAGGATAGGCAGGATCAGCTACTCTCGCCAACCTGAAAAATTCGCGCATCTGGCATTGGAATTCATGAGCAAAGTCACAGCATCCGAAATCCAGGCATCGATCAAGGAACTTAAACAAAAATTCTCCATGGCTTGCATCTCACAGCAATACATCGACCTCTACGCCGAGTTGTTAAAAATGACCCAGGCCCCCATGACAGGAGTATCAAGTGTCTAGGATCATCGCTCAGACACCGGCTATTTCCAGACACCCGGCCATGTTCGCCATAGTCGGCATGTTGGTTGCCTTGGGCATGGGGGCGCTGGTAAGTCTCTATGCCGCCACCGCAGGCGACAAATACGGCGTGCTGCTGGCCTTGCCTGGAGCAATGATCATCGGGCTATTGTTTGTTTTCGACCGCAATACGTTTTTCTATCTGGTCATTCTGTTGCGCGCGATCATGGACCCGATATTCGATGCCACCAAACTGGGTGGATTCGGTTTAGGTGCGGTGCTGAATGCCTTGATTATATTACTGGCGGCGATCGCGCTGCTGGAGAAGCCGATGCCTGCCGGCAAGCTTTTCAAACAAACCTGGCTGGCATTCCTGGTGATTTCGCTGATCTCGCTGGCATACGCCCCGGAGTTCGTGCCCGCATTGAAAACCTATCTGGGGCTGGTCTCGTATGCCGCGGTCTTCATGCTGGCCGTGACCCTGGTAAAAGATGAAGAAAGTTACGGCCGCTGGATGCGCGCCGTATTCTTTTCGTCTTTCATCCCTGTGGTCTACGGTTTTATCGATGCCGCAACAGGCGGTTTCAAAAGTGAGGATGTCGGGTTCCGTATCAGCAGTACTTTTTCGCACCCCAACATTTTCGCTTTTTACCTGGTGCTGATCATTTCCATCAGCTTCTACTTTTTCAAAGTAAAAGCGAGTTACATCCCTGCTTCTATCCGTCGCCTGATCCCGGTCTATATCCTGACTATGCTGGTACTGCTGGTCATGACCAAGACGCGTAGCGCCTGGATCTCATGCATGGCCTTTTTCCTGGTATACGCCCTCCTCTATGAGCGCAAATACCTGCTCTATCTCATGTTGGTCCCGCTGGCGGCATTCTTCGTGCCGGAGATACGCGACCGTATCCTCGACCTGACCCAGGGCAATCAGGTCATCAACTACAGCAGGTTGAATTCATATGCATGGCGCAAACTTATATGGCACGACGGGTTGACCTGGATGCAACCCAGCCATTATTTCATGGGCTACGGGCTGGAAGCATTCAAGCATTATTCGCTCGATTTCTTCTCCATGGCCGGTGTCAAAGAGTCCGGCGCACATAGTGTTTTCGTGCAACTGTTTTTCGAGACCGGGGCGCTGGGGCTTGGCGCTTTCATATGGCTGCACTACAAAGTCGGCAGGGAACTGATGGTCTTTTATCGACAAAACAAACTCATGATCTTCTGCGCCGTCATGTTCCTGCTTGAATTCGCACTGGATGCGTATTCCGACAACATGCTGGCCTACCTTTGTTTCAACTGGTATCTGTGGTTCGTATTAGGTGCCGCTTATGCCGTGAATTACCACAGCCGCCAACACAAGGAAGCATCGCCGTGAACATCGCCTACTTTATCAACCAATATCCCAAGGTCAGCCACAGCTTTATCCGCAGGGAGATACTGGCGCTTGAACGCCTGGGGTTCACGGTGCAGCGTTTCGCTTTGCGCGG
>DATBPY010000120.1:0-11788 GCA_036561085.1 Methylophilaceae bacterium | reverse complement strand
ACTTAGTTTCTCCTGTACATCCACGACCACCAGTTGACTGGTCTCTTGTTGCACAGTGAGCGGCAATTACAAGCCTTCCAGCAGGTTGTTGGTGTCCGCAAAATCCTTTTCGCTGAGCACACCGGCTGCCGCTTTAAGTTTAATCACGGAAAGCATCCAGGTATAGCGCGCTTCCAGCAGGTCGCGTTTGGCGCTATATAATTGTTGTTGAGCATTGAGCACGTCTACACTGGTGCGCACACCTACTTCATACCCCAGTGAGGTGGAATCCATGGAACTTTGGCTGGAGATTAGCGCCTGCTCGAATGCTTTGACCTGAGCGACCGTACTGGCAACGGTCAAATAAGCCTGGCGGGTCTGGAAGTCTGCATTATGGCGCGCCAGGTCCACATCATCCTGCGCTTTTTGCTGGTTGGAGGCGGCTTCGCGTTCTTTGGAGCTGATGCTACCGCCCTGATAGATCGGTATCTCCATCTTCACACCTATAGTCAGCTGTTGCTGGTCGCTACCGATGGCATTGACGCCACCGTTCGAGCGATTGTCGGCCCAAGTGGCTACCGCATCCAGAGTCGGGTAATGACCTGCGTGGGCGCGGTCGATCTCCTGGGTGGCAATCTGTACGGACTGATCTTGAACCTTGATCTGAGGGTTTTGCTCTTCTGCGATCTTCACCCATTCTTCCATGTCTTGCGGTGCCGGGATCATGATATTCAACTTGTCTTTGGCACTGGCGAGTTGTCCGGTCGGTACGGTGGTGATGGCCTGTATAGCGCGTTTCTTCACCTCGAAATCATTCTGGGTCGCGATTTCCTGAGCGAGTAGCAGATCGAATTTCGCTTGTGCTTCATTGACATCGGTAATAGTTGCCGTGCCGACATCGAAATTAGCCTTGGCTTGATCCAGTTGGCGGGTAACGGCAGCTTTTTGTGCCACGATTAAAGTTATTTTGTCTTGCGCCAGCAACACATCAAAATAGGCGGTAGCGGTGCGTACCATCAGGTCAAGCCGCGCGACACTGAGCGTGTTTTCCGCTTGCGCCACCTGCACCTTGGATTGCTCGTACTGTATGGTGTTCTGTTTGCGCCACAGAGGTTGAGTGAGATTGACGTTATAGCCTATGGCGCCAAAGTTTTGCCGGCCCCCGGTGAATGGGTTGGCGGCGGATCCGCTATAAGTGGTATCTGAATTGTTCTGATTGGCTTCGGCATCCAAGGTCACGCTCGGCAGTATAAGTGCTCGGCCTTGAACTACTTTTTCCTGAGTGGCGGCATATGTACTTTTGGCTGAGGCCCAGCTCGAGTCGTGAAGTTCTGCTTGTTTATAGATTTCCAGCAAACCTTGTAAATTGCCGTCTGCCCAAACGCTCTGAGAAGCCCCGAATAAAGTCGCTATGAGTAAAGTCAGAGTTTTTATTTTGATGGAATTCAATTGCCGATCTTTCGAATTTATTAAGCCCGATTTATTAAGCCGCTCATTAAAATGAGTCATTAGAAATTAAACTGCTGCGGTTGCACGGCGTTGACCAGTTGCGGGATACAGGTTTCAAATAATGATATCCGGCTGTAAACGCTGGCAGAGATGCAAGTGACCAGCATCGCTTCCATCACCGGAGCTTCGCCTACCACTGCCAGTAAACGTCCGCCCGGATTAAGCTGGTTTTCGAACGCCGTGGGTAACATGGGCACTGAGCCGGTCAAGACGATCACATCATAACTGCCGTCGCTCCAGCGGTTAGCGCCGTCGCCGATTTCCAGCACGACATTGGAGATGCTGTGCGCTACCAGTTTTTGTGCGGCGTTCGAGCTTAATTCTGCGATGCGTTCGATGCTATAGACTTCTTTTGCCATCTTGGCCAGAAGAGCGGTCATATAGCCGCTGCCGGTGCCGATTTCCAGTACGGTTTCGGACTTGGATACTTGCAATGCCTGCATCATGCGTGCTTCGAGTTTGGGGGAGAGCATGGTCTGGGCGTGACCTAACGGAATCTCCAGATCGGCGAACGCCAAGCCTTGGTAACGCTCCGGTACAAAATCTTCACGTGGTACTTGACTCAACAGATCAAGAATGACGGGATCTAAAACTTCCCAAGTACGAATCTGCTGCTCGATCATATTGAATCGAGCTTGCTCACGCATTTTCAATGCTTGTGCAGCATCCATCTTGGCTGGCCCCCTGTATTTTTTCAGATTATAACGGCTGGATTTAATTTGTGGTCGGCATTTTTACGCGATACTGCGATTGACACTGGATTCTACGATCACTTGCCATTCATGAATGTCGGAGCAAGCCACGCATCAAGCTTTGCTGCATCAGATGCAAACGTTGCTCGATATTGCGCCAATTCACCCAAGTGTCATTGGCCAGGGCGATCTGTAACGAACACACGCCGTGTATCCCTGCCCACAAGGTTTGGGCGATAAGCTCGGCATCTGTCAATTCCGGTCTGAAGCAGTGAGCTGCGAATGCTTCCCTTACCACCAGCTTTAATTGGGCGTAGGCATCTTGTTCGGTGTTTTCTTTTTGCATGATAGAAGCATTCGGGTCGCAGACACGCGGGGTCATGAACATCAAACGATAATGATTGGGATGGCTCAGGGCGAATTGGGTATAGCCTTGAGCCAGAAGATTGATCCTTTTGATCAGATCAGGTTCGCGCATGATGGCTTGCATGCCGTTCGCCAGCGCCAGGAAATCGGTGTCGCAGATGGCCTGCAGAATGGCATCTCTGTCTTCAAAGTGCAGATATAGCGCGGTGGGGGAATAACCGACTTTCTTCGCGATCTCGCGCATAGTAACGGCTTCTACTCCGCGCGCTATGAACATCTCGCGCGCCGCATCGATGATCGCATTACGTATTTCTTGCCGTTGCTGCTCGGTTTTATGTCTAGGGGGCATAGGCTTTTTTAACTGGCAGAAGTGTCTTTGAGGATAGCGCCGGAGATTCTTAATAACACTTCGCGCGACGGCATGGTCTGGCTGCCGAAGGCAAGCATGCGGTTCTTCCAGCCGGGAATTACATTCAACTTACCGGCCATCATGGCTTCATAACCGGACTTGGCGACACTCGCTGCATCCATCATCGTGTTTTGCGCGTTGGTCGCATTTTCCATCTTGGCGCGGCTGAAAAAGCCGGTTTCGGTCATGCCGGGGTTAAGTACGGTAGCGATCACACCGCTGCCGCGCAATTCGTAATTCAGCGCTTCGGTAAAATGCATCACATAGGCTTTGCTTGCGGCATACACTGCCAAATTGGGTCCGGGCTGGAATGCTGCGATGGAACCTACATTCATGATCCTGCCGGATTTGCGCTGCTTCATGTCGTTAACGAACAAGGCTGTCAGTTCGGTCAAGGCGACTATATTGAGCTGCAACATGTTTTGATAGATATCGATCTTATCGGCATCGAACTTGCCGTAATCGCCGTAGCCGGCATTGTTGATCAGGTATTCCACTTCCAGTTCGCGGTGCTGGCAGAACTCATGTAGCGCCTTAGCTTCTCCCAAGGCAGAAAGGTCAGCGACGCGTGTTTCCACCTTGACCGCGTACTTCTTCTCCAAACTAGCTTTCAATTCCTGCAGCAGATTGAGGCGTCGCGCCACCAGAATAAGGTGATGGCCTTTTGCCGCCATGATCTTTGCCAGTTCCAGGCCGATGCCGCTGCTGGCACCCGTAATCAATGCATATTGCATATCGTTACTCCTTATCTCAATTGAGTTTGAATACCATCCAATAGACGGCAATTAATGGCAACGCGGTGGCCAAGGCGCCGAAAACTATCCATAACTTGCCTAATCGCCAATACATATCGGGGATTGCTTCGCCATGAGCGAAAGTTTTTGCCAAAGCGGCCTGCTTGATTTGAATAGGGATCAGTATGAATGCCCAAATGACGCCTGAAGCAATAAATAACCCCATGCCCCAACCGATCCAGCGCGTATGCCAGTAATCTATATGATGAGAGATCACATTGCCGAGACCCGCTGCCAGCAACATCCCACCGCCGCCGGCGGTGAAAATAAAATCTGTTAAAGTGACTTGCCGCTGGGCGAAAGCGATGATCTGTGGATTACGCGTTCGATCTGCCATTGTTTTCCACCACCCTGTGATAATGATATTGCCTAGAAACAAGATCACCCCGACAAGATGCAGTGTTTTTAACCAAAGATAGCTGTTGTCCATGCATCACTCCACTTTTCGCGATTGCAAAGTATTAAGAGGTACTTTATTTAGTTTAACGACGTTAAGTTAACGATGTCAACTATTCTTTATCCTTGCTTTATTTGCCTGTTTAAAGTACTTTTACGCCATTGCTAGGGGTCTGGGGTGCGGTATGCAAACCAGTGAGAAAAACCCTTTGAACCTGATGCGGTTGATGCCGCCGTAGGGAAGCATCTATACCGATGCTCCTTACGTTTTTTCCTCCAAGGAGTACCGAATGAACGCCAATCCCAAATTTCTGAATATCTCTGCCGAGCTTGATCCTGACGCGGTCAAAGCCTTTCCAAAATCACGCAAAGTTTATGTGCAGGGTAGCCGTGCCGATATCCAAGTGCCGTTCCGCGAGATCAGCTTGTCGGATACGCCTTCGGCTTTCGGCGCGGAAAAGAATCCGCCGGTGATGGTATACGACACTTCCGGGCCTTATACCGACCCTGATGTGCAGATCGATATTCGTGACGGTTTACAGGCGTTGCGTGCCAATTGGATCGATGAGCGCAACGACACCGAAGTGCTTTCCGGCCCGACATCAAGCTACGGCTTGCAGCGCAAGACTGACCCGCAACTGGCGGAATTACGCTTCAACCTGACACGTCCGCCGCGCCGCGCCAAAAATGGCATGAATGTTTCGCAAATGCACTATGCGCGCAAAGGCATCATCACTCCTGAGATGGAATATATCGCCATTCGTGAGAATCAGCGTCGCGAACAAATGTCCGAACTCATCCTCAAACAACATCCGGGTCAGAATTTTGGAGCATCTACCCCCAAACTCATCACTGCAGAATTCGTGCGTGATGAAGTAGCGCGCGGCCGCGCCATCATTCCTGCCAATATCAATCATCCTGAGCTGGAACCGATGATCATAGGTCGCAATTTCCTGGTCAAGATCAACGCCAATATCGGTAACTCCGCGCTCGCTTCTTCTATTTCCGAGGAAGTGGAAAAAATGGTGTGGGGCATACGATGGGGCGGCGATACGGTGATGGATCTTTCCACCGGCAAGAACATACATGAAACACGCGAATGGATCATCCGCAACAGCCCGGTGCCTATTGGTACTGTGCCTATCTATCAGGCATTGGAAAAAGTGGACGGCAAAGCAGAAGACCTGACCTGGGAGATTTTCCGCGATACGCTGATCGAACAGGCCGAACAAGGTGTGGATTACTTCACTATCCATGCCGGTGTACGTCTGGCCTATATTCCGATGACAGCGAAACGCATGACCGGTATCGTGTCGCGCGGCGGTTCCATCATGGCCAAGTGGTGCTTGGCGCATCACAAGGAAAGCTTCCTCTACGAACACTTTGAGGACATCTGCGAGATCATGAAAGCCTATGACGTGAGCTTCAGTCTGGGCGATGGTCTGCGTCCGGGTTCTATTTACGATGCCAACGATGAAGCGCAGTTTGCAGAGCTGGAAACACTGGGTGAGTTGACCAAGATCGCCTGGAAACATGATGTACAAGTCATGATAGAAGGTCCTGGTCATGTGCCTATGCACCTGATCAAGGAAAACATGGAGTTGCAACTGAAACACTGCGACGAAGCGCCGTTCTACACCTTAGGACCGCTTACTACCGACATCGCTCCCGGCTATGACCACATCACTTCGGGCATAGGTGCGGCGATGATAGGGTGGTACGGGTGTGCCATGCTGTGCTACGTCACGCCTAAAGAGCATTTGGGTTTGCCGGAAAAAGAAGATGTGCGCGTCGGTATCATCACTTACAAGATCGCTGCCCACGCTGCCGATTTGGCCAAAGGCCACCCCGGTGCACAGATACGCGACAACGCTTTATCCAAAGCCCGCTTCGAATTCAGATGGGAAGATCAGTTCAATCTGGGGCTGGATCCGGAAAAAGCCAAGGAATTCCATGACGAGACTTTGCCGCAGGAAGGTGCGAAGTTAGCGCATTTCTGCTCCATGTGCGGTCCGCATTTCTGTTCCATGAAAATCTCTCAGGATGTGCGGGATTATGCGGCTACTCAGGGTGTTTCCGATCAGGAGGCCTTGAGCAAGGGGATGCAGGAAAAGGCGATCGAGTTTGTGAAAAAAGGAGCAGAGGTTTATCAGAAAGTTTGATATTTACCAACGCTCTCCCTCACGGAGAGCGTTGGTAAACCACCATTAAAGCTTCAATCTAAGGCTATCCCACAGTCTTCTAAATAGGCCCGCAACAGGAATTTCCTGTGCGGTGACCAGTCTTTGTTCCAATATGGTTTTACCTTCCAGATCAAAACGAATCGTGCCCACCTGCTGGTTTTGTGCCAAAGGCGCAAGCAAAGGCTGAGTGCTGGTGATAGTGGCTTTTACTGCCGAATAGCGCCCTTTGGGGTAGAGCAGATAGAGGTCGGATGGTACGGTGGCGGAAAGCATATCCTGCTGCGCTTTCCATAATTTGAGTTTGGTCACCTCTTGTCCGGCCTTGTAAATCAGTCGCGTTTCAAAGAACTGGAAACCGTAGTTCAGTAGTTTCTGGCTCTCGGTCGCCCGTGCATTGTCGGAGGGAGCACCTACCAGTACCGATAACAATCTCATATCGCCGCGCTTGGCAGAAGCGATCAAGCAATATCCGGCGGCTTCCGTATGCCCGGTTTTCAAGCCATCTACGCTGGGATCCACCCATAACAACCTATTACGATTAGGTTGCGTGATGTTGTTGTAGGTATATTCCTTGATCGCAAACAAGCGTTTGTATTGATCCGGAAAGTCACGAATGATCGCGGTCGCTAATAACGCCAGATCATTGACCGTAGTGTAATGGTTCGGATCCGGTAAGCCATTGACGTTGGCGAAATGGCTGTTCTTCATGCCCAGTCTGGCGGCTTCCTTGTTCATCATGCCGACAAAAACGTCTCCGCTACCGGCGATGCCTTCCGCCAAGGCGACAGAGGCATCGTTGCCGGACTGGATGATCATGCCATGCAGCAATTGATCTACGGTGACCGGAATGTTGGGTTGGATGAACATGCGCGAGCCTTCCGCTTTCCAGGCCGCAGTGCTGACCGGTAGTATCTGATCCAGCTTGAGCTGACCGTCTCTCACTGCTTTGAAAGACAGATAGGTGGTCATCAGTTTAGTCAGCGACGCAGGTTCTATGCGTTCATCGCCACCTTGTTGAGCGATGACTTTATCGCTGTTGACTTCCAATAATAGAAACGCCTTGGCAGCCACTGTGGGCGGCGGCGGAAGATTGTCGGCGTAGCTGAGGATCGAAACTAAGAGTAAACCAATAAAGACGAACTGCTTATTGAGAGATAACAATGGCGGAGATTCCTAGAGAGTTTTTAATATTGGCCGCAGCGCGACCGGCTTCTTCATTGCTGCTATAAGGACCAAGGCGTACGCGATAAAGGTCTGCATTGAGCACACTGTCCACTTTGACTCCTTGCGCCAGTCCTTGGTTCTGTATTTTGTCGCGTAATTGGTTGGCATTCTCTTGCTGACGGAATGCGCCCAATTGCACAAAGACGCCGCCTGTAGCAGGAACGGGTGCTGTAGATTGCGTCGTCGTGGGAAGAGCCTGCGGATGATCGGGGTCTATCAATTCCACTTCAACCAGGCCGCTACCTTTTTGTAAAAGACGCAGCTTATAAGCTGCAGCATAGGAAAGATCGATCAATCTATCTTTCTTGAACGGCCCGCGGTCGTTCACCCTGACGATCACCGAGCGTCCGTTCTCCGGGTTGGTGACACGCACATAGCAAGGAATGGGCAGGATGGTATGCGCGGCACTCATGCCGTACATGTCATACAATTCGCCGCTGGAAGTTTTCTGACCGTGATAACGCTTGCCGTACCAGGAAGCGATACCTTGCTCCTTATAAGGTTTGTATTCGGTCATGGGAGTATAGGTTTCCCCCAATGCTTCATAAGGACGGCTACTCGCGGCGCGAATAGATTCTTTTTTCACCACCGCATCGGGAATGGCGTCTATATCCGCCGGTGCATTATCGCCCGGTCCATCGTCCAGGTAATACCCACCACTCTTGGTTCCGTTGGATGGGGCGGGTGTTGCTGCACTCGGCTTTGTGGGTTTTGGAGGTTCGGCAGCTGATGGCGGTTCCGGCGTACGTTCCATTACCGGCACTTGCGTTCTACCCATCGTGCCGCAACCGGATAGTGTTACTGCCAATAGCCATAATGCAACAAGACCTGCTGTTTTTCCTGTCGTCATCTTGTCACCTTTTACCATTGTCATGAGCCGACCAGTTTTTTATGCGTCTGTATACTCATTAAAATACCGAAACCTATCATCAACATCACCAGAGAAGTACCGCCGTAGCTAATCAGCGGCAATGGTACGCCTACCACCGGCAATATGCCGCTCACCATGCCCATATTAACGAAGGCATAAGTGAAGAAACTTAGCGTGATACTGCCTGCCAATAAGCGGCTGAAAACGTTTTGCGCGTTGTTGGCGATGACCATACCGCGAGCGATGATAGCTATAAACAGCAAGACTAACAACGCCACGCCCAGCAGGCCGAATTCTTCGCCGAACACCGCAAAAATGAAGTCAGTGTGGCGCTCGGGCAGAAAATCCAATCGTGATTGCGTACCATTCAGCCAGCCTTTGCCAGCCAGCCCGCCGGAACCCAGGGCAATAGACGATTGTATGATGTGATAACCGGCGCCCAAAGGATCTTGACTGGGATCCAGTAAGGTCATGATGCGTTTGCGCTGATAATCATGCAGGTGAGGCCATACTAGCGGAACCACTCCAGCAAACGAAAGGGCAAGACCCAGCATCAAGCGCCAGCTTAGACCTGCAAAAAACAGCACGTAAAATCCGGAAGCACTAATGAGTAAGGCCGTCCCCAAATCCGGTTGCTTGGCGATAAGGCCTACCGGGATGATTAGAAACAAGGCCGCAAAGAAATAGTCCATCGCTCTTAAGCTACCTTCACGCCTTGCGAAATACCAGGCTAGCATCAGCGGTACTGCGATCTTCATCATTTCCGACGGCTGGATACGAGCAACACCCAGATTGAGCCAGCGTTGCGCGCCATGACTAACGTCGCCTACGAGCGCTACGCCCAGCAGCAACAGTAAGCCTAATATATATAGAGGCACTGCCACTGCCTCCAACCGTTGCGGCGATATGTTGGCGAATAGCCCCAAGCAGGCGAGAGCAACCAGCAGGCTCAATCCTTGCCGACCCATTTGCTCCGCATTCTGACCGCTGGCGCTGTAAAGAATGAACAGGCCTATCATGATCGTGAGCAATAACAAGCCGAACAGAGTCTGGTCTATATGCCGGGAGAAACGTCTTAGCCAGTGTCCGAGCAGGTTTTTAATCATTAGTGGTTTCCTCTGGCGGGACTTTGGGAGCTGCTGTCACTACAGGTTCCGCAGGTTTCACAGGCATTTTGCCCAGTAAATAATAGTCCATCACTTGTCGCGCAATAGGCCCAGCCGCTGTACCGCCGTGGCCGCCGTTTTCGACGATGATCGCCAGTGCGATCCTGGGAGCTTCTGCAGGAGCGTAGGCAATGAACAGGCCATGATCCCTATGATATTCGTCTATCTGGCTCGCGTTATATTTCTGGTTTTGTGCGATCCCTATCACCTGGGCTGTTCCGGTCTTGGCGGCGATCGTATAACCCGCTCCGGCACCCATGCTGGCTGCAGTGCCGCCGGGTTGTGTCACGCCCATCATGCCTTGTTTCACCAGCGCCAGATTCTCCGGGCTGACCGGGATACGTTCCAGCGTTTGTATAGGCTGCGGGCGTATCTGACCTGTTTGGCTATCGCGTATGCTGGCGACCAGATGAGGTTTAACCCCAACGCCATTGTTGGCTAACATCGCCGTCGCGAAAGCAAGTTGCATCGGCGTCACCAGAGTATATCCCTGGCCGATGCCGGTGATCACCGTTTCACCTGCGTACCAAGGCTGTTTAAACCGTTTCTCCTTCCATTCCGGGGTCGGCAATAATCCTGTGCGTTCTCCCGCAATATCCAGATTGGTGAGCTGGCCGAAACCGAAGTGACTCAGGAATGAGGCCAGTTTATCTATGCCAAGATCAAGAGCCAGCCCGTAAAAGAAAGTATCGCAGGAGATGGTGATGGCTCGGACGACATCTACGCGTCCGTGGCCTTCGGGTTTCCAGTCCCGGTAACGATGAGAGCTGCCCGGCAATACAAAATATCCCGGATCGGAAATAGCGAAAGGAGGCGCACGCTTTCCGTTTTCCAGACCCGCCAATGCGATAAAAGGCTTGATAGTCGAACCCGGTGGATAAGCACCTCGGATCGGTCGATTGATCAACGGTTTATCGAGTGAGTCGTTCAGCGCGTTCCAGTTGTCTGTATCGATGCCGTCCACAAACAGATTGGGATCGAAACTGGGCATGCTGACATAAGCCAATATTTCGCCATTCGCCGGATTCAACGCGACTAAGGCACCGCGGTGATTGCCGAATGCATCTTCGGCTATTTTCTGCAACTTGCTGTCTATGGACAGGATCAGATTGTTTCCCGCTACCGGCGGCGTGCTGGATAGAACTCGTACTGCATGACCGTCCGCATCCACTTCCACTTGCTGAAAACCGGTGATGCCATGAAGCTGGTGCTCGTAACTTTGCTCCAGGCCGCCTTTGCCGATATGGTCTGAACCTTTGTAATTGGAAACTTCTCCGCTATCCGCGAGCCTATCCACATCATTTTCATTGATGCGACCAATGTATCCGATCAAATGAGCGGCTTGCGTTCCCAATGGATAGTTACGAAACAAGCGCGAGCGAATTTCCACCCCGGGAAAGCGGAAGCTATTCACTGCAAAGGTCGCGGCTTCGGATTCATTCAATTTGGCACGGATAGGCGCGCTTTCGAAATTGCGGCTTTCTGCCCGAAATTTGTTGAACAGTTTGCGGTCGTTGCTGCTGATGTTGATGATCTTAGAAAGTTCGGTGATGGTCTTCTCTACGTCATCTACTTTGGATGGCGTGAGTTCCAGCGTATATACAAAGAAGTTCTCGGCCATCGATACGCCGTTACGATCTACGATCAGCCCGCGGTTGGGTACGATAGGCACCAGCGAAATGCGGTTACTTTCCGCCAATGTCTGGTAATGGTCGTAACGCAGGGCTTGCAAAAAAAACAGGCGCGACAGAACCAGCCCGAAACAGATCAAAGTAAAAATTGCCGCCACCATTAACCGTAAGCGGAACTGTTGTTGCTCCCGGTGTAAATTTTTGAGTTCTAACCGCATGGAATCTCTGATTAACCCAGTTCTTTGTCGCCGGTGACTTTGATTTTGGAATAGATCACCAATTGCCATAGCAAGATGCCGGAGAAACTGGAGAGGTAGTATGTAAGTCCAGGCAACTCTCCACCGCTAAATAGCTTCAGGATGAGCAACACGGTTTGCGCGATCAGTAGCAGAACGAATACGTATCCCGCTTGTTGCCAGCGGTTGAATAAAGTGACGCGGCGTTGATAGACCACCGCCAGAAATGCCGCTACGATGTAGGCAATGGCGTGCTGGCCGAATAAGCCACCATCTGCCAGGTCAACCAGCATACCCATCATCCACGCCGTGCCGATATTGCAAAGATGCGG
>DATBPY010000119.1:0-1968 GCA_036561085.1 Methylophilaceae bacterium | reverse complement strand
CAGGGGCGCGATGCCACTACGCTGCTGGATGAAGCGGAAGCCCGCATTTTTGAGATCAAGGAACACGGCGCACGCGCCAATCAAGGTTTTGTAGACATCAAATCCATTTTGCCCATGGTGGTGGAGCGGCTGGACAAACTGTCCAACCTGGACGATCCGAACGGTATCACCGGCGTTGCCACCGGTTTTCACGATCTGGACGGCATGACTTCCGGTTTGCAGCCGGGCGAATTAATCATCATCGCCGGCCGGCCATCCATGGGTAAGACCGCATTCGCGTTGAATATCGCGGAGAATGTGGCTTTGCATTCCGACCAGGCAGTGGCGATATTCAGCCTGGAAATGCCTAACACGCAACTCGCCATGCGTTTGATCGGTTCTGTAGGTAAGATAGACCAGCACAAGATGCGTACCGGGCAGTTGGAAGACGAAGATTGGGAGCGCCTGACTTATGCGTTGGGTAAGCTCAATGACGCGCCCATCCATATCGACGAAAGCGGCGGTATCAACGCCATGGAATTACGTGCGCGTGCACGTCGCCTCAAGCGTCAATGCGAAGCGCTGGAAGGCAAGCCGCTGGGCTTGATCGTGATCGACTATCTGCAATTGATGACTTCGGCTCGGCAGACAGAAAACCGCGCTACCGAAGTTTCGGAAATCTCGCGTTCGTTAAAGGCTTTGGCTAAAGAGCTGAATATCCCGGTCATCGCGTTGTCGCAGGTCAATCGCAAGATCGAAGACCGTACCGACAAGCGGCCGGTGATGTCCGACTTGCGCGAATCCGGCGCCATCGAACAGGATGCCGACGTGATCCTGTTCCTGTACCGCGACGAAGTCTATAACAAGGATACGCAATATAAAGGCACTGCCGAAGTCATTATCGGCAAACAACGTAACGGGCCTATCGGTTCCATACGCCTGACTTTCCTCGGTGCACATACCCGTTTTGAGAACCACGCTTCCGGCCACATAGAGGGGGAGTAAGCGGGTGGCTCTACAAACCCAACGTCCACTCAAAGCGATCATTCATGGCGCAGCATTGCGCCATAATCTTGGGGTTGCCAAATCGCATGCACCGCAATCCAAGATCATGGCCGTGGTCAAAGCCAACGGTTACGGCCATGGATTGTTGCGTGTTGCGGAATCCATACCGGATGTGGACGGTTTTGCCGTGCTGGGGTTGGATGAAGCTATCGCATTGCGCGAAGCTGGGTACAGCCAGACCATCATGCTGCTGGAAGGGTTGTTTCGTGCAGATGCGCTGACGATAGCTTCTGCCTATCACTTGTCGCCGGTGGTGCATAACGAGCCTCAATTGCAAATGCTGGAAGCGGGCAACAAGCCGGTGGAAGTGTTCATGAAGATCAATACCGGCATGAACCGCCTGGGTTTTGTGCCTGATGTTTTCGGCAGCGTGCTCAAGCGTCTGGAAAGTTGCGCCAATGTGAGCAATGTCACTCTGATGACGCATTTTGCCAATGCCGATGAAAGCGCAGGTATCAGCGACCAGTTGGCGGTGTTCGATCGACTCACCGCCGGTTGCAACCATGCCAGAACCCTGGCTAATTCCGCAACTGTCTTCAGATATCCGCAAGCGCATGCCGATTGGGTGAGGCCGGGTATTATGCTGTACGGCTCCAGCCCATTTTCAGATGTCGCTGCGGCAAGTTTGAATCTTAGACCTGCCATGAGCCTGAGTAGTGAGATCATCGCCATCCAGCATCTGAAAAAAGGCGATAGCGTAGGCTACGGCAGCTTGTTCCATGCAGATAAACCCATGCGTCTCGGCGTGGTGGCGTGCGGATATGCCGACGGTTATCCCAGGCATTCGCTGACAGGCACTCCGATAGCCGTGAACGGCCACATCACCCGCACTTTGGGGCGCGTTTCCATGGATATGTTGTACGCGGACATCACCGATATACCGGATGCGGAGATAGGCAGTCCGGTGGAACTGTGGGGCAAACA
>DATBPY010000118.1:0-1886 GCA_036561085.1 Methylophilaceae bacterium | reverse complement strand
CTCCCGTCTGGTCGAGCATAGCAAGCCTGCCGATATGGTCACCGTGGCAGAGGCGCTGGAAAACAATAATGAATTGGGTAGTGTGGGCGGTATCGCCTATCTGGGTGCCTTGGCGCAGAACATCCCGAGTGCCGCCAATATTCGCCGCTATGCCGAGATCGTGCGTGAACGCGCCGTCATGCGTCGCCTGGTGGAAGTGGGCTCCAATATCGCGGACAGTGCTTTCAACCCGCAAGGACGTGATGCCACTACGTTGCTGGACGAGGCGGAAGCCCGCATTTTCGAGATCAAGGAACACGGCGCGCGCGCCAACCAGGGTTTTGTAGATATCAAATCCATCCTGCCCATGGTGGTGGAACGGCTGGACAAACTTTCCAATCTGGACGATCCGAACGGCATCACCGGCGTTGCCACCGGCTTTCACGATCTGGACGGCATGACTTCCGGTTTGCAGCCCGGTGAATTGATCATCATCGCCGGCCGTCCGTCCATGGGTAAGACTGCATTCGCGTTGAATATCGCAGAGAATGTGGCTTTGCATTCCGACCAGGCAGTGGCGATATTCAGCCTGGAAATGCCTAATACGCAGCTCGCCATGCGTTTGATCGGTTCGGTTGGCAAGATAGACCAGCACAAGATGCGTACCGGGCAGTTGGAAGACGAAGACTGGGAGCGCCTGACTTATGCATTGGGCAAGCTCAACGATGCGCCCATCCATATCGACGAAAGCGGCGGTATCAACGCCATGGAATTACGTGCGCGCGCGCGGCGCCTCAAGCGCCAGTGCGAAGCCATGGAAGGCAAGCCGCTGGGCTTGATCGTGATCGACTACCTGCAACTGATGACCTCTGCCAGGCAGACAGAAAATCGCGCTACTGAAGTTTCGGAAATCTCGCGTTCGTTAAAGGCCTTAGCTAAGGAGCTGAATATCCCGGTCATCGCCTTATCGCAGGTCAACCGCAAGATCGAAGACCGTACCGATAAGCGTCCGGTGATGTCCGACTTGCGCGAGTCCGGCGCCATCGAACAGGATGCCGACGTGATCCTGTTCCTGTACCGCGACGAAGTTTATAACAAGGATACGCAATACAAAGGCACTGCCGAAGTCATTATCGGCAAACAACGTAACGGGCCTATCGGTTCCATACGCCTGACTTTCCTGGGTGCACATACCCGTTTCGAGAACCACGCTTCCGGCCACATAGAGGGAGAGTAAGCGGGTGGCCCTACAAACCCAACGCCCGCTCAAAGCGATCATTCATGGCGCAGCATTGCGCCATAATCTTGGTGTCGCCAAATCGCATGCGCCGCAATCCAGAATCATGGCAGTGGTCAAAGCCAACGGTTACGGCCATGGATTGTTGCGTGTGGCGGAATCCATACCGGAGGTGGACGGTTTTGCCGTGCTGGGGCTGGATGAAGCCATCGCCTTACGCGAGGCCGGTTATAGCCAACCTATTATGCTGCTGGAAGGACTGTTTCGCGCAGATGCGCTGACCATAGCTTCTGCCTATCACTTGTCGCCGGTGGTGCATAACGAGCCTCAATTGCAAATGCTGGAAGCAGGTAACAAGCCGGTGGAAGTGTTCATGAAGATCAATACCGGCATGAACCGACTGGGTTTCGCTCCTGATGTTTTCGGCAGCGTGCTCAAGCGTTTGGAAAGTTGCGCCAATGTGAGTAATGTCACCCTGATGACGCATTTTGCCAATGCCGATGAAAGCACAGGCATCAGCGACCAGTTGGCGGTGTTCGATCAACTCACCGCCGGTTGCAACCATGCCAGAACCCTGGCTAATTCCGCAACTGTCTTCAGATATCCGCAAGCGCATGCCGATTGGGTGAGGCCGGGTATTATGCTGTACGGCTCCAGCCCATTTTCAGAT
>DATBPY010000117.1:0-28094 GCA_036561085.1 Methylophilaceae bacterium | reverse complement strand
CGGTTTTACAACATAGCCACTGGCGCCGGCCTGTGCCGCTGCCACAATGTTATCGTTCTTGGCTTCGGCAGTGACCAGCAGTACCGGCAAGCTTTTGAGTTTGTCATCTTTACGGATGGCAACCAATAATTCTAGGCCGGTCATATTGGGCATGTTCCAATCGGTGACGACGAAATCGAATTTTTCGGCTTGTAGTTTCCTCAGCGCGACCACACCATCTTCGGCTTCTTCCATATTGGAATAACCCAGCTCTTTCAACAGGTTCATCACAATGCGGCGCATAGTGGAAAAGTCATCCACTACCAGAAACTTCATTTTTTTATCAGCCATGTTGTTGCTCCATTCGGTTCTTTAAAATGGTCGGTTTTTAATGATTCTAAATAGTCATTTAATTATTAGTTTAAATCACAGCTATGGGATATGACCCCAGTACCTTCATAAATGCCGCTTTGTGCTGGAGTGATTGTAACGCCTTGGCGACCTTTTCATCTAGTCTGTGGCCTTCAATATCCACAAAAAATACATATTCCCACAAACCGAGCTGCGCAGGGCGTGATTCCAGCTTGCTCATGCTCACGCCATTTTCAGCCAGTGGCGCAAGTAATTCAACCACTGCGCCCGGAATATTACGCGTAGCCATGGCTAGCGAAGTTTTATCGCGACCTGAAGGAGCCACGTCGTGATTCGCGATCACCAAAAAGCGGGTAGTGTTTTTAGGATCGTCTTCAATATTCTCAGCCAAAACACCCAAGTCGTAGATTTCTCCGGCACGACGGCTGGCAATGGCGGCTACGCTACCATTTTCGGTCGCCAGCCTCGCCGCTTCTGCATTACTGGAAACCGCCTGTAACTCTACCTTGGGCAAATTACGGCTTAACCACTCATGGCACTGCGACAAAGATTGGGCGTGCGAATATACCTTACGGATCTTGCTTAAATCATCACTCTTGCTCAGCAGATTATGATGTACTGCCAGATCTATTTCCCCGCAGGCCTGTAGCGGTGTAGCCAGCAGCAGATCCAGAGTGCGGCCTATGGCACCTTCAGTGGAGTTTTCCACCGGCACCACGCCGTAGTCTGCCTTGCCGGATTCCACGACTCTGAATACTTCATCTATGGTATCGCACTGCAGAGGCGCAGACAGACTACCGAACTGCTTATTAGCGGCTTCTTCACTGTACGTACCCAACGGACCCAGAAATGCCACCGACAAATGCTTTTCCAGTGCTCGGCAATGCGACATCACGGTACGGAAAATGGCTGAAACCGCTTCGCCGGTCAGCGGCCCCGGATTCTGATCCAACAGACGGCGCAACACCTGCGCCTCACGTTCGGGCCTATAGATCACGCCGTCGTCTTTCAAGCTGCCGATAGTGCGTGCCAAGCCTGCGCGCTCACTCACCAGCTTGAGCATCTGGTTATCTATGGCGTCTATCTGTTCGCGGTATTTTTTTAGCTCGTCACTCATTTATTCAGCTCAGCATGCCGTTGATTTACATCTATTAAAACAATTTATTACGAATTTTTGTCAGCAAAAGCTTTCATGAAACTAACCAGTACTTTAACACCCTCTTCCGGCATGGCGTTGTAGATAGAAGCCCGCATGCCGCCCAAAAGACGATGTCCTTTCAACTGGAGCAAACCAAATGCTGTTGATTGTTTAATGAACTCATCATCCAACGCTTCGTTCTTCAGCTTGAACGGAATATTCATGCGCGAACGGTTTTCTTTGGCAGTCGGGCAATAATAGAAATCAGTGGAATCCAAATAGTCGTATAGCAGGTTGGCTTTACGGATATTAACCTGTTCCATCGCCGCCAAACCGCCCTTGCCCTTGAGCAATTTGAACACCAGCCCAGCCATATAAATGGCATAGGTAGGCGGCGTGTTGTACATCGAATCATTATCGGCTTGGAGCTTGTAATCGCACATGATAGGCATGCCTGGCAATACATCACCCAGCAGATCTTCGCGTACGATGATGAGGGTCAAACCGGCAGGGCCGATGTTCTTTTGCGACCCGGCATAGATCAAGCCGAATTTGCTGACATCGATGGGGCGCGACAAGATATGCGACGACATGTCCGCTACCAGCGGCACATCGCCGGTATCCGGCGTCCAGAATATCTCCACGCCGCCTATGGTTTCATTCGAGGTGTAATGCACATAGGCAGCGTCAGGATTCAATTTCCACTGGTCTTGCGTAGGTGCATAGCTGTAATTCCTGTCAGCCGAACTCGCGACCACATTCACCTCGCAGTACTTCCGCGCTTCGGCAATGGCTTTTTTCGACCACTCACCGGTATCCAGATAATCCGCAGTCTTTTTGCCGCGCAACAGATTGATCGGGATATTAGAGAATTGCGCCGTAGCGCCGCCCTGCAAGAACAGCACTTTGTAATTGGTGGGGATATTCAGCAATTCACGCAGATCAGCCTCAGCTTCGGCCTGTATGCTCATATATTGCTTGCCGCGATGCGACATTTCCATCACCGACATGCCGGAGCCGCGCCAATCCAGTAACTCAGACTGCGCATGTTTCAGCACTTCTGTCGGCAGCACCGCAGGACCGGCGCTGAAATTTAAAATCTGCGGCATGTTAACTCACTATAACAAATTGATTAATGATTACTTTTTACGAGTCTACCTTTACTCTTCGTCGTCGGTCTCCACGACTTTTTCCAGGCCTGAAAGTTTTTCGCCTTCGCCCAGATTGATCAAGGTCACGCCCTGGGTAGCACGACCCAGTTCGCGGATCTCCTTGACGCGGGTACGGATCAATACCCCGCCGGTGGTGATGAGCATGATCTCGTCGTCGTCGTTGACCAGACGGGCCGCCACTACTAACCCATTGCGATCACTGGTGGCGATCGCTTTGACGCCTTGTGTAGCACGTCCGGAATGACGGAAGTCCGCCAACACCGTGCGCTTGCCGTAACCATTTTCGGTGGCTACCAATACCGTCTGCTGGTCGCTTTCCGCGATCAGCAGCGATAGAACCTGCTGACCTTTTTGCAGCTTCATGCCGCGCACACCGCGCGCGGTACGTCCCATGGGCCGCACGTCCTCCTCATCGAACCACACCGCTTTACCGCCATTGGAAACCAGCACGATGTCATTGCTGCCGTTAGTGATCTCGGCACCAATGAGATAATCGTCATCATCCAGATTTACGGCAATGATGCCGGAACGGCGCGGATTGGCGAAATCGGTAAGAGGCGACTTTTTCACCACGCCTTGCGTGGTTGCCATGAAAATGTAGTGATTCTCGTCGAATTCTTTCACCGGCAGAATGGCATTGATCTTTTCACCTTCTTCCAACGGGAACAGATTGACGATAGGCTTGCCGCGACTGATACGACTGCCTTGCGGTACTTCATATACCTTGAGCCAATACACGCGTCCGCGACTCGAGAAACACAGGATGTAATCGTGAGTATTGGCCACGAACATCTTGTCGATGAAATCGTCTTCCTTGGTAGCAGCAGCCTGCTTGCCGCGTCCGCCGCGCCGCTGCGCACGGTATTCATCCAACGGCTGCGATTTGATATAACCGGTATGCGATAGCGTCACCACCACATCCTGCGGTGTGATCAGATCTTCCAGGCTTAGATCCTGCGCGTTATGCACGATCTCGCTACGACGCTTGTCGCCGAATTGTTGTTTCACCGTAACCAATTCGTTCACGATGATCTCGGTCACACGCTCCGGCTTGGCCAGGATATCCAGCAAGTCGGCAATAGTTTCCATCACCTCTTTGTACTCGCTGACGATCTTGTCCTGCTCCAGCCCGGTCAGGCGTTGCAAACGCATTTGCAGGATTTCCTGCGCCTGCACATCGGACAATACATAACCGTTCTTCTTCAGCCCGTATGCCGGATCCATCCCTTCAGGGCGCGAAGCGTCCGCCGCTGCGCGCTGCAACATCTCCGCAACTACTGCCGATTTCCAGGTGCGCGCCATCAACTCGCGCTTGGCGTCGGGCGGTGTGGGTGCAGCCTTGATCAGCGCGATCATTTCATCCACGTTTTCGAGTGCTACTGCCAGACCTTCCAGCACGTGACCGCGGTCTCTGGCTTTTTTCAGTTCGAATACGGTGCGCCGTGTGACCACTTCACGCCTGTGACGCAGGAAAGCCTCGAGCATCTGCTTCAGGTTCAGCAGGCGCGGCTGTCCGTCTACCAGAGCCACCATGTTCATGCCGAAGGTATCCTGCAATTGCGTTTGCTTGTACAGGTTGTTCAGAACCACTTCCGGCACTTCGCCGCGCTTGAGTTCGATCACCATGCGCATGCCGGATTTATCGGACTCGTCGCGCAGGTCGGAGATGCCTTCTATCTTCTTGTCATTGACCAGTTCGGCGATCTTCTCGATCAACGTCTTTTTGTTGACCTGATACGGCAACTCATCGACGATGATGGCCTGACGTTCGCCTTTGCCGATATCTTCGAAATGGGTACGCGCGCGCATCACGCAACGCCCGCGCCCGGTACGGTAGCCTTCCTTCACGCCTACCGTGCCGTAGATGATGCCTGCGGTCGGAAAGTCCGGTGCCGGCACGATCTCTATCAGTTCTTCAATGCCGATCTCACCATCTTTTAACACTGCCAAACAAGCATCGATCACTTCATTGAGATTATGCGGCGGAATATTGGTCGCCATACCCACAGCGATACCGGAGCTGCCGTTGATCAGCAGATTGGGTATCTTGGCGGGAAGCACTAACGGCTCATGTTCGGAACCGTCATAGTTGTCGCCGAAATTGACGGTTTCCTTGTCCAGATCGGCCAGTAACTCATGGGCGATCTTGGCCATGCGGATCTCGGTATAACGCATCGCGGCGGCATTGTCGCCATCCACCGAACCGAAGTTCCCTTGGCCGTCCACCAACATATAACGCAAGGAAAAGTCCTGCGCCATACGCACGATCGTGTCGTAGACCGCAGTGTCCCCGTGCGGGTGATATTTACCGATCACATCACCGACGATACGCGCAGATTTTTTATAAGGCCGGTTGTAGTCGTTCGACAGCTCATGCATGGCGTATAACACACGTCTATGCACAGGTTTCAGACCGTCCCTGACATCCGGTAAAGCCCGCCCTACGATCACGCTCATAGCGTAATCCAGATAGGAGCGGCGCATTTCTTCTTCTAGACTTACAGGTATTGTTTCTTTGGCAAATTGATCCATGAGCGGCTTCGTGATTTGATTAAATGCGTGATTAGATTCGTGTTGTTTAAGCAGTGCGAAAAACTCATTAATTTTAGCACGATACGGTGGGTAAATCTGCCCTTGGATAGCGTCATCAGCAGAGGATTACGCACACATTTTTCATGAATTGATACAATGCGTTACAGGGCGTTACAAAGCCCCGCAGGACAGAAACAATCGCGATACATAGCAATGACACCATCATCACGGTATGAAAATCCGGCCTTAGAGGTAGAAAGAAATGATGATGCGATTCGCGATTACAGCGAGTGATCGTTATATGGGGGTATTTGAGGCCTTTATAAATGCAGGCTGGCAGCCCGTTAAGCTATTCACCAGCCCTGATAACAGTATCACGCATCACAGTAAAGCGGTTGTCGAGTATGCCCAGCGGCTAGGACTGGATGTGCAATTCTCCCGCTTAACAAAAAGTGATCTGGACGACCTTGCGCAAAGGGGTTGCGACGTTCTGATCATTGCCAGTTACGCCTGGCGCATACCCGACTGGCAGCCCTATTTAAAATACGCGATCAACTTCCACCCATCGCTGCTGCCGGATGGTCGCGGCCCCTACCCCATCGTGCAGGCGCTGCTTGATGAGAAAAAAACGTGGGGCATCACTTGCCACAAGGTCACTGAAGCATTCGATGCCGGAGATATCCTCGACAATAGAACGTTCCCTATCGCAGACGACGAATGCCATGAGAGCCTGGACTTGAAGATCCAGATAGCTGCCAGGCAGCTTGCCCACCAGGTTGCCATCGACTTTTCAGAGCTTTGGGATAATGCGAAACCTCAAGGAACCGGCAGTTACACCACGTTATGGAGCGACCAGGATAGGACTATAGACTTCTCGGAAACGACCGCCGATATATTGCGGCGCTTAAGAGCTTTTGGGCTGATTGAGTGTATAGCAGATATCAATGAAGTGACCATCTCCATCAAACGGGCAGTCGGCTGGACCGAATCCCATCAGTATGTTCCGGGCACTCCGATACACGTCAATGGCCTCTCCATCGTGGTCGCGGTAAAAGACGGCTACATCGGGATCATCGAATGGAGCTTGCTGGATCCCAATGCAGCCACGGAAAAAATCTTACATGCGCTATAACATACGGCTGCTACAGCCCACGTTTCAGATCCGCCTGGATATCCAGCACATTCTCCAACCCTACCGCGATCCGTATCAGCCCATCGCTGATACCCGCCGCTGCACGCTCTTCCGGCGTTACCCGGCTGTGCGTTGTGGTGGCAGGATGCGTGATGGTACTCTTGGCATCGCCCAGATTAGCGGTGATGGAAAGCATCTGCGTAGCGTCTATCAATCGCCAGGCGGCGTCCTTGCCACCCTTTACATCGAACGACACCACGCCGCCGCCTGATTTTTGCTGTTTCATGGCAAGAGCGTGTTGAGGATGAGATGCCAGACCGGGGTAATACACCCGTGCCACCTGCGGTTGCGACTCCAGCCATTGGGCTAGCGCCAAGGCGTTGCGGGAATGTGCCTCCATGCGCACGAACAAAGACTCTATCCCTTTCAAGAACACCCAGGCATTGAATGCGCTCATGCTGGGGCCAGCGGTGCGCAGGAATCCGTACACCGGTTCCAGCACACTTTTTTTACCTAACACCGCACCCCCCAGGCAACGCCCCTGGCCGTCTATGTACTTGGTAGCGGAGTGGATGATGATATCCGCGCCCAGTTCCAGCGGTTTTTGCAAAACGGGTGTGCACAGGCAGTTATCCACCACCAATAGCGCATTGGATTTATGTGCCAGATCAGCCAGCACGCCAATGTCGCAAACCTCCAGCAACGGGTTGGACGGGGTTTCCACAAAAAACAGCTTGGTATTCGACTTGACTGCCGCTTCCCATGCTGCTGGATCGGTCAGCGACACAAAAGTCGTTTGCAGGCCCCAGCGTTTGAGGATATTGGCGAACAATTGCACCGAGGTACCGAAGATGCTGCGTGAGGCCACAATGTGGTCGCCGGCCGAGCATATGCCCATCACGCAAGCCAGTATCGCAGCCATGCCGCTGGCAGTCGCCACGCAATACTCAGCGCCTTCCAGGGCTGCCAGTTTATCCTGGAACATGGTGACGCCGGGGTTAGTGAAACGCGAATAGATATTGCCCGGCTCCTGCCCGCCGAAACGGGCCGCCGCTTGCGCTGCGCTGTCGAAAACGAAACTGGAAGTCAGGAACATCGCCTCGGAATTCTCCCCGAAAGAGGTGTGCTGGCTACCTGCGCGTACGGCGATAGTTTCCGGCTGAAATTCTTGTGTCATGGTATATGCCTCTTGATCAAGTTCCGGGCAATAAAAAAGCCCGCTAGCAATTGCTAAAACGGGCTTGGTTAGACTCGCTTTAGCTGTATTTTTAACGCGCCCGCAAGCTGAAATCTAAATCATTTCAAATCGGCGCAGGTTGTAGATTAATGTATAGGCAGAGCTTTTGTCAATTCGGCTCTAGACAGTCTCTTCCTGTTCTTCTTCCAGACTGACTAGATTCAAATCCAACTGTGTGGTCGAGTTGCTTGGCTTCTTGAACTTCGCGCCATCTTTTCTTGCTGCTTCGATCGCGCTTAGATACGCCGCATTCACATCACCGGTAACGTAATTGCCGTCAAAACAAGAGCAATCGAATTTCACAATATCAGGATTTCCCAGTCTTACGTCTCTCACCAGCGCATCGATATCCTGATAGATCAGGGAATCGGCACCTATGGCATGGCAGATATCCTCATCGGTTCTATGATGTGTAGCCAACAACTCGTCGGTACTCGGCATATCAATGCCGTATACATTGGGGAAACGTACCGGGGGTGCCGCAGAAGCAAAGAAAACCTTATGGGCACCTGCTTCGCGTGCCATTTGCACGATACGTTCCGAAGTCGTACCGCGCACGATGGAATCGTCAACAAGCAGCACATTCTTGCCTTTGAATTCCATACCTATGGGGTTCAGCTTCTGCCTGACCGATTTGCGGCGCATTTCCTGCCCGGGCATGATGAAGGTGCGGCCTATGTAACGATTCTTGATAAAACCCTCACGATAGGTCAGGTTCAATGCATTCGCCAATTGCAAAGCGCTGGGGCGGCTGGTGTCCGGGATCGGGATCACCACGTCGATATTATGATGCGACCATTCGCGGTGTATCTTCTCTGCCAGACTTTCGCCCATATGCAACCGGGTCTGATACACGGAAACACCGTCGATCACGGAGTCGGGACGTGCCAGATAAACGTACTCGAAAATACAAGGGTTCAATACCGGATTCTCGGCGCATTGCTGGGAATAGAAATGTCCATCCAGATCGATGAATACTGCTTCGCCCGGCGCCACATCGCGCACCAAAGTGAAGCCCAGTACGTCCAGCGCCACGCTCTCTGAAGCAACTACATACTCGGTGCCTTTTTCGGTCTCGGCCTTGCCTATCACCAGCGGACGTATGCCGTAAGGATCGCGGAATGCCAGCAAACCGTAATTGGCGATCATCGCCACTACGGCGTAGGCACCGCGGCAACGACGATGCACGCCGCTCACTGCATCGAAGATCATGCTGTTATCCAGCGTCACATGCCCTGATGACTGGCTTTCGATCTCATGCGCCAACACGTTCAACAGCACTTCGGAATCGGAAGTGGTATTGATGTGGCGCAGATCCTGGCGGAACATCTCTTCCTTGAGCTGGGCCGAGTTGGTCAGATTACCGTTGTGCCCCAACACGATACCGAATGGCGAATTGACATAGAACGGTTGTGCCTCGGCGGCCGATGGAGAACCCGCGGTAGGATATCGAACATGAGCGATACCTGAGTTACCGACCAGGCCACGCATGTGACGTGTTTGAAATACATCCTGCACCATGCCGTTGTTCTTGTGCATGTAGAAAGTATCGCCGTCGCAAGTGACGATACCTGCAGCATCCTGTCCGCGATGTTGCAATACCAGCAACCCGTCATACAGCGATTGGTTGACTGGATTCTTGCCTACGATACCGATGATTCCGCACATAGTTTTAATTAACTCTGGTCAAATTAGCTCTGGTCAAACTTCAAATGTTTGGTAAGGTCCTGCGGCAGCCATGGAGAAACTTTGATCACCATATCTTCCAGCGGTGCACTAAACATGGCATCGCGCCATTCAGGCCGTTGCGGTAGGGAAGTCAAACCCGCCAACATCACAAGTACGCCCAAGATCAGCACTCCTCTGATGATACCGAATACAGCGCCTAAGCCACGATCCATCATGCTCAAGCCCATTTTTTTGACCAATTCGCTGACAAAGATAGTCAACAAGCTCGTCGCCAATAATGTTGCCAGGAACACGATGACAAACCCGGCCAGCATACGCAAACTCTCATTGGGAATCGCATTCGGCAACATATGAGCGACGGTGACTCCATAACTACGAGCCATAAACAATGCCACCACCCAACTTGCCAGACCCAGCGCTTCCCGCACAAAACCCCGCATCAGACTTAGCAGGATGGAAACACCTAAGATTCCCAATACAGCATAATCAAAAACGGTCACAAATATCCCAAATTCAATGCATGACCAATATGGGGCTGAATCCAGCACCTTTCAAGGTCTCTAATGCTTGTTCTGCTTCCGCCTTAGTAGCATAAGGCCCGCTACGCATGCGCAGCTTGGGTCCGGTAGGCGTATTTAAGGTCTCAAAACCGGATTTCAAGCCCAGCGCTGCTACTTTTGCCTGCACTTGTTTTACTTTCGCTGAATCGGAGAACACACCGATCTGTACCGACACCATGCCTTTTTTAGGCACGGCTTTTTCGACTGTAGCCTTTTCCGCTACAGGTTTATCTTCTTTATCGGATGCTTTATCTTCTTTCTGCGCAGGCTCTTTGGCTGCAGGAGCCAAAGGAGGGTCCATTTGCACCATGGGTGGCGGTACAGAAGATTGCGCGGGAGATTTTTCAACTGCCTTGGCAGGTTGTGCGGGAGTTACAGGTGCGGCGACCGGTGCAGAAGGAACTGGCGTTGAAGGTTCGACGACAGGAGCAGGAGCCACGGCCGGAGAGGTCGGTACGATCTTGGAAGTGAAACCGCTGTCATCCTGGCTGGGAATGCTGATCGCCACATCCGCTGCCGGCATATTCTGATCGCTACGATCATCCAGCAACATCGGCAGCACGGTCACCATCAACAGCACTAACGCTACAGCACCAATCAAGCGGCGACGTGCACGTCTCCTGAAATCTTTTTCCTGATCGGTCAACTGTTCAGTAGCCATAATGAACCTAATCTAGTTTATGGAAGCCCGGAGCACATCGGCAACTGTGTAGAAAGAGCCGAATATGATAATTCTATCATTTTCGTGGGCACTACGACATGCCTCCATGTACGCCTCAGCGACAGTAGCGAATGAAAATAAAGAGGCTTGCGGCAGTACTTTATGGACTTCCTGCGCTAGTTTTTCATGCCCTGCCCCGCGTCCTTGCTGGATACCAGCCACATACCAGACATCTATTTCTTCTTGCATCATGCTGACCACACCCGCCATATCTTTATCTGCCAACATGGCAAAGACAGCGATAGTACGTCCCAAGTGGGAATTATTTCGCAGGTTTTGCGCCAACCCTTGCGCTGCTTGCGGGTTATGAGCCACATCCACGATCACTTCGGGGAAATCCGATATCTTCTGGAAACGCCCCTGTAGTGAGGCTTTTAGTAGCCCTGCTCTTATAAAAGGCTGGTCTACATTCAGCGGCAATGACCGCAATGCTTCCAAAGCACAAGCTGCGTTATTAAGTTGGTAATGCCCGACCAATGATGGTTTAGGCAGATTTGAGATGCGCTCGCTTTGAGACCAGAAATCCCAAGTTTCCCCATGTTCGTCAAAACCGAAATGCACGCCTAGCTGGCGATAATCCGCACCGATCTCCTGCGCCTGATGCGGAATGGATTCCGGGGCATCGACATCTCCGCATATCGCCGGAACGCCGGTCCGATAGATACCCGCTTTTTCAAACCCGATGCTTGTGCGGGTATTACCCAAAAATTCTATATGGTCTATATCGATGCAGGTGATGATGGCTGCACTGGGGGTAAACACATTCACCGCATCCAATCTGCCGCCCAAACCTACTTCCAACACCGCCACATCCACTTTGCCCTGCATGAAATGCCACATCGCGGCCAAGGTACCGAATTCAAAATAAGTCAGCACCACATCGCCGCGCGCTTCTTCCACGGCAGCAAAAGCATGGCATAGATCGGCATCGCTGGCGTCACTGCCCGCTACTCGAACCCGTTCGTTATATTGCAGCAAATGCGGAGAGCTATAACAAGCCACTTTATATCCGGCTTGCGTAAGAATGCTTTCCAGCATGGCGCAAGTTGAGCCTTTGCCGTTGGTTCCGGCAACGGTGATGATAGGAAAATCAGGATTCAGCTCTAGGCGTTGCTTGACTTGATTGACGCGATCCAGGCCCATCGCGATCGCTTTGGGATGCAGTATTTCAAGGTAGGCCAGCCAACCAGCCAAATCGGCTGGCTGCGTAGAGGGATCACGCATAGCCCGCTATTTTACAGGAGATAAAAAGCTCTGGATAAACGTTTTAGACATTCTCGGGCAGGCGCATCAGCCCGGAAATAAGTTTCACCAATTTATCGCGCATCTCGCGTCTATCCACGATCATATCCACTGCGCCGTGCTCCAGCAGGAACTCCGCGCGCTGAAACCCGTCCGGCAAAGTTTCACGCACGGTTTGTTCGATCACGCGCGGCCCGGCAAAACCGATCAATGCGCCGGGCTCCGCCACGATCAAGTCGCCCAGCATGGCAAAACTGGCAGAAACACCTCCCATGGTAGGGTCGGTCAATACCGAAATGAATGGCAGTTTGGCTCGGGATAAAGCAGTAAGCGCAGCACTGGTCTTGGCCATTTGCAGTAGCGAAAACAAACCTTCCTGCATGCGTGCACCACCGCTGGCGGCAAAGCAGATAAAAGGCAGTTTGTGATCGATGCAGGTATTCACCCCACGCACAAAGCGCTCGCCGACCACAGACCCCATGGAGCCGCCCTGGAAACGGAACTCGAATGCCGCAACCACGGCAGGCATGGTGTTAATGCTGCCTTGCATCACGACTAATGCATCTGTCTCACCAGTATCTTTCTGGCTGGCTTTGATACGATCGGCGTAGCTTTTGCTGTCTTTGAATTTGAGAGGATCCAGCGGAGTGATTTCACTGCCGATCTCGATACGCCCTTCGGCATCCAGCATTTGATCCAATCTGGCACGCGCACCGATACGATTATGGAATCCGCATTTGGGGCAAACTTCCTGATTTTTTTCCAAGTCGGTACGGTACAGCACCGATTCGCAAGTCGGACACTTACTCCACAACCCCTCCGGTACGGTCTTTTTGCTATCTCCGAGCGTGCGCTTGATTTTGGGGGGAAGTAATTTTTGCAGCCAACTCATATGTGATGTTCCGTCCGGTATTTATATTGCCGCGCGAATTTCGCGCATGAGCCGTTTTACGTTTTCCACTACATTTTCAGGGGTGGAAGATTCAATTTCCTGCACGGTGCGGCTACCGATGACCACCGCATCCGCAATTGCAGCCACAGCCTTTGCTGTAGCCGCATCGCGCACCCCGAAACCGACGCCTATAGGCAGATCAGTTTGTTCGCGTATCGCCGCCACCTTGCCTGCTACCTCTTCAATATCCAGATTGCTTGCGCCTGTCACCCCTTTGAGGGAGACATAATACACAAAACCGCTAGCCGATTTGATAACAGATGTAACACGTTCCGCATGGGAAGTGGGTGCCAGCAGGAAAATGGGGTCTATACCCTGAGCATTCAATAGCCCAACGAATTCCTGGCATTCTTCAGGCGGATAATCTACTGTCAGTACGCCATCCACACCTGCGGCTTTAGCCGCCTCGACGAATTTCGCCTGCCCCATGGCTTCGACCGGATTGGCATAACCCATGAGAATGATAGGGGTGGTCTGGTTCTGTTGACGGAACTCGCTCACCATGCCCAGCACATCTTTCAGGCTGGTTCCATGCGCCAAAGCGCGTTCGCTAGCGCGCTGGATCACCGGGCCGTCAGCCATGGGATCGGAGAACGGTATTCCCAGCTCTATCAAGTCCGCGCCGGCTTCTACCAGACCATGCAAAAGAGATAAGGTCAGCGACGGGTTAGGATCGCCCGCAGTGATATAGGGGATCAAGGCTTTTTTGCCTTGTGCCTTCAAGGCAATGAACGTATCGGATATTCGTGACATATTTAGAGAGTGATGTTGGAGAGTCTGGCAACGGTATTGATGTCTTTATCGCCGCGACCTGAGAGGTTGACCAATATGACAGCATCCTTGGGCATGGTAGGTGCCATCTTCATGGCATGCGCAATGGCATGGCTGGATTCCAACGCCGGGATGATACCTTCCATGCGACACAGTGTATGGAAAGCATGCATCGCTTCATCGTCGTTGATCGCTACATACTCGGCACGGTGCATATCCTGTAACCAGGCATGCTCAGGTCCTACTCCGGGATAATCCAGCCCGGCAGAAATAGAGTGGGTTTCAATGATTTGCCCACCAGCATCCTGCATCAACCGCGTACGGTTGCCGTGCAAAACCCCAGCCGGACTATGCGCCGTCAGCGGAGCGGCATGCTTGCCGGTTTCCATGCCGAAGCCGCCTGCTTCCACGCCGATGAGCCGTACATCTTTTTCTTCGATATAGGGATAGAAGATCCCCATCGCATTCGAACCGCCGCCCACGCAGGCCAGAATCACATCCGGCTGACGGCCTATCATTTCCTGCATCTGCTGTTTGGCTTCAACGCCTATCACTGCCTGGAAATCGCGCACCATCATCGGGTAAGGATGAGGCCCTGCCACCGTACCTATGATGTAAAAGGTATCTGAAACATTGGTCACCCAGTCACGCATGGCTTCATTCAATGCGTCTTTCAGGGTCTTGGAACCTGATTCGACCGGAACTACGGTCGCCCCCAGCAACTTCATGCGGAACACATTGGGCGACTGGCGTTTCACATCCTCCGAACCCATATACACCACGCATTCCAACCCCATACGCGCCGCAACAGTAGCGGTAGCGACACCGTGTTGCCCGGCACCCGTCTCGGCGATGACTCTGGGCTTGCCCATGCGTTTTGCCAGCAACGCCTGGCCGATGCAATTGTTCACCTTGTGCGCGCCGGTATGATTCAGGTCTTCACGCTTGAGATAGATCTGCGCGCCGCCGCAATGTTTGGAGATACGCTCAGCGTGGTAGATCGGGCTGGGACGCCCGACATAATGCTTCAGGTCATAGGCGAACTCAGCCAGAAACACAGGATCCAGCCTGTGCTTCTCATACATCGCCTTCAATTCGTCCAGCGCTTCTACCAGCGTCTCGGCGACGAAACGTCCGCCGTAAGGTCCAAAATGACCCGCGGCATCGGGAAAATCATATTTCATGAGCTTAAGTTAGACCTTTCTACCGCTTTGATAAATGCCGCAATCTTTGCAGCGTCCTTGACACCTTTTTCTCGCTCTACCCCGCCGCTTACATCCACCGCATAAGGATGTACTTGCGCTATCGCTTGCGCCACATTGCCTGCATTCAGTCCGCCTGCCAGGATAACGGGCTTGCTCATCTTTTCTGGAATCAGTTTCCAGTCGAACACATGTCCTGTGCCGCCTGCCAAGCCTTCCTGATAGGCATCCAGCAGTAAACCTTTGGCTGAGCCGAATTGCGCTGCATACTGTAACAAATCCAGTCCCGGCTTGACTGCCACAGCCTTGATATAAGGCATGTCGAACTGCTCGCAATATGCAGCGGTTTCATTGCCGTGGAATTGTAGCAAACTGAGCCTGACACCGGATAATACGCTACGTACTTCATCCGGCGCCGCGTCAACGAACAAACCGACAACATTCACGAACGGCGGCACGCTGGACATGATTGCGACTGCCTGCTGTATGCTGACGGCGCGCGGGCTTTTAGGATAAAACACCAAGCCTATGGCATCCGCGCCGAGGGCGACTGCAGCCAGCGCATCTTCAACACGGGTGATCCCGCAGATTTTGGTACGAACGTGCAACTTGAAGTCCGAACAGGGTTTACTAAAGCGCGTAGGTTATCTCAAATGCGTCATCCTGTCAGCAATGCAAGGAGGCAGAGAAGTCCCGATTCAAGCCGCTTGATTCAAATCACCTTCGCTTCTGCACCCAGAACTGGTACATGGCGATAAAAGTAGCCGGATTTTCCATTTCAAATGCATCCCAGTTATTCAGATCAGTTTTTGTCCGATCTTCAGGGAATCTCTCCGCATAGCGCTTCAGGATATGCGGAGCAAGCTGAAAACCCAGAAATTGCAAGCCGCAATCTTCCAGCATCTGTCGGAGCGCAGGGATTCTGAATCTATGTTCCTGCACATGGAATAACAGATCGCGACATTCACCTATACTATAAAAATCCCTTAATGCCATCACGCCGGCGAATTTTCCGGCTTCTCCTTCGGACAATATCTCGTAACGTAATTTACGAATGTCATCGGCATTAGCACCGTAGCCCTTCTCGGCGATCAGCTTTCTGGTTGCAACAACGTCACTTCTCGCCAGTTCACTATAAAACCCCAACTTCATCACACCGCCGGGTTTTAGCAAATTCACCAGCTCGTGCAAGCCTTGAAATGGATCTTTTAAGTGATGCAATACCCCCACCGACTCGACGACATCAAAGTAACGCCCGATGGCGCCGATCTCCAGAATATCGGCTTGCGCATACTCGATGTTGGTCAGGCCAAGCTCGTGAGATTTTCTGACTGCATAGCCCAAGCTTTGCAGACTTAGATCCACCGCCAGCACTTTCGCCCCCAGAAAATTGCTCGCGACATCTATTGCTTGCATACCGGTGCCGCAACCAGCGATCAGGATATCGACATCCGCCGTCTTGCCTATAGGATGAAAACTCATATGAGGGAATTCTCTATGCAGAAAATCATCCACAGACATCGGTGCCGACTGCGAGGCATACTTCACCCACCTAGGGTAAGGGTTCTCCTCATACTGATGTTGTACAGATAGTGAGATTTCATTTTGAATCGTCGCGATACGCGCGATGCCGGACCGATGCTTTACCTCCTCAAAGGGTTGCACTATTTGCTGCACCAGCACCTCATTGATGGTATCTGCCCACACACGATCAAGCAGTTGTTTTGCGGTTGGCAATAAATATAAAGGGAAATAACTTGCTACTGCCAACAACACCAAGGGAGAAACCTGCGACCCCTCTATCAAACTCTGCTCCATCTCATCTTTGAGGCGCTGCGCCAGTGCAAACTCAGCATCATTGCTGTAGTAAACATACTCATTAATAAAGCATTGTTGCGCGAGCCTGCCAAAAAAACGCAAATCCTCAACAGCACTGCCTTTTGCAGCAAGCTGCAGCAGCGCATAACGTGAATCACTGAGGAATTTTTCCAGATCTGGATCGCATGACTGACAATTCTGCAGCATGCACAGCAATAATTCTGAGCAAGCCAATGCCTCCAAGCTACCCGCAATGAAAAGCTCGACTGCTTCCAAGCGTTGAGGCCATGCATGGACAGCTTTCGACACGCATTCCTCAATAACGGGATCTAGTTTGATTAGACTGATCACTGGAGTGAGTAACTCATAGGGCCGCCCCCAAGGTTCAGATAGTGCCCTCGTCAATAGTGATTCCATCGGTTGATGTCGATCAAGGAAAACGATGCTTTTTACAATATTAAAGAATGTGGCTCTGGTATCGACCGTGTCGGCGAAAGACAAGGCCCGCATGGCTGCGTTCAAGGCTAATTCAGATCGACCTAAGGACCTTTGCAAATGGCTATAACTTATCAATGCCTCGACATATTGCGGCTGGTAAACCAGTGCTTTTTCATAGCTGGTCAGCGCATCAGCATCCCTGTTCATACTTTGCAATGCATTGCCGAGATTCAGTAATGCCTGGGGAAACACCGGCTTCAGCTTGAGCGCTTTTTCGTAACTAGCCACCGCTTCATCATAACGCTTTGATACTCTTAGAGTATTTCCGCGATTGAAGAATGTTTCCGGACTCAAAGGTTTAAGCTTGATGGCGCGATCATAGCTGGCAACGGCTTCGTCGTAACGCCTTAGCTCATGTAGTGCGATGCCTCGATTTAAATGCGCATCGGGAAAGCTGGGGTTCATGGAAACTGCTTCGGATATCAATTCCAATGCTGTTTCGAATTGGCCACGCTGACAATGCAGCACACCATAAAAATGCAAGGCCTCATAATGCTTGGGGGCTTGCTGCAGTAACGCGCGATATAGTTGCTCTGCTTCTGCAAATTTTCCGTGCTGATGAAACGACAATGCCTGTTGCAACTGTGCCTGTACCGCCTTGGGATTTACAAAGGTGGTTGATGATGGATGTTTACTCATGGCAACAGCCCTGCCTTATGGATGTTCCTTATTATGTTACAAATCCGACAATTGAACTAACCTCTTGCTGCAATGACCAAGCAATAGTCTTTTACGATAGACTCGCGCCTTCCATATTCAATCTTAACAATTCAGGAGCAACACTGCATGAAATCTACTTTTTCGAGATTGTTGATCAGCTTAGTCCTTGCCACCGCTTTTACCAGCGTCGCAATCAGCGCTAATGCCGGAAACAAAGGCATCGCCTATGTTTCCAATCAGGATGGCGGTGTGGGCACCATAGACCTGGACACTATGCAACCCACCGGTACCATAGACATTCAGGCCAAAGGCCCGCGCGGGATAGGCATTACGCCGGATGGCAAGTTGCTGGTCACGGCGAATAAAGACGGTGACAATATTTCTGTGATCGACGTCGCCAGCGGCACTGTCGTGAAGCAGATCCCGATAGGCAAAAATCCTGAATTCGTGCGCGTGCATGACTATACCGCTTATGTGACTTATGAACCCAGCCCCACCACCGGCGGCGTGCAAAAACCGGAAGCAGCGGGCAAAGATGACGATGACGACAAACTGCCCGGCCATATTGCCATTGTCGATCTGAAAACCAGCAAGGTGATTAGAGACATCACCGGCAAACCTGAAACCGAAGGTCTGGAATTCTCACCAGACGGCAAGAAGTTGATCGTTACCAATGAATCGGATGACTCCATCACCGTGCATGACATGAAAACCGGCAAGCTGCTGGAGAACATTTCGGTAGCCAAATTCGGTCAACGCCCACGCGGTATCAAAGTGTCTCCTGACGGCAAAATGTATATCGTCACTCTGGAATTCTCTAATAAATTCCTGGTGCTGGATAGCAAGCTTAAGCCTATCAAGGCCATAGATACCGGTAAATCGCCTTACGGCGTGGCATTCGACCGAGCCGGTAATTACATTTACATCGCTTCGTCCAAAGAAAAAGCCTTGCAGATTTACGACGCCAAAACCTTCGCTAAGATCAAGGACATCCCCACCGGCGAGCGTTGCTGGCATTTCAGCTTTAGCCCTGATGACAAGAACATCCTGTTGGCATGCGGCAGATCAAATGAGCTGGTAGTAGTGGATACCGACAAACAGGAAGTCACCAAGCGTATCGCCGACAAGGATATGCCTTGGGGGATCGTGACTTATCCTAAGTCCATGGGCAGTCTGGATAAACCCTAACTGGCTTTATCTGTTCGCATAAAGTCCAGCGTGCGTTCGCACGCTGGCAATTTCCATTTAGCATCGTAATGCACCCCCGTCAGGTACAAGCCGTCCGGCGCAAAAGTCGGGGCGGCTTGCGCACGGTCTTTGGCTTGTAGCAATTCCACCATCCATGACGGTGAATGGTCGCCTTTCCCCACATATACCAGGCTACCCACCAGATTCCGTACCATGTGGTGCAAGAAGGCGTTGGCACTGAATTGGAATAGCATCAGTTCCCCATGCTGCGTGATGGTGGCTTGTTGCAGATTTTTGATGGGCGATTTGGCCTGGCATTCTGCTGCGCGAAAAGCACTGAAATCATGTTCACCGATGAGATGCGTTGCGGCTTCCTGCATCAAGGCCAAGTCCAACGGACGGTGATACCAGCCTACTTTACCGTACAACAACGCTGGAGCGACCGGGCTGATTTGCAGCAGATATTGATAACTGCGGCGCTCGGCACTGAAACGTGCATGGAATTCCGTATCAACCTGCTGCGCCCACCGTACCCGCAAGGCTGGCGGCAGATGGGCATTGATGCCGCGTATCCATGCGTTCTCAGGCCGTTCCGTTTCAGTCTCGAAATGCACTACTTGGATCAATGCATGCACGCCGGTATCGGTTCTGCCTGCGGCATGCACCCGCACCGCATGCCCTGCCATTTGCGCCAGTGCGGCTTCCAGTGCATCTTGCGCTCCGCAGCCGCTGGCTTGGCTTTGCCATCCACAGAAATGCTTGCCGTCGTATTCCAGGCCTAAGGCGATTCTCATCTCAACATCCAAAAGATCGGCACCCACACTAGCAACAGCGCCATGTTATGCCAGCGTAACGGCTCCTGCATCAACATGATTTGATTCGGACTGGGGGATATGCCTATCGAAGGTTCATCAATAATCTGCTGCAATTTCCAACCCTGCTCGCGCAAGCGGCGTATCAGCCCCGGCGGTGCATTCTCGACATAATACAAAGTGAGCCAGAGACGTACCGCGAAACGTTCCGGGTTTGCACCCAGCGGCTTGAACGGTAATAACAAAGTATAGATACCGGACATCAATTGTTCGCGTGTACACCCTGCTAGCAACCAGGCCAATGCTGCCAGCATGGTGATCAGTCTCATGGCCTGTAACGCCCCTGAACGTAGCCCTTCATAGGTGGGAGCGATGCTCACCGGCATGCCGGGGACATACTCCCCCGGCGTAGCGAATGCATAGATAAGGAGGATGGACAGCAGCAACCAACGCGCGCGCCTCAACAATTTAATGAACTCAGCACCGCCCTGCTGCTGCCATAGGCCGAATAGCAATAGCGCGAAGCACAGCTCCAAGCCACGCCACTTGGCCATTTGCAGGGCAATCGCCAGCAAGATCAGACTAATGATTCTGATAACAGGATGTAAAGTGAATTGTTTCATTGCGACTCTATCAATAAAAAAGGCCGGACGCGATGCCCGGCCTGTTCCTTAATCGATCTCCTTTAACCCAGGTCGTCCAGCATCTTCTGTGCTTTTGCCTTTTGTTCAGGGCCGCCTTTTTCCAGTATCTCTTTCAACAGATCGCGCGCACCTTCTTCATCACTCATATCGATATAAGCAGTGACCAAATCAAGCATGGTGTCGATCTCCGCCGATTCAGCGGACGCCGCCGCTTGTGCAGATTCATCGGATACTACGGCGGCTTGAGCATCGGCACCGGTAACATCCAGGTCGATATCTTCGACTTCTACTTTCTTGGTTTTTTTGGCTGGCGACTTTTTGGCGGCAGGTTTTTTTGCGGCAGCCTTTTTAGGTACGGGCTCTTCAAAGGCAGGAGTTTCGAGGACAGGTGCCACAGCCTTGGTCACTGGAGCATCTTCATTGACTTCACCCAGATCCACATCAAAACCGAAATCGAGATCTTGCAGATCTTTGGTTGCCGACTCATCGAAAGCGGCAGCCAATGCCTCACTATGGTCGTCAGCTGCGACTGCAGGTGCTATATCCGCTTCCGCGCCACTCTGCTCCGGCACCAGATCGGCAAGCTCATTTGCAGACGCTTCCTCCGTAGCAGTTTCGGTTATCTGCGGAGCCGCCTCCGCAAACACATCATCCAGATCGAATTGGTTTTCTGCATCGACATCGCCCTCTTCCATCGCGGCAGCGACCATCTCATCCATCGCCGCTTCTTCTTTCATTGCGCTGGCAACTTCGTCTTCTGCTTCCGCCTCTTCCGGCATGCCTGCCAACATATCGGCTAGCGCTTCATCAGAGTCAAACACATCATCCACGTCGAATGTTTCTCCCGCGATATCAGTAGCAGGAGACACTTCCGCTATCTCCATTTCAGCGGAAGCGGGAGGAGTGGGCTCCGACTCTAATGCAACAACAGGTTGTACAACATTCTCAGCGGGTTCAAATCCTTCCGGCATGAGCGTCTCTACATCGTCTATGCTCAATACATCCTCATTGAGCTCCGGTTCCGGCTCAGGCTCGGCGACAGCTTCCGGCGCCGGTTGAGCAGACGGCTCTTCTTCCGGCAGGGGTAACCCGGCATCAGCCCAGCTAGGCTCGGCTTCCGACACGACATCAGCAGGCTCTTCAGGCAAAGGCAGCCCGGCATCCGCCCAACTTGGTTCGGCTTCTTCAACTTGTGCAGCGGCAGGCTCTTCAGGTAAAGGCAAGCCGGCATCGGCCCAGCTCGGCTCCGCCTCCGCCACAGCCTCCGGGGTTTCTTCGGGTAGCGGCAGTCCGGCATCCGCCCAACTCGGCTCGGCTTCTTCCTCAGCATTTGCCGCTTGCATCGCTTCGACCATTTCCTGTTCTGCGGTGGACGTTGATGCCGATGAATCTGCAGCTTGCATGGCCTGTTGCATTTCTTGTACAAGATCGGTAGCCGAAACTTCCTCGGCCACCGCTTCCGGGCTGACTTCCTCTACAGGAGCGATTTCAGGCGTGATTTCAGGATGGATTACTTCTGAGTCTGCGAGCGCCGCACTCTCGGTAACAGCTGAGGTGGGCGCCTCAGCTTTTTTTGCTTTGTTTTCCTTCTTTCGGCGCAGCAACAACCATAGTGCAAACAGCACGGCCAGCAAACCGGCGGCCTTGGGCACTATTTTAGGATCTTTCAATAATTGATCCATCGAGGTCTGCGGACCGCTGCCGGTTTTCACAGCATCCTTACCGCCCGCACCGGCTTTATCCGCCGCTGCAGCTTGGTCGCGTAAGGCCAGCAATTTTTGCGCATCCTCCAATTGTTTTTGCAACAGCGCGATCCGTTCGTTGGATTCGGCAAGCGCTTTCTGGTTAGCGATCAATTGCTCCTGCATTTGCGCCTTGGTTTGCTTGCCGTTACTGGCGCCTGCTCCAGGAATGCCTGAAGACAACTTCACCACATCCCGCGGGCCGCTCGCCTCGGATTGATCGCGCACCGAGGTGATCTTGCCGCTCACTTTGGAAGAAGACTGATTATCATCCTTGGCAGGAGCAGATTTGGCTACCATGCCGGCAACTTTGTTACGGTAGGCATTCCAGTTCTTGACGTGCGCTTGCACTTCTTTCTCCGCACTCGCCTGGTCGATAGCGCTTAATTCTTCTGCTGTAGGTACACGCATGATCTGCCCTTTTTTCAGGCGGTTCATGTCGTTATTAACGAATGCTTGCGGATTGGCATGGTATAAGCCGACCATCATTTGTTCCAGACTGACATCGGGCTGCCCCATCTGCACTGCAATATTGCGCAAGGTATCGCCTTTGCCGACGGCATAATCCGATTTGATAGGGGTACCCACTACCGGAGCGGAAGCAGTATCTTCCGGCGGCAATTCTTCCATGGGAACTTCGGCGGTCAGATCATCATTGAGTACAGCATCTTCCGTGGGTGGGATGTCTGCCATGGCGGACTCGACCGGCGGCAGTTCATCGGCTGATTCGGCTGGTTGCGGAGAGGATTCTTCATTACCGGAAGTAGTTTCTCCATCTGTCGCGGCTTGGTCATCATCCTTGACCATATACCCCATTTCACCTTCCATCGGAACATACTGGGTCAGATCATCCTGTTCCTGGGCATCTTCCGTTGCAACTTGCTCATCCGGTGACGGCAGTTCCTCTTCATCCATGGGGACTTCTGCTGTCAAATCATCATTCAATGCTTCTTCCGGTACATCATCTGGCAATGCTTCACCCGTTGCCGCAGGAGTAGTCTCTTCAGCAGACGCCGCTGGTACTGCCGGAACATCTACTGCGGCCGGGGCGGATTCCGTTGGAGAAGGTGCCAGGACTACTGTATATAAACGGGTCAGACTGCCGGTTCCCCAATCCACCTGCACCAGCACATCTGTCGCCGGCTGAGAAATCGGAGCGGTCGAGGTTAAGCGCAATACTGACTGCCCATTAGCAAGGGTGGCTACAGTGATAGTGACATCGGAAAGCGCATCGGAGCGCGTCACGCCCTGCTCGGCAAAAGCTTCTTTGGAAGCAATACTGGCCTTGATGGCGGCAAGCTCTTCGGGAGTGGCGGGAAGTAGAGTGATTTCTGCGTTGAGTGGCTGCCCGAGATTGGACAGCACGTTAATCTTGCCTAAGGAAGCTGCTTCGGCAGATAAGCCGCTAAAGGCTAACACCAATGAAACGCTTATAGTCAGAAGGAGATGTTTAAAATTTGAATTTCGCACAGTATTCACCATAAGCCTCACCCTGAATTAACGATTTTATTATGTAAAGGTAATATCCCCAATTGCCTACTCTACCACTGACTGCAAGGCCACGCTAGCCGCATATCCCTATGCTACACTTTCAACTATGCGCTTACCCTTAAATCACTTTCCATGCCGCGCCGCGCACGTTTAAGTTTACCCGGCGTCACATGGCATATCCTGCAACGCGGCAACAATCGCGCTGATTGTTTTTTTGCCGACGAAGACTATCGTTATTATCTGACTCAATTACCCGATCTTTGCACCAAATTCGATTGCGCATTGCATGCCTATGTACTGATGTCGAATCAGGTGCATTTATTGCTGACGCCCAAACATCCGGATAGCGCAGCGCAGCTGATGAAAAACCTGGGGCAACGCTATGTGCAGTATGTGAATCGCACTTATCGTCGTAGCGGAACATTATGGGAAGGCCGCTTTCGCTCATGCATGATGCAAGGGGAAAAATACACCTTGGAGGGTTATCGCTATATCGAGTTGAAACCCTTACGTAAAGGCATAGCGGCACGCCCGCAGGATTATCCGTGGTCCAGCTATCACAGCAATGCACTGGGTGTACAAAGCGAGCTGATCCAACCCCACCGGGAATATCTGAATCTGGGAGAAAACGATACGGAACGGCAAGCAGCTTACGCCAAATTGCTGGAAACACCGCTGGATAACGCCACTATCCAATCGATACGCGCAGCGACGAACGGCAACTTTGTATTGGGGGATCCGGCTTTTCAACAGGAGATATCATCAAAGCTCAAACGCAGAGTCACGCCCGGTAAGATAGGCCGGCCCCGCAAAAAAGAGGCTATTTGATGCCTATTTAGGCTAATTCCGGCAATTGTGTATGATAATGGTGTTACAAAGCTAGAAAAAATGTATCATTGCTGCTGCAATTGATATCGTCAATCTGTTACTTGGGTATCTCAAGATACTCATTTTAAACAATACCTGGAGGACAAATCGTGGCACTAACTCAAATGGCATTAGATTCACTGGATTTCGACGGAACCATCGCATTGGCTACCAAAGTAGCTCCACACGTTGATATCCTTGAAATCGGCACTCCATGCATCAAGCACAACGGCATCAAGATGCTCGAAGCGCTGAAAGCAAAGTTCCCAAAGAACAAGATCCTGGTCGACCTGAAGACCATGGACGCAGGCTTCTACGAAGCTGAACCATTCTACAAAGCTGGCGCTGACATCTGCACCGTGCTGGGCACCGCTGACTTGGGTACCATCAAAGGCGTGATCGATGTAGCCAACAAGTACGGCAAAGAAGCCCAAGTTGACTTGATCAACGTGGCCGACAAAGCTACCCGTACCAAAGAGTGCGTTAAGCTCGGCGCTCACATCATCGGCGTACACACCGGTCTGGATGCACAAGCTGCTGGCGGTACCCCATTCGTTGACCTGGGCACCATCAGCGCGCTGAAGACTGGCGTGAAGATATCTGTAGCTGGCGGTATCAAGGCTAGCACTGCACAGCAAGTGAAGGACGCTGGCGTTGACATCATCGTTGCTGGCGCTGCCATCTACGGTGCTGCTGATCCTGCTGCAGCTGCTGCAGAAATCACCAAGATCGCTCATGGCGGTGGCGGTGGCTTGTTCGGTTGGCTGAAAGGCCTGTTCGGCGGCTAAGAACCACCTGCTTTAAAGCAAAAAGCCCTCAAGTTACTTGAGGGCTTTTTTTATTCATGCTTTCCAAACAGAAGTTATTGAGGCTGCGACTGGGTGATTCTATATCCATGCACAAAGCGCGATGTAGAGTACTCCGGTATGCCCGCCTTCATCAATTTAGCGAACACATCCTCAGGCAACCCATTCTCGCCTGTGGAGAAGCTGATGACCGTCATACCCGTTGGGGTAATCAGTTGGATCTGCTTGAGTTGTTCATAATTGCCACCACGCACCAAAGCGGCTCTGCTGATATTTGCAAGCGGCAAATCGTGTATGGTGAACACGTTCTGCTCCTGATCCCAAGTAATAAAATTGATCTTATCCTTGGTCACGATCACATGGTCTCCCTTTTGAGAGACCTTATCTGAATCGATCGACGTCTGACCCACCCAAGCCTTGAATTGAATATCCCCCGGCCCGGGAGTCGCCTTCAATAGAGCCAGATCGTCTGGAGTTATGTCCTTGATCTGCGCTTGCGGGCTTTCGTAGGATTCTTTTACGGAATCCCATGCTGTGCCGACCGAAGACTTGGTGGAATAGCACAAAGCATCCAGTACCATTTCAGCTTCGCTGCTAGGGGCAGCTTTTTGCCATTGTTGTGCGTTATCGCCTATTCCTAGTGCTATGGGCTCGCCTCCGTCCCTGACATTGAGCCAATCATCAATGACCCAGTAACGGCCATTGCCACAATTCACGGCACGGTGCGTGGTGCGGCTGATCACTTCATGACCATTGACGTTTTTAGGAGTGGAATACTCGATCCTGACCCAACCTTCCACGATCGTGTCACGGTCAACCTGTATTGAATTATCATCCCGATATACCGTCGCTCCGGGAACAGAACGACCACGGAATTCCTGCCAATCGGCTGCCTGCACCGCCGTCGCAATAAGCAGCAGAGTAAGACCAGCGATCTTCACCGAGGTCGAACGCTGTGTCTTTTTATTGTTCGTTTGCATGCTTCTCTCCCATAAAGATAACGCGTGATACACAAGTTTTAGACGCATTCTAGCTTAAAATTCAAAGTAAAATGAACACACCTACATAAGGCTCTCTATGAAATCCATTATATTCAGTGTTTTGGTCAATCTCTGTGCTTGGTGCAATATGGCGATCGCCGCCGACCTACCCAAGCCCGGCCAACCTGCCCCTGCGTTCAGCCTGCAGGATCAGAACGGAAAACCGCACCAACTTGCCGATTATTCCGGCAAATGGGTGGTACTGTATTTTTATCCCAAGGATGACACTCCAGGCTGCACCAAAGAGGCCTGTAGCTTCCGTGACGATTTGCAACAACTGGAAAAATTAGGCGCCAAAGTGGTGGGAGTGAGTGAAGATAATTCCGATTCGCATGCCAAGTTCGCGCAAAAATATCACCTGCCGTTTCCTTTATTAGCAGACAAGGATGGCAGTGTGGCCGATAGTTATGGCGCCTTGACCAATCTAGGCCTGATCAAATTCGCCAAACGCTACACCTTCCTGATCGACCCGCAAGGCAAGATCGCCAAAGTGTATGAGAAAGTGGATACCTCGCGGCATTCGCAAGAAATCATCGCTGATTTGCAGCATCTGAAAACTTAATACTCTAGTAACCTCACGCGCCTCAATACCGACAGTGCCGCTAGAACGGCAAAGCGAGGGGTTTATCTGGAAAAACCGATAAATCTTTACATGACTTCCGAATCCCTAAACCCCGATACGACTCCCGCCTCACCATGGAGCATTTTCTGGATAGCGAGCATGGCGGTGTTTTTAGTCTCTATCGATACCACGGTATTGTTTGCAGGCTTTAATAAGATACTTCTCAGCTTCCCGAAATCATCAGCGGCGGATTTATCGTGGGTACTGAATGCATACACCATCGTCTATGCCACCATGTTGATCCCGGCCGGCGGCATCGCCGATAAGTTCGGCAGGAAAAAGATATTCATGCTGGGCGTGTTCGTATTCCTGGTGGCCTCGCTCGGTTGCGGTGCAGCCACCAGTGTGAGCTGGCTGATCGGTGCCCGAATATTGCAGGCCATCGGCGCATCGCTATTATCACCGGCATCGCTATCTCTTATTCTGGAAGCATTCCCGCAAAACAAACGTGCAGTCGCGGTCAGTTCATGGGGCGCGGTCGGCGCGTTGGCTGCCGCACTGGGACCTGGGTTTGGCTCATTCATTATCGATACTGCGGGCTGGCAATGGGCCTTTTATCTAAATATCCCGGTCGGGCTGATCTGCCTGTGGCGAGGCATCACGCTACTCAAAGAGTCCATCAATCCCAGAGACAAGATACGTTTCGACCTGATCGGCATGCTGTTACTGATATTCGCCGTGGGTACCATCACCTTCGGCATCGTCGAATTCAACTCCGCGCATTGGACCAAACCAGAGTTGATGAAATTGATCCTGCTCGGACTATTGTTGATATTCGTTTTTATCGGCTGGGCAAAATATAAAAAAGACCCATTGATAGACCTGACGCTATTCGAGAATAAAACCTTCCGCTACGCGAATTGTGCAGGCCTGACCATAGGCATCGCCTTTTCCATCATGTTCTTCGCGTTCTTTTTCTGGATGACGTCGATCTGGCACTACAGCCTGCCCATGACCGGCCTCGCCGTTACTCCGGGGCCGCTGACCGTAATACCGTTTGCCATCATAGGCGGCAGGATCGCCGGTCGCATCGGGCATCGCCCTTTGCTCCTCACCGGCTGCCTCACTTATGCTTTGAGCGGTCTTTGGTATATGTACATCCCCGACCAGAACGCGAGCTATTTCACGCACTGGCTGCCCGGGTTATTCCTCAGCGGAATGTCTGTGGGGTTGGTGATGCCGTCGCTATCCGCAGCCGCAGTGCATG
>DATBPY010000116.1:0-3369 GCA_036561085.1 Methylophilaceae bacterium | reverse complement strand
CGATTTTACCGACAATCCTGCTTGTAATAAAGCCGTAATAACTAATAAAGCGCTAATGATGCATAAAACCTTAATAGCAGGTTAACAAGTAAGGGTTTTATCGCAACCGACCGCCTTGTTGAAGTCATCCGACAGTTGGCTGTCTATACCGGCAAGCGCAGTACTTATTTTATTTACCTCAGTCTGATCGCCGCGCCGGGCCGCAAATACGCCTACTCGGTAAAGAGATTCGGCATGGCGCGGATTCAGCGTCAGCGCGCTATTGTAGGATTTCTGAGCATCGTCCTGTTGCCCCAAACCCTCCTGCGCAGTTCCCAACTCATACCAGGCTTCGGCATTGGTCGGTTCAGCCTTGACCCAGCGCTGGCTTACTTCCAGCAATTTAGTGAAATCGCCATTCAGGTGCGGCAATGCCATTTGCATGAAAAACGGTTTGTCTAGATCAGGCAACTCCCAAAATGCTTGGCCTGTGATCGGCAACACAGCCTGCGCCGGTTGTTTCTGCAAGTTGATGATCCATTCAACCGGAATGGCATAGAAATAAGCATTGCTGCCCGGCGTTTTGAAAGTATTGAGCCCAACCAGCCTGCCTTGCTCATCGAACAAAGGGCTGCCGCTGGCTCCCAGCGTAAATCTGGCGTTAGTACGAATGACATTTCCGCCATCAAACGGATATAACGATTTGACCTCACCGCCTGCGCTTTGCAGCCCTCTGCCGTCAGAGTGCCCCATGGACATGACTTCTTCGCCTTTGCTCAGAGTGGAAGTATTGCGCATTGGAACCGGTTCGGCCGGTAAGGGATCAACATTCATCAGGCATACATCGTGGAATACGTCTGCCTGCACCGATACCAGTGGATATGAGTCATCACCCTGCGATACCCATGCCTTGGCAGTCCTGCGCAACACGTGGCAGTCGGTCGCCACCTGATTTTTGCCCACCACCACGCCGGTGCCGTACGCCAGGCCGCCATTGTCGTCATAGCCGCGCACCAACACCACGGAGAAGAAAGTCTTCATGAACAAAGCCTGGTCGAATGCCAGGGCATGTTGGGATAATAGTAATAATGACAAAGCGAAGAGGGTGGGGCGGCGCATGATTTAGGGTTTCCTTTGTCGGTTTGTTTACAGACTATTCAGGATGCCAAAAGGTTCCTTGTGATGAGATGCAACACAAGGCTACAATTGCAGTCTAATCCGGTTTTAATTATGCCTATCACTTTCCCCAATAGTCTATACCAGTTACACCAGCCGTTCCTGCCTGCCGGCGACCAGCCGCAGGCCATAGAAAAGCTGATAGACGGCATAAAAGACGGCTTGAAATTCCAGACCTTGCTAGGGGTCACCGGCTCAGGTAAGACGTATACCATGGCCAATGTCATTGCGCGCATGGGTAGACCGGCGATGGTAATGGCACCGAACAAGACGCTGGCGGCGCAACTCTATTCCGAATTCCGCGAGTTCTTTCCGCACAATGCAGTGGAATATTTCGTTTCCTATTACGATTATTACCAGCCTGAAGCTTACGTACCGTCGCGCGACCTGTTCATCGAAAAAGATTCGAGCATCAATGAGCACATCGAGCAGATGCGCCTGTCGGCCACTAAAGCCTTGCTGGAGCGCGAGGATTGCATCATCGTCGCCACCGTCTCAGCTATCTACGGTATCGGCGACCCGGTGGATTACCACGGCATGGTGCTGCATCTGACCCAAGGCGAGAAGATCACCCAACGCGATGTGATCCTGCGGCTGACCGGCATGCAGTACGACCGCAACGACTACGACTTTTCGCGCGGTACATTCCGTGTGCGCGGCGAGATCATCGATGTGTTCCCCGCAGAAAGCTCGGAAACCGCGCTGCGCATCACACTATTCGATGATGAAGTCGAAGCACTCACCATGTTCGACCCGCTTACAGGCCAGATATTCAACAAGGTACCGCGCTATACCGTTTACCCATCCAGCCATTACGTCACACCGCGCGAGACCACGCTCAAAGCCATGGAGAAGATCAAGGTCGAATTACGCGACCGCGTGGATTTCTTCGTCAAGACCGGCAAGCTGGTGGAAGCGCAACGCATAGAGCAACGCACCCGCTACGACCTGGAAATGCTCAACGAGATCGGCTTTTGCAAAGGCATCGAGAATTACTCGCGCCATCTTTCCGGTCGTGCAGCGGGCGATCCGCCGCCGACATTGATCGACTACCTGCCCAAGAACGCCCTGATGATCATAGACGAGAGCCACGTCACCGTGCCGCAGATAGGCGGCATGTATAAAGGCGACCGCTCGCGCAAGGAAAACTTGGTCGATTACGGCTTCCGGTTGCCTTCCGCGCTGGATAACCGGCCGCTACGTTTTGAGGAATTCGAGAAAGTGATGCGCCAGTGCGTATTCATCTCCGCTACGCCAGCCGATTACGAAGCCACGCATCAGCAGAAAGTGGTGGAGCAACTGGTCAGGCCTACTGGCTTGATAGACCCCGAGATCGAAGTGAAACCGGCCGATACGCAAGTGGATGACCTGCTGTCCGAGGTCAAAAAATGTGTGGCAGTGGAAGAGCGGGTACTGGTGACTACGCTTACCAAACGCATGGCGGAAGACCTGACCGACTACTTGGCGGAACATGGCGTCAAGGTACGTTATCTGCATTCGGATATCGATACTGTGGAACGCGTGGAGATCATTCGCGATCTGCGTCTGGGCGAATTCGATGTGCTGGTCGGCATCAACTTGCTACGCGAAGGCCTGGATATCCCGGAAGTGTCTTTAGTCGCCATTCTGGATGCCGACAAAGAAGGCTTCTTGCGCTCCGAACGCTCGCTGATCCAGACCAGCGGCCGTGCTGCACGGCATCTTAACGGCCGGGTGATCTTCTATGCCAACACCGTCACCCGTTCCATGCGGCTGGCGATGGAGGAAACACAACGCAGGCGCACCAAACAAGCCGCGTTCAACCTGGAACACGGCATCACCCCTAAGGGCGTGTCCAAACGCATCAAAGACATCATCGACGGCGTTTACGACCAGGACGCAGAGAAGCAAGAGCTGAAAACCGCGCAGACCGTTGCCACTTATGGCCGCATGACGGAAAAGCAAATACTCAAAGAGATCAAAGATCTGGAAAAATCCATGCTGGAAGCGGCACGCAATCTTGAATTTGAGAAAGCGGCAGAAATGCGCGACAAGCTGAAAAAAGTACGGGCAATGGCATATGACTTACCGGAGGCCTAATTAACTCTTGTAACGATGAACAAAACAAAGCCCCGACTAGCGGGGCTTTGTTTTTTGGCGACAGCAGAAACGTAAAACTTACTTCTGCGTCTCTATCATCACCAAAGGTTCATCTGCAGCTTTCTCGGCAGCAGC
>DATBPY010000115.1:0-1756 GCA_036561085.1 Methylophilaceae bacterium | reverse complement strand
GGGTGGCGTTTTCCCCATTCTGGCCAAATTAAGCGACGAAAACAGTGTGATCATTGTCGGTGCGCGAACTGAAGAGGATGGAAAAGTTGCCATCCTTGATCCCAACATTAGCGGAGCAACAGTCGAGTTGCTGGATAGAGGAAGCTTTTGTCGGCGTTGGAACGGTGATGTGGTGTTTCTTAAGCGCAGTCATTCGCTGACCGATCCCAACCAGCCGTTTAGTTTGCGCTGGTTTATCCCGGAAATATTGAAACAGAAAGCCGCGTTCAGGGATATTGCGATTGCGGCGATCGCGATGCAGTTTCTGGCTTTGGCCTCGCCGATGTTTTTTCAATTGGTGATCGATAAAGTTTTGGTGCACCAGAGCGCCTCGACCCTTCAGGTGCTCGGGGTCGGCATCCTGATCGCTCTGGTCTTTGATTCAATATTCGGCTATTTGCGCCAATTGGTGACCTTGGCCGCCACCAACAAAATCGACATGCGGCTCACCCGGCGCACCTTCAGTCATCTGCTGTCGTTGCCGATCGATTATTTCGAAACCACGACCGCCGGTGTCGTGATCCGGCATATGCAGCAATTGGAGAGTATCCGGAACTTTCTGACCGGGAGAGTCTTCTTCACCGTGCTCGAACTGCTGGGGTTGGTGATTTACCTGCCGATCCTGTTCACTTTTTCAGCCAAACTGGCCATTATTACCTTGGCCTTTACCCTGCTGATTGCCGGAATCATTATGGCGCTACTGCCGACCTATCGGCGGCGGCTTGACGAGCTGTATTCCGCCGAGGGCAAGCGGCAGTCCATGCTGGTAGAAACTAATCACGGCATGCGCACCATAAAAGCGCTGGCCATTGAGCCGGCCCAGCGGCGTGTCTGGGATCAAATCTCGGCGAAGTCGATCATGATGCACTTCCGGGTCGGCAAGCTGGGGGTTACCGGGGGAGCGATTATCGACTTTATGGGTAAACTGTTGCCGGTGGCGATTATCGTGATCGGCGCCCAGGACGTGTTCGATCAAAGCTTATCGGTGGGCGCTCTGATCGCCTTCCAGATGATTTCCGGGCGCGTGGTGTCGCCGTTGATCGCGCTGGTGAGTTTGATCAATGAATACGAGCAGACCATGTTGTCGGTCGGTTATTTAGGCGAAATCATGAATCGGCCGTCCGAAGGGCGCACGGGAGGGGCAGGTCTGCGGCCGCATTTGGTAGGAGAAATTACCTTCCAGGATGTCACCTTCCGTTATCCGGGAGCGAGCGCGACCGCACTGGACCGCGCCAGTTTCACCATTCCTGCGGGGTCCATCGTCGGCGTCGTGGGCCGTAGCGGTTCCGGTAAAACCACCCTGACCAAACTGATCCAGGGTCTTTATAGCGTCCAGGAAGGCATCGTCCGCTTTGATGGAACCGATGCGCGCGAGATTGATCTTGCCCATCTGCGTCGGCAGATAGGCGTCGTGTTACAGGAAAATTTCCTGTTCCGGGGGTCGGTGCGCGACAACATCGCGATGGCCAAACCGGACGCCACGTTCGAGGAAATTGTCGCCTCCGCCGAAGCGGCGGGCGCTGCCGAATTCATTGATCGGCTGCCGCAAGGTTACGATACCTTGCTGGAGGAGAATGCCTCCAACCTCAGCGGCGGGCAAAAACAGCGCTTATCCATTGCACGCTCCCTGCTGGTCAAGCCGAACATCCTGATCCTGGACGAGGCGGCGAGCGCGCTCGACCCGGAAAGCGAAGCCATTTTTATCAACAATCTGTCC
>DATBPY010000114.1:0-13543 GCA_036561085.1 Methylophilaceae bacterium | reverse complement strand
GATGCGTCCCTGGCATCAGCCAAACCCATGTCGGGGTAAATGCCTAACTGAAAAGTTTTTTCCTTGCCATGCAACGTGTAACGCTGTTGCCAATATTTTGAGCCATTGGGATGTAATAAGAGAGTGAGTCCTTTACCGTCTCCCAACTTGCGGGGCTTGTCGGAAGGTTTCGCATTGCGCACTTCAACATCGGATAAAAGCTCGGCAGCCATAACGGGTAAAATTAAAGAGTAATGAAATTACCCGTATGTTTACCCGCTTTAGATATGGATGTCAACGAACAGAGAAAGACGAACTCGGACAGAGGTTTCGTCTATTTATGTTGATTTATAATGATTTTTATACTTCTTTGGACTTCTTTGGACTATTCACTGGTGCCGACGGCGAGACTCGAACTCGCACAGCTTTCGCCACTACCCCCTCAAGATAGCGTGTCTACCAATTTCACCACGTCGGCAATGATTAACTAAAGGCCCGCTAGGAGCTTACTCAGGTACTTCCTTGGATTTCGCCGGAGCTGGGAGAGTCGGTAAGGCTGGCGCTTTGGCGGCATTCGGCAATGGAGTAACTTTGGTCTGATGCACCACGCTGGAGTCATGATCGCGGTGACCTGAAAAATACGTTAGTCCCAAGCTGGTGCAAAAGAACACAGTTACCATGACGGCAGTAGCTCTGCTTAACAGGTTGGATGCACCGGATACGCCGAATAGGCTGCCGGACGTGCCGCTACCGAAGGCTGCGCCCATATCGGCGCCTTTGCCGTGTTGCAACAACACCAACCCTATGACGCTAAACGCTGCGATCAGATGTACTACCCAGATGATTGTTTCCATTTAATTTCTCTACCGATCCAATGTTCAATAACCTGAGACTTGCTAAAACCACGTCCATCAGGCATAGCCTTCAATTGTCCCGCATTTGGGGGTTTTACGCTAGCCCCATGGGAATCGGTTGTTTTAATGGCTGCGGTTTTAGTTAAAGCTTTTCCAGCAACAGCAAGGCTTTATCTAGTACTGCCAGGCTGCGTTCGATGACGATATCCGCATTGCCCTGACTGGCCTCGACCACCATGCGCGCGCTGGCGCAGACGCGTAACGCGCTGACCGGTTCACCATCCCGTTCGCCGCACATTACCGGCTGCCCCAATTGTCCGCGTACAGCTGCAACCGGGCTTTGATATTGTGCGCTCAAGTCGGTTTGCAGATCCCGATAGATTTGCATAGTCTGTTCACGGCTCAAGTGCTTGCCGTCAGCATGACGCAATAGAAAGGGGAAAATGGTGGGGATGGTATCCCATGCATTGTCGGCGACGACGGGCTGCCGAATGATAATCGGCGTAGGTAAAGCATCAAAGCTCGCATGCGTAGCCAGATGCTTTTGAACGGCATCGGCAAAGCGCTGCAGAAACTCGGCAACTGCGGTTTGCGGTACCGCCAGAAAGCTGCGCAATTCATGCAATGCCGCCTGCCAGCGCAGTAATAAGCCGATGTTGGCATAATCTGCCAATTGGGTGCCTGCCTGTAAATGACGCGGCCAGTCGGAACGTGCCGAATAACGGCTCAACCCCGGCGTGCTCAATGCAGCCGAAGATTTATTGAATAGCAACGCACCTGAGAAGGTAGGGCCGGAAACGAATTTAGAACCGGTTAGCGCCACCATGAAGCCCAGTTCAAGATAGGCCTGCAAGGTAGCGGCGGAGATGCGGAACTGACATGCATCCACCATCACCTGCACTTTATCCGCAAAACGACGTTTCAACGCCAACACGCATGCAGGGCTGGGCGCGATCAAGCCGGTCTTGGAAACGTCCACCAGCATCAACAATACTTGTTGCTGTTCGGCAATAGCTTGTTCTACTAAGCGCGTGGCTTCGGCATCTACCTCCTGCGTGTCGCGCGGGCTGCCGTCCGGGTTGCGGATGGGAATATTGACGACATTTAAGCTGGTACAGCCTGCCACTTGCGATAGCTGTGCCACTTGGTCACCCAAGGCCGTACAGCTGCTGAAATGCTTGCCCGCAAGTGCGGCGGGAACACCGCTACCGGTTTCTGCGATATCTACTGTGATCGCCAGCGTGGGCAAGTCCTGTGCGGCGATCTGCGCGGCGATTAGATGGATATCGGTGCCCGAAGCCGCGAACACGACATCGATCTTGCTCGAATCCAAGCCGCATAATTGCAGCAATTCACCGCGCAAACGTTCCATTTCGCGGTTGTAGATTTGCGTGATAGTTGAATTGCCCGCTGCTTGCAGCAACTGTTCGCGCAAGCGGTCGGCATCTGCGAATGCAACACTGGAAATGACTGAGGCAGTAGACGAACCCAGGGCGACCAATCCGGCATCCGGCGTAACCGAACAGCCGTATTTATTAAGGCCCTTGGCATCTATCAGGATACGGGCATCGCCGCCTTCCACCAGCAATTCTTCCAACGGCGGCAGGGTAAAGAGTGCATTTGTCATTCGACGGAAGAGCTGGCAGCTTTGTTATGCAACATTTGCTGGAAAGCGGCAAATATCTTGTGCATCTGCGGCTGCTTGTAGGGGTAGAGCTCTACCGAGTCCATGTCATGCACCACCATATTGCTGTCGATCTCGAATATCAACAATTCGCCATCATATGTTTCGCTGCAATCGATACCGAGATAATCCAGGCCGATGCGCTCATGAATGGCTTTCAATGCGTCAGCATGACGTGCGGCAAAATCCTTGTCGAAGAGTTCCATCATGGCGGCTTCTTCTTCGCGTTTTTGACTGCTTTCGCCCATGCCTGCATTGAGATAGTGGATCATCCAATGATCCGATATCGCCATGTGGCATAAGTAGGGAGTACCATCAATCAACACAATGCGATATTTCTTGTAATTCCCTTCTTCAGAACGGAAATCTACAAAGTAGGACACATAAAAATCCAGATCCGGCGTGCGGCGTAGATAATCGATCATATCCTCTGCGCTATCCAGCTTCGATAGATCGCGCCCCGCATGCGAATCTACGGGGCGAATGATGATGGAGCCTACTCCGCTTTCGAGCAAACTGGCGATCGACTGTTCATCGGATACATCCAGACTCTGCTCAAGCGCTTCTCTGCCGATACGGTTAGTTTGAGGCACCAGCAGGTTAGGGATTTCTTCTAGTTGCAGATAGGTGTTGTCACGCGACAAACTGGCGATCAGTTCAGGTTTGTTGACAATCGGGCGCGTCCATTTAACTTTGCGTAGCTCTTCCAGCAATAGCTGATTAGCATCGGATTCTGCGATCGCGATAAATACCAGATCATGTTCCGGCAATTCATCCGGTAGCGGCAATTCCGGCGGAAAAATATAAAGTAGATCAACCGCGATATCCGAATTTTCCAACAAGCATTCGATCGGGGTATTCGCCATCAGCGGCCCAGCGGCCATGATGACCAGCAATTTCAAAGTAACGTGCTGGCGCGCGGGCAAATGGTAGATCTGCTGCAATTGCAGCGCATCCGCTTGCACTCGCATTGCCAGATCGGACTGCTGGTTGATCTGCAAAATGGTGGAAAGATCCAGCATCGCCTCAGCATCGCCCGGGTCATTCTCGGCGCGCGCGATCAACTCTGCAGACAACGGTGCTAGCGGTTGCCCGGAAAGTGCCATGCGTAATAAAGTCGCAAGACCTAATATCGTTTTCTGCTGATTTGATGGATTGAGTGTGGTTGTCATTTTAGAGATACGCGGCTTTATTAAGGGCCAAAGATGGCGGTCAGATTTTTGCGCCCGGAGATTGTACTGTGTTTACAGCGGATTTACCCAGTGCAATCACACTATCGACCAAGGCATCGATATCACGCTGCTCGGTACGGTGGTTAACGATCGCGGCACGAATGGCGAAACGCCCTTTGATCGTGGTCGAAGAAGGTGCGGTAATGCCGGATTCTTGCAAATCCGCGACGATCTGCATATTGATCTCGTCGGCACGGCTCTCATCAGTACATCGATAACGGAAACATACGATATTCAATGCCACAGGTGCCAGCAATTCCAGTTCCGGTATGGCTTCTATGCGGTGCTTCAAGTATTGCGCAAGTTCACAGGTATTGTGGATCATACGCCCCATTCTGTCGGTACCGTAAGTCTTCAAGGTGAACCAGGTTTTGAGCGCCATGAATCCGCGCGACAAGTCCGGGCCGAAATCGCACGGCCATGGCGACCCTGCCGACATGCCCCGGTTTTCACGCTTGAGATAGGTTGCCGTCGAAGCGAATGTATCCAAATGCATTTGGGCATCGCGTACCAGGATGAAGCCTGCGGAATAAGGCACCTGCCCCCATTTATGAAAGTCGAAAGCGATGGAGTCGGCGCGTTGTATCCCATGCAACAACGGTGCCAGCTCCGGGCTCAACATCGCTAATGCGCCGAACGCACCGTCCACATGTAACCATAACTTTTGGCGTGCCGCGATATCCGCAACGCTCTCCAGATCGTCAATGGAGCCGGTATCTACCGTCCCTGCGGAAGCAATGATTAAAAATGGGGACAGCCCCTTATTTATATCCTGCTCGATCATGTCTTCCAGTGCGGCCAAATCCATTCGGAATTCAGCATCGAGCGGAATCACACGCAACGCGTCCACGCCCAGACCGGCAAGTTCCATGGCCTGTACCACCGACCCATGCGCCGCTGCCGACGTGTAAGCAACCAGAGGCTTGCCCTGCAATCCTTGTTGGCGTACTGCAGGGCCGAGGGCTTTGGTGCGTGCGACCAGCACACCGATAAAGTTAGCCAATGAAGTACCGCTGACGAAAAGTCCGCTGGCAGTCTGCGGGAAGCCGAATATTTCACGCAGCCATTGCAGCACTTGCTTTTCCACTTCGATAGGCACTTGATCGCGCCCGCCCAGATTAGCATTCAGTCCGGAGGCCAACATCTCTGCCAGCATGCCTACCGGCGTGCCGCCGCCATGTACCCACCCCATGAATCCCGGATGCGCATTACCTGCGGCATAAGGCAGAATGGAATGCATGAAGGTTTGATGTAATCCGGCCAGATCGGCGGGATCATGCGGTAACGGTTCACGGAATTGCCGGCGTAGCGCATCGGGAATGGGTTGCCATACCGGACGCTGACGCAATTTCTGCATATATTGCAGCATATCGTCCAGCATCAGGTGAGCTTGAGCGCGAAATGTATCCCATTCGGCAGGGGTCTGCGGGTCTAGCGAAGAGCTTTCCATTGTCATAGGCAAGCGCCTTAATTACTAAGCTGCGCCGCTGGTACCTTTTTGTATAAATTCGATCTTATAGCCGTCCGGGTCTTCAATGAATGCGATCACTGTAGTGCCATGCATCATGGGTCCGGCTTCCCGCACCACCTTACCTCCGGCTTTTTTAACTGCCGCACATGCCTTATAGGCATCATCCACTTCAATGGCAACATGGCCGAAGCCCTTACCCAAATCATAACTGGCAGTATCCCAGTTATGCGTGAGCTCCAGAACCGCGGTTTCAGACTCTTTATCGTAACCTACGAATGCCAGGGTAAATCTTCCGTCGGGATAATCTTCACGCCGCAAAACCATCATGCCCAGCACCTGGGCGTAGAACTTGATGGAACGTTCCAGATTGCCGACTCTCAGCATGGTATGAAGTATGCGCATAGGTTTCCTTTGTGTCTGTAACGGCTTGTATCAACTAAACTTTACTAGCCATCAGTAGCTGGTATTTATGCATCAACTGTTCCTTGCTCTCCACAATGTCCGGATGCACGATAATGCAGTCTATCGGGCATACTTCCACACACTGCGGCGTGTCGTAATGACCTACGCATTCGGTACATTTGTTCGGCGCGATCTCGTAGATATCGACACCTTGATAAATCGCGTCATTCGGGCATTCCGGCTCGCAAACGTCGCAATTGATGCATTCGTCAGTAATTAGTAAAGACATGGCTTAATAGAAACATCACCTTCAGTTTAACAGGACTGGATTTTGCGTTTCAACCGCTCGGCTACCAATGGCGGCACGAATTGGCTGACATCTCCACCCAGCATGGAGACTTCGCGTACTAAGCTGGCCGAGATGAACATGTATTTTTCATCCGGCGTCAGGAACATGGTTTCGACTTCGGGGAACATGCTGCGGTTCATTCCCGCCAACTGGAACTCATATTCGAAATCGGAAGCTGCGCGCAGGCCCCGCAATACTACGCGAGCGCCTTGGGCACGAACGAATTCCATCAATAGACCGGAGAATGCCACCACCCGAATGTTAGGCACACCGGCAAACACCTGTTGTGCCAATTCCACGCGCTCTTGGGTATTGAAAAAAGGCTGTTTCTTGCCGGGGAAATCCGCCACCGCGACCACGACTTCCGAGAATATCTGTGCCGCACGACAAGCGATGTCGTGATGCCCCAGAGTGACGGGGTCGAAGGTGCCCGGATAGATGACTTTTTGTTCCATGTGCTTATTTTAACAGGCTTAGCAGATGGTATCGCACATTCCCTGCTTTACCGCTTTTCAGCACCTGCCAGCCGGAATCATCCGCTACCGGCTTTTCCGCTTCCACATAGACTACGCCGTCCGGTGCCAGACTTGCGGCGAGCTGCGGCATTATTTTTTCCAGCCAGCCTTGATTGAACGGCGGGTCGAGAAAGACGACATCGAATCGTTGGGTATTGGCTGCCAGGAAACGTAACGCCTCATTACGCTGTATATCCACCTGTTCAGCGCCAAGTAGTTGGGCGTTCTTTTGCAGATCGAGCTGGGTAGCGGCATTGTTTTCCACCATCACTACCTGCATCGCGCCGCGCGAGGCCGCTTCAAACCCCAAAGCGCCGGTACCGGCAAAGAGATCCAGGCAACGCTTGCCGTGCAGCTCTTGCCCCAGCCAGTTAAACAGAGTTTGCCGCACCCGGTCGGGCGTGGGACGCAAACCCGGCGCATCGCCAAAACGCAACAGACGACTGCGCCATACACCGCCGCTTATCCTGACAGTGTTTTGACCTTTATTCGGTTGCGCCGACAATCACCGTCACCATCTTGTCCGGCTGGATACGACGCTTGAAGGCATCCTTGATCTGCGCCACAGTGACCTTATTCACTTGCTTGGTATAGTCATCAAGGAAGTTCAGCGGCAAGCCGTAGAATCCGATCACCGCAAGGTAATCCAGCACTTTGGAATTGCCATCCAGACGCAAGGCGAACCCTCCGATCAGATTGTCTTTCGCCGCTTTCAGATCTTTTTCCGTGGCACCGTTATCCACAAAGGTCTTGAGCGTCTCGCGTACCACTTTTAAAGCTTCTGCCGTCTGCTCGCGCTTGGTCTGCAGGCCGATCTCGAACGGCCCCGCTTCGCGATAAGGCGCAAAGTAGCTATAGACGCTATACACCAACCCCCGCTTCTCGCGCACTTCTTCCGTCAGGCGCGAACCGAAGCCGCCACCACCCAGAATATAGTTGCCGACATACAAAGGGAAATAATCGGGGTCGCCGCGCTTGATGCCAGGATAACCCAGCAGGATATGCGACTGTGCAGCCTGGTGCGGGATGCGCACTTCAACCGCTTGTGCAGGTAATGGCACGGGCGGCAATGCGGTCATGGCCTCGCCTTGCGGCAGCTTCGCCGTCATCTGCTCTGCCAGTTGCTCGGCCTGCGCACGGGTCAAGTCGCCGATCATGGCCACCACCACATTATTCCGTGTGTAATGACTGTGGTAGAACGCCAGCAGATCATCGCGGGTGACGGCAGATATGCTTTCCGGCGTCATCGCATCTTGCAAGGCATAGGGGTGATTCGCATAAAGTGCCGCCGAGAATGCTTTTTCGGCGATGTTATCCGGTTGTGTCTGAGCTTCGCGCAAATTGGCGATAGCGCGTGCTTTTTCACGCTCCAGCACTGTGGCGGGAAAGTCCGGCGACTGGATCACTGCGGCAAGAACTGCCAACGCCGTCGATTTCTCACGTTCGCTGGAAAGCGTACGCAAGCGCAAGCTGGCACGGTCTACATCGAAGTCTCCGCTGAGATTGGCTCCGACATCGGCCAACTGATTCGCGATCTGGTCATCCGTCTGCCCATTCGCCCCCAGCGACATCAGGCCCTGCGTCAGTGCCGCCAAACCTGCTTTGGCAGGCTGGTCCTGGCTACTGCCGGCGGCAAAGTTGACGCTTACATCGACGATCGGCAGATCGTGATTCTCGACAAAATATACTTCAGCGCCGGAAGTGCTTTTCCAGTGTTGAATAGGTAACGCTGCTTGCACAGCCATTGGGAGCACTAAAGTCACAACAGCCAGGAATTGTGAAAAAAACCTTTGTTTAACGTACATGAAAGAATTCCTCGTGCTTAGGCGCATGTTCATCCACCGGTTGTGGGTCAAGTGTTGCGATGGTCAGCTTGTCCTCGTCCAGATATTTTTGTGCCACCTGCTGCACCTGCTCTGCCGTTACCGCCTGCAATTTTTTGGTGTATTGCGCGAGGTCGCGCCATGACAGCCCCACACTTTCATAGGTGCCGATCTTTAGAGCCTGATTGAACATGGAATCGCGCTCATACACATCCGCGGCGATCACCTGCGCTTTCACGCGTTGCAACTCATCCGGGGTGATGCCGTTCTGCTTGATGTTGTCGATTTCGCTACGCATGGCAAGCTCCAAGTCTTCGATACTCGTCCCCTCAGACGGCGTGGCATCGAATTCGATCATCGAAGGGCCGCGATTGGTGATGTCGTAGTCGGCGTCCACATCCACTGCCAGCCTGTCGCGACGCACCAGATCGCTGTTCAGGCGCGAAGCGGTATTCCCGTCCAGCACGCCGGTGAGGATGGTCAACGCATAGGGCTCCCAGTCATGTTCCGCATCGCGCAACGACGGTGCCGGGTAGCCCATTAATAAATAAGGCAGCTTGGCCGGAACCTTGACCACGATCCGGCGCTCGCCTTTTTGCTCAGGTTCTATCTGGTTCTTTCGCACGGGTAATTTGTGTGCTTTTAGCGGGCCGAAATACTTCTCCGCCATCGCGAACACCTGCTTGGGATCGACATCGCCTACCACCACCAGCGTGGCGTTATTGGGGGCGTACCAAGTGTGATACCAATTGCGGGCATCTTCGGCAGTCATCTGCTCCAGATCATTCATCCAGCCGATGACAGGCCTGCCGTAAGGATGCTCCTGATAAGCAATGGCATTGAACTGCTCGCCCACCACTGCTTGCGGTTTGTCGTCGGTGCGCCAGCGGCGTTCTTCCTTTACCACCCTGATCTCTTTTGCAAACTCGGCGTCGCTGATCTGCAGATTCTGCATGCGATCGGATTCCAGCTTCATCGACAGATCCAACCGTGATTTATCCAATTGCTGATAAAACACCGTGTAGTCGCGACTGGTAAAAGCGTTATCTTTACCGCCTGCTGCTGCGATGATCCTGGAGAACTGCCCGGCAGGCACTTTTTTGGTACCTTTGAACATCATGTGTTCCAGCGCATGCGCCACACCGGTGTCGCCGTTCACTTCATCCATGCTGCCGGCTCGATACCATATCTGGGAAACCAACACCGGCGAACGATGGTCTTCCTGTACTACTATTTTCAGTCCATTGGCGAGCTTGTGTTCTTGAATGTTATTGTCAGCGAGCGCTGTCAGTGCGAAAGGTAAAAACAATAAAGCCAGGATACGGGGCAAGTAAATTCTCCTAATGAGCCGGCCTCAATGAGAGGCAACTTGAAAAGCAGTCAGATTATAGCGTTCAGTCAGACATACACTGCGTAATTTTGGTTCTATCAGTTTAGTTCTGTCGGGTAAAATAAGCGCATGTTCAATCTATTCAAAAAAAACGACAACACGAGTCATACAACTCCGCCGGTTCCCGAGCCTGAAGTCTCCGTAGCCGCGCCCTCCCTGACCTGGGCACAACGATTAAAGAACGGCCTGGCGAAAACCGGCTCCAATATAGCTTCCGTATTCAGCAGCGGCAATATCGACGAAGCACTGTATGAAGAACTGGAGACGTTGCTGCTGACCGCCGATTGCGGCATCAACGCCACCCAGGCCTTGCTCGAAGACGTACGTTTGCAGGTGGACCGTAGCGCATTGAAAGATGCCAGCCAGCTCAGAGGCGCTTTGCAGAATGCCATGACCACGTTGTTGTCACCTCTGCAACAACCTTTGGATACAGCGCCGCATCATCCTTTTGTGATCATGCTGGTAGGTGTTAACGGCGCAGGTAAAACCACCACCATAGGCAAGCTGGTGAAACGTTTGCAAACTGAAGGGAAATCGGTATTGATCGCTGCGGGAGACACCTTTCGCGCTGCAGCACGCGAACAACTGCAAACCTGGGGCGAACGCAATCAGGTGCACGTGGTGATGCAGGAAGGCGGCGACCCGGCAGCAGTGATCTTCGATGCGGTCAATTCAGCCATTGCTAAAAACATAGACGTTGTCATCGCCGATACTGCGGGGCGCTTGCCCACGCAGCAGCATCTGATGGAAGAGATCAAGAAGGTGCAGCGCGTCATCGCCAAAGCCTTGCCCGATGCACCGCATGAGGTTCTACTGGTATTAGATGCCAACACGGGGCAAAATGCGATTGCGCAGGTCAAGGCGTTCCATGAGGCGCTAAAAGTAACTGGGCTGGTATTGACCAAGCTGGATGGTTCCGCCAAAGGTGGGGTGATCGCCGCCATTGCCAGAACCCAGCCTATTCCGGTACGCTTTATCGGCGTGGGTGAGCAGATAGACGACTTGCAACCATTCAACGCAGCAGAATTTAGTGAGGCTTTATTCTCGTGATCAAGTTTGACGGAGTAACGAAACGCTATCCCGGCGGCTTTGAAGCCTTGAAGAACGTGTCATTCGAGATCGCACAAGGCGAACTCGCCTTTATCACCGGTCACTCCGGCGCAGGCAAAAGTACTCTGTTGAAACTCGCCGCCGCCATCGAACGCCCAACGACCGGCAGTGTTATCGTCAATGGGCAGAACGTTGGCAAGATGCGGCAATCCGGCTTGCCTTATGTACGCCGTAATTTCGGCATGATCTTCCAGGATCACAAACTGCTCTACGACCGCAATGTATTCGATAACGTAGCCTTGCCGCTCTCCATCGTCGGCACCACCGGCCGAGAGGCAGGCAAACGTATCCGCGCAGCACTGGATAAAGTGGGTCTGCTCTCCAGAGAAAAAGCCGCCCCCATCACCCTCTCGGGCGGCGAGCAGCAACGGCTTGCCATCGCCCGCGCCATCGTCAGCCGCCCGGCGATTCTGGTGGCCGATGAGCCTACCGGTAATCTGGACGAGAGTTACGCCCGCGACATCATCGAGTTGTTCCAGTCTTTTCACGAAGTCGGCGTGACCGTGATCATCGCTACTCACGATGCGAAAGGTATCGCCCAGCGCGGTGAACAGATACTCAGCCTCGAGCAAGGGGTACTGAAATGATCTATCACTGGTTCCGCTCCCATTGGCATGCGTTCATTCTCGTACTCAAAAAAGTGCGCAATGCGCCTATCGCGAATTTGCTGATGGCCGCAGTGATAGGAGCAACCTTGAGCCTGCCTGCAGGACTTTACCTGCTGGCTGACAATATCCGCCAAGCGGCGGGCGACATCACCATAGAACCTCAGATCAGCCTGTTCCTGTCGCTGAATGCATCGGATAGCGCAGCCAAAGCGCTGGAGCATAGGTTAAAAGAAAACACCGGCATCAAGGATTTCAGCTTTGTGTCCAAAGAATCGGCATGGCAGGAGATGCAAAGAAACAATACCGTGGCCGATACCGGCTTGGAAAAGAACCCGCTGCCGGATGCTTTTGTCATCCATCCCAAGGATACTGAACCGCAAGCCGTGGATAAGCTGCAAAAAGAACTGTCCGAATTACCGAATGTGGAACATACGCTGCTGGATGCAGAGTGGGTCAAGCGCTTGTATGTGCTATTGCAAATGAGCACCAAGGCGGTTGTCATCCTCACGTCATTGCTGGGCTTTGCATTAGTAGCCATCATAGGCAATACCATACGCCTGCAAATCATGACCCAGCGTGACGAGATCGAAGTCAGCCGTCTGATAGGCGCTACCGACCGCTTCATACGTCGCCCGTTTTTGCTCGCAGGCCTGCTGCACGGTTTTGCCGGAGGCCTGATGGCCTGGCTCTTCGTTTATATCGCGTTGTATATCTTCAATGCCTCGGTGCAAGATCTGGCTTTGCTTTATTCCGCCGATTTCCGTTTGCACATGCTTAACGGTCAGGCCAGTTTGATGCTGTTAGGCGGCGCAGCTGCATTGGGTTGGCTGGGAGCATTCCTGGCGGTGAACCGATCTCTGGCGGAGCTGAAGACGAAATCTAAGTAATTTGCTATAGGGCGATGCTAGCCCTGTACGACTTCAAAGCACTCCGACTTGATCGCCCGCACTGATTCCGCCAGGACTTTAATCGCGTCTACCCTGCCGAAACTTTTGCGCCATGCCAGGGCGATGCGCCTCGACGGCACGGGAGCAGAGAAGGGAATGACTTTAAGCAAAGGGTTAGCGTAACGTTCGCTGGCTGCAGTGCGCGGCAAAACCGTGATGCCCAGACCCGAGGCCACCATATTACGTATCGTTTCCAGCGAATTACCATGCAGTACTTCACTGCTTTTAGTCAGCTCTGGGCAGGCCTGATTCACTTGGTTGCTGAAGCAGTGCCCGCTATTCAGCAGTAGCACCTTCTGTTCCGCCAGATCGCCGGCGGCAATCGATTTCCTGGTCGCCCAAAGGTGGCTGACAGGAACGACCACTACAAAATCTTCATCATAAAGTGCTGTGGTTTCTATGCCCGGCAGGGCGAACGGCAGCGCGATCACAGCCACGTCTATCAAGCCTTGCCGCAGTTGCACTTCAAGATTAGCAGTAGTGTTCTCTTCCACATCCAGAGGCATTTCAGGCGCTTTCTGGCGCAATACAGGAATGAGTTCCGGCAACAGATACGGCCCCACAGTGTAGATCAGCCCGATACGGATAGGCCCTAATAACGGGCTGGCTCCCAGGCGCGCGATGTCTTTGACCTTGTCGGCTTCCTCCAGCACTTTCGCTGCTTGCTCGACGATGTGTTGGCCTACAGGCGTAAGGCTGACATCTCTTTTTTTACGTTCGAATATCTGTACGCCCAGGTCGGCTTCCAGCTTCTGGATCGCCAGACTGAGCGCAGGCTGTGTGACAAAACAACGCTCTGCTGCACGCCGGAAATTGCGTTCGCGGCTGACAGCGACGATATATCTAAGTTCGTTTAAGGTCATAATGATTAGAATAATATATCTATTGCATTTAAAAATGCAATTTTACTTATCGATTGCCTACCCCTAATATGAGCTAAAATCTGGTCTGGCGATGTAATTACGATTCGTTGCCACAGGAGTTTTGTTTGTTTAAGCTTAAATTCCTTTATCAATTTCTATAGGAGTTCAAATGAAGGTTTGGGAATGTGCAGTATGCGGTTTTATTTATGATGAAGCTGCGGGGATACCGGAAGAAGGAATACCGGCAGGTACGCGCTGGGAAGACATACCGGACACATGGATCTGCCCTGATTGCGGTGTGGGAAAATCCGTTTTT
>DATBPY010000113.1:0-1756 GCA_036561085.1 Methylophilaceae bacterium | reverse complement strand
GGGTGGCGTTTTCCCCATTCTGGCCAAATTAAGCGACGAAAACAGTGTGATCATTGTCGGTGCGCGAACTGAAGAGGATGGAAAAGTTGCCATCCTTGATCCCAACATTAGCGGAGCAACAGTCGAGTTGCTGGATAGAGGGAGCTTTTGCCAACGCTGGAACGGTGATGTGGTGTTTCTTAAGCGCAGTCATTCGCTGACCGATCCCAACCAGCCGTTTAGTTTACGCTGGTTTATCCCGGAAATATTGAAACAGAAAGCCGCGTTCAGGGATATTGCGATTGCGGCGATCGCGATGCAGTTTCTGGCTTTGGCCTCGCCGATGTTTTTTCAATTGGTGATCGATAAAGTATTGGTTCACCAAAGTGTTTCCACACTCTGGGTGTTGGGTGTGGGTATCCTGATCGCCCTGGTATTTGACTCGACATTCGGTTACTTGCGCCAACTGCTGACCCTGGCCGCCACCAACAAGATCGACATGCGGCTCACCCGGCGCACCTTCGGTCATCTGCTGTCGTTGCCGATCGATTATTTCGAAACCACGACAGCCGGTGTCGTTACACGTCATATGCAGCAATTGGAAAGTATCCGGAACTTTCTGACTGGGAGAGTATTCTTCACCGTACTGGACCTGCTGGGGTTGGGTATCTTTCTGCCGATCCTGTTCACTTTTTCAGCCAAGCTGGCCATCATTACCCTCGTATTTGCCGCACTGATGGCCGGCATTATCATAGGACTGCTGCCAACCTATCGACGCCGGCTTGACGAGCTATATTCCGCCGAAGGCAAGCGGCAGTCCATGCTGGTCGAGACCATTCACGGTATGCGCACCATAAAAGCGCTGGCCATTGAGCCGGCTCAGCGGCGTATCTGGGATCAAATCTCGGCGAAGTCGATCATGATGCACTTCCGGGTCGGCAAGCTAGGGGTTATCGGGGCCTCGATTACTGATTTTCTGGGAAAACTGTTACCGGTGACCATTATCGTGATCGGTGCCCAGGATGTGTTCGATCAGAGCTTATCGGTGGGCGCGCTGATCGCCTTCCAGATGATTTCCGGGCGCGTGGTGTCGCCGTTAATTGCGATGGTGAGTTTGATCAACGAATATCAACAGACCATCCTGTCGGTCGGCTATCTGGGCGCGATCATGAACCGGCCATCCGAAGGACGAATGGGGGCGGGTGGTCTGCGTCCGCGGTTGGTAGGAGAAATTACCTTCCAGGATGTCACCTTCCGTTATCCGGGAGCGAGCGCGACCGCACTGGACCGTGCCAGTTTCACCATTCCTGCGGGGTCCATCGTCGGCGTCGTGGGCCGTAGCGGTTCCGGTAAAACCACTCTGACCAAACTGATCCAGGGTCTTTATAGCGTCCAGGAAGGCATCGTCCGATTTGATGGAACCGATGCGCGCGAGATTGATCTTGCCCATCTGCGTCGGCAGATAGGCGTCGTGTTGCAGGAAAATTTCCTGTTCCGGGGGTCGGTGCGCGACAACATCGCGATGGCCAAACCGGACGCCACGTTCGAGGAAATCGTGGCCTCCGCCGAAGCGGCGGGCGCTGCCGAGTTCATCGAACGGCTGCCGCAAGGTTACGATACTTTGCTGGAGGAGAACGCCTCCAACCTCAGCGGCGGGCAAAAACAGCGCTTATCCATTGCACGCTCCCTGCTGGTCAAGCCGAACATCCTGATCCTGGACGAGGCGGCGAGCGCGCTCGACCCGGAAAGCGAAGCCATTTTTATCAACAATCTGTCC
>DATBPY010000112.1:0-37206 GCA_036561085.1 Methylophilaceae bacterium | reverse complement strand
TGTTCCGGCGGCATTTCTTCGCCCAGCACCGGGGCGGAAACGATACTTTGCAATCTGGGTTGTAGTGCTGCCTGCGCCGCTATATCGGCCTCAGTCAGTACGCTGCCGTCTTCTTTTTGCTGGCGTGCCACTTTCAAAAAGTACGGCATCACCACTTCGTCGCCCACTTGGCGCACCGCTTCGACTAATTGCTGAAGTACACTTTCCATGTTCAAGCTTTCCATTTGATTGAGCATCCTATGCTGGCGATCTGTTCACGCGGCCCGTGCCCGGTCTGGGCGATCTGCTTCATGGCTGCGAACAGGTCGCGGCGCACATCTTCAGGCGCAGTCTCCTTGCGCGATTCGTCGAAACGACCGCGATATTGCAATTCCAGCTTGCTGTTAAATCCGAAGAAATCCGGTGTACAGATGGCATCGTAGGCTTTGGCGACTTCCTGCGTCTCATCCAGCACATAGGGGAAAGTGAAACCGAATTCGGCTGAGACTTCCTGCATGCGCTGGAAGTTATCATCCGGGTAATTCACCACATCGTTGGATTGGATGGCGATGGCATTGATGCCCCGCGCCTGTAATTCACGCACAGCCTCTACCAGTCTAGGCCGGATCGCTTTCACATAAGGGCAATGGTTACAGATGAACATCACCAACAAGCCCTTTTCACCTTTTGCCGACTCGAGACTCCAGATCTTGCCGTCCACGCCCGGCAAGTTGAAATCCGGGGCTTTCCAGCCAAAATCACACACAGGCGGGTTAACACTAGCCATCGCTGTACTCCTTAAATTATCGTTACAATAGACCGAATTTTAACATCAGCCTTATCTATTCCATGCCCAAGTCACGCTTTCATTGCCCGGCCAAACTAGCGGTCGGCGCTATCGTCAATCTACCGGAGAACGCCGCGCATCATGCCACCAAGGTATTACGCATGCAGGTGGATGATGTGATCACAGTATTTAACGGCGACGGCGCCGATTACCGCGCCCTTATCCTGCGCATCACCAAGAACGAAGTCGCGATCAAGATCACCGAGGCACAAACCGTGGAATGCGAGTCGCCGCTGCACGTGACTTTAGCGCAAGCCATCTCCAGCGGTGAGCGCATGGAGTTTACCTTGCAAAAAGCGGTCGAACTAGGCGTGTCGCACATACAGCCCATCGCTGCCGAGCGTAGCGTAGTAAAACTTACCGGTGAACGTGCTGCCAAACGACGCGAGCATTGGCAAAATGTGGTGATCTCGGCATGCGAGCAATCAGGTCGCGCCTTCATTCCCGAGGTAGGCCCCAACTTAAGCTTGGCAGATTGGCTCAGCCAGCCTAATGAATTCGCCGTGAAATTATTGCTCTCGCCTAGCGCCGAGCAGACGCTGCACCAGTTACAGAAACCTCAAGGCAAGATATGCCTGCTGATCGGCTGTGAAGGCGGCCTGTCGGAACAGGAGCAGCAAAACGCACTACTTTGCGGCTTTGTCCCGGTCAGATTAGGGGCTCGGGTACTCAGAACGGAAACCGCAGCCATGGCGGCACTTGCAGCCATGCAAACATTGTGGGGAGACTTCTAGTCACACATCGCATTATTTATTGCTAATAATACATTTTTTGTATAAATTAATGCTTTTAATGCAAATTTAAAGGCGAATGTAATGTCTATAGGTCAAGCGATACGCAAACGGCGCAAATCCTTAAATCTGACGTTGCAGGAGCTCGCCACGCGTGTGGTCGCAGATAGCGGCAACCTGTCGCGCATAGAACGCGGCGTGCAAGGGGTTTCGGAAGCCATGCTGCATAAGCTTTGCGCGGCACTTGATTGCACTCCGGCATTCCTTTATGCCCACTCTGAGACCTCCAGCAACGCCTCGCAACCCTCTTCTGCCGACACTTTGCAACCACATGAATTCGTCAACTGGTTTCGCTCTGTTGCGCCTTACATCCATGCTTTCGGCGGTCGCACCTTCGTCATCGCATTCGGCGGTGAAGTAGTAGATGACAAGCAATTCATCGCCCTTTCGCACGACCTCAATCTTCTGGCCAGCCTGGAAGTAAGGTTAGTGCTGGTGCATGGCGCCCGTCCACAGATCGAACACCGATTGCGGCGTGCGAAATTGAACACCAGCTATGTGAACGGGTTACGCGTGACCGACGAAGAAGCGATGGAATCGGTCAAGGAAGCCAATGGCGCGATCCGCGTGGAGATCGAGGCGCAGCTGTCGATGGGACTGGTCAATTCCCCCATGGCAGGTTCGGACATCCGTGTCGCCAGCGGCAATTTCGTGACGGCAAAACCATTAGGCGTATTGAACGGCATAGATTTACAGCACACCGGCGAAGTACGCAAAGTAGACGCTGTCGGCATCCAGAAGCGCCTGGACGACGATGAGCTGGTATTACTGTCGCCTATAGGCTATTCGCCTACGGGCGAAGCATTCAACCTGACGCTCGAAGATGTGGCAGTGAGCGCTGCCGTAGCGCTGGATGCCGACAAACTGATCTTCCTGATGGATACTGCAGGCATCCATGACGCACACGATCAACTATTACGCGAAATGACGGCCAGCGAGGCGGAGCAATTTTTGCGCGAAACGCAGAATCCGGTGGGCGATGTCAGCTATTATCTGCCTGCCGCCATCCGCGCCTGCAATCATGGTGTGGCGCGAACCCACTTGATCAGCCGCCACACTGACGGCGCCATTTTGCAGGAGCTGTTCACCCATAGCGGTATAGGCACCATGATCACCGAAGCGCCTTTGGAGACCATGCGTAGCGCCACCATTGCCGATGTCGGTAGCATCCTGCAACTGATCGAACCGCTGGAAGCGGAAGGCATATTAGTGCGGCGCGGGCGCGAACGCATCGAAATGGAGATCGGCTATTTCTTTGTCATGGAACACGATAACCGCGTGATCGGCTGCGCCGCGCTTTACCCCTTCGACAATAGCCGTCAGGCCGAACTGGCCTGCATGGCAGTCCATCCCTCCTTTCGCGGTAACGGTCGCGGCGAAAGATTACTGCAATATTGCGAGGAACAGGCGCGTCTGCGGCGTTTCAAGACTTTGTTCGTGCTCACCACCCGCACTGCGCACTGGTTCATCGAGCGAGGCTTTGCGGAAGGTAAAGTCGAGTCCCTGCCGTCTTCGCGTCAACAGTTGTATAACTACCAGCGACAATCTAAAGTGTTCATCAAGAACATCTAGGATATCTTAATGGGCGAACTTGCCAAAGCGAGTGAAGTTGCTAAAAATGCGCCTCGCGTCACCATTGTCATGAACGCACGCGAACGTCATGCACTGACCGAAGTCACGTTGGCAGGCATAGTGCAGAATACGCCGCAACCTTACCGGCTCATCTATACCGACGGTCAAACACCCGACTGGTTATGGCAGAAACTTGAAAGCCGCGCCCAGGAATGGAAGCTGGAGCTAGTCCGCCACGACCGACCGATCTGGCCGCAGGCATTACGCAACTTAGTTCTCGATTCCATAGACACCGAGTATATCGTTTTGATCGAGAACGACGTAATGGTCAGCCCCGGCTGGTTGGAACCTCTGATCGCCTGCGCCGATGAAACCAACGCAGGACTGGTTGGGCCATTGTATTTGTGGGGGCAAGCCGACAAGCCGCCTCTTGTTCATATGGCTGGCGCCTTCCTGACAACGCAGTCTACCGCCAAAGGCGACATTCTCACCCAGTCACACCTCTGCGAGAATGTGCCTTATGAAAATGTGGCTGCTCAATTGGAACGCATTCAATGCGATAACGTGGAATCTCATTGCGTGCTCGTCAGAACTGCACCGCTCAAAGCAATGGGAGGTTTCGATGAACGGATCCTTAATGCGCACGAACATGTAGATGTCGCTTTGGATTTTAAAAAGCATGGCTGGTCGATTTATATCGAGCCTGCATCACAAGTCTTCTTTATGCACTATGCGCCCTACCGGCTGGAAGATCTTTCCGTGTTCCGTTGGAGATGGAACAAAACCAATGTAGACACAAGCATCCAGAATTTTTGCGACAAATGGGCAGTACTTAATCATCCTCTCGCTTTTGATAATGTACGTAATTTCATCGATCATGAAATCATCGAAGACATTGACCCCATCCGCGCCTCTGTACAACATAATCCGCACTTGGGAACACCTATGCGGCGCGAAGAACTCCGGCAGACACGTTCCGATATACTCGATATGGCAGCGGAGCAAAGATATAGTGCGCAGGAACTGGCGACTTTAAGTAATGGCTACCGCCTTGCACAATCCCTGAGCGACGGCGGCTATCGCCCATGCGGACGGCCCTTCATCAACCATCTGGTCGGTGTCGCCAGCGTATTGATACGCTACGGCTTTAAACTGGATATGGTGTTGACCGGATTACTGCATACTGTTTACAGCCACGGGCCGTCCCATCCTCATGGGGTAAATGCTGCAGTCGATGTAGTCAGCACAATGCTCGGGGGCACCGGCAGCGCTCTCGAGAAACGCGTGCGCAGCTATACCTTGAAAAATGGTAATTTCACTGAATTTCTGCCCAAGCCGGTACCTGGATTACTCACATCCGAAGCAGAGATATTCATGCTGGCAGCTGCGATCTCGGTCGAGATCAATCTTAGCGGCGAGATACGTTATTCCAGCAGAGGCGATGCGCTTTCCGCAGAATTCGATCATGCACTCGCTCAAGCCTGCGACATTCTGGGGGTAGGCGGCCTCTCTGCGACCTTCAATCAATTAATCAGATCCACCTCTGCGTCGCCCGAACTCAATACCCAACTCAACCAAAGTTACCGTTTGCTCAGTGATAAAAAGAATGCTGTTTCCATGTCCAACAACTTGCTAAGCGCCCAGCAAAAACTCGCTACAAACCAGACTAATCTTAAGTAATCCCGGGCAACGCTTCCCCTCCTCTTGAATTCCGCGTAAGCATCCTTATCTTGTTATCAAGGCCGCAAGGCACTTTGATCAACTAGTTATGAAAGGACATGCAATGGCTAACGTATCTCGTTACGACATTTATCAAACCCGCCGTCTCGACCCATTCGGAGACGTTTTCAAAGGCTTTTTCCGTCCGGTACGCATCGACGGCGCTACTGACGTTCAACTGCGGATGGACGTGAAGGAAGACGACACCAACTATACCGTTCATGCCGAGATCCCTGGTGTGGCTAAAGAAGACATTCAGGTCACCATTGATGGCAATCAGGTTTCCATCAGTGCGGAAGTAAAGCAGGAAAATGAAGTGAAAGAAGGCGAATCTGCGCTACGTTCAGAACGCTACTACGGCAAAGTCTCACGTAGCTTCACAGTTTCCAGCGAGATCGATGAAGCTGCGTCGCAAGCGAAATATGATAACGGAGTGCTGGAACTGGTGCTTCCGAAAAAAGCTGCGACTGCAAGTAAGCGTCTCACTATCAACTAGGTTTTTGTTTGGCATTTTGTAGTCTCCTCCCTCAGCGGCCTCTTCCCCGGGCCGCTTTTTTTTGCCCCAAATAACACTCAAGGGAACCACTCGATTGATTCCTGTCAAATTCCCTGACGAATTAAGCAGTTCCGACACCTCTGAAATATAACGTTACAACAGACATAAAATTCGAAATATTAAATATACAATCGCGTGATATATAAACGTATCATCTTATTCTTGATGAATAAATTTAAAAATTTTAGGGAAGTTTTTTATGGCATTGCAACAAGAACAACGTCCATCCGCACTCACTACCAAGCCTGAAAAAAAATCATATGCCTCTATAGTCAAATGGATATTAGCCATTCTGGTCATTGCGGGCATCGCATGGATAGTTGTTACCCATAGACAGGCGAGCGACCAGAACAAAGCTCGTGCTAAATCCGACTTGGCTTCCAGGCCTATGCCGGTATTGGTGGCAAAAGCAGAACAACGCGATGTCAATGTCTATCTGGACGCGTTAGGCACGGTGACCCCGCGCAATACCATTACCGTCAGAGCGCGAGTCGATGGACAATTATTGAATGTTTATTTCCGCGAAGGGCAATTGGTCAAATCCGGAGAATTGCTGGCACAGATCGATCCACGTCCTTTTGAAGTGCAATTAGGGCAGGCGGAAGGGCAACTGACCAAAGACAAAGCCTTGCTGGATAATGCCCTGATAGATGCGGACCGCTACAAAACCCTGCTCGCGCAGGACTCCATTTCCAAGCAGCAAGCCGATACTCAGCAGTCGCTCGTCAACCAGTACCGGGGTGCCATAGCGGTAGACCAAGCGACTGTAGATAGTGCCAAGCTGCAACTATCGTATTGCCGCATCACTGCCCCCATAAGCGGGCGCGTGGGCTTGCGTCAGGTCGACCCCGGCAACTTGATCCATAGTGCGGATACCACAGGTATCGTCACCATCACCCAGTTACAACCTATCACTGTGCTATTCAACATCCCTGAAGACGATCTGCCAGCGGTAGTGCAACGGGCAAAGGCTGTAGATACGGTCGCCGTCGACGCTTACGACCGCGCCCAGAAGATCAAGCTGGCGAGCGGCAGCCTGCTCACCACCGATAACCAGATCGATACCACCACCGGTAGCATCAAGTTACGAGCGGTCTTCAAGAACGAGAACGAGACTTTGTTCCCTAACCAATTCGTCAATATCAAATTGCTGGTGGATATAGACAAGGATGCGACAGTGATTCCGCAATCCGCATTGCAACGCGGCAAGAACGGAGATTATGTCTACACCGTCAATCCGGACCAATCAGTTACTTTAAAACAGGTCATTGCGGGTGATGTGGAGGGCGAATCCGTGTCGATCAAAAAAGGGCTTAATCCAGGCGAAACATTGGTCATAGACGGCGCGGATAAATTGCGCGACGGGGCCAAGGTCAAAGTGACCACGCCGGATGCCGCCCAAAAAGATACGCCGGATAACGCGAAAAAACGAGGCCATTCCAAGGAGGGCTGGCAACACAAACAGAGCGCGGAATGAGCTTGCCATGAACCCATCCCGCCTTTTTATTCTACGTCCGGTAGCGACTTCGCTCCTGATGCTGGCTATCCTGCTCTCCGGCTTGCTGGCTTTTCGCATGTTGCCGCTATCGGCATTGCCTGAAGTCGATTATCCGACCATCCAGGTAGTCACGCTTTATCCGGGTGCCAGCCCGGATGTGATCACCTCCACGATCACTGCACCACTGGAAAGGCAGTTCGGGCAGATGCCGGGACTGAACCAGATGTCGTCCACCAGCTCGGGCGGCGCATCTGTCATCACCCTGCAATTCAATCTGTCATTGAGCTTGGATGTTGCCGAACAACAAGTGCAGGCTGCCATCAATGCGGGCAACAATTTCCTACCCACGGACCTGCCTACCCCGCCCATCTATAGCAAGGTCAACCCGGCAGACACTCCGATTCTCACGGTGGCGCTTTCTTCCAAAACACTGCCGTTGACGACTGTGGAAGACTTGGCCGATACCCGGCTGGCTCAAAAGATCTCGCAATTATCCGGGGTGGGTTTAGTGACCATCAGCGGCGGCCAACGCCCGGCGGTGCGCATACAGGCCAACCCTAAAGCACTGGCCGCTTACAGCCTTACACTGGATGATCTGCGCACCTCGATCACCAATGCCAATCTAACGGAAGCCAAAGGCAGTTTCGATGGTCCGTCGCGCGCCTCCACCATCGATGCCAATGACCAGGTGAGATCGCCTCAGGAGTATCAGCAACTCGTAGTGGCCTACCGTAATGGCGCGCCCATCCGTCTAAGTGACGTGGCCACCGTGATTTCGGCAGCCGAAAATGTGCGCTTGGCAGCGTGGGCCAACCGTGAACCTGCCGTTATCCTGAATATTCAACGCCAGCCCGGTGCCAACGTGATCGAAGTGGCGAACAGCATCAAGGCACTGTTACCGCAATTACAAGTCTCCATTCCCGGTGCAGTCGATGTCACTCTGCTCACAGACCGCACCACCACCATCCGGGCTTCTGTTAAAGACGTGGAATTCGAATTACTGCTGTCGGTAGCGCTGGTCGTAATGGTGATCTTCCTGTTCCTGCGCAACATCCCGGCGACTATCATCCCCAGTTTTGCCGTGCCGTTGTCTTTGGTAGGTACTTTCGGCGTGATGTATCTGATGGATTTCAGCATCAACAACCTGACGCTGATGGCATTGACCATCGCCACCGGCTTTGTGGTGGATGACGCAGTGGTGATGATCGAGAACATCTCGCGCTACATTGAACAGGGCGACTCTCCGCTGGATGCCGCGCTCAAAGGGTCCAAACAGATCGGGTTCACCATCATCTCGCTGACGGTATCCTTGATCGCGGTGCTGATACCGCTACTATTCATGGGAGATGTGGTAGGCCGATTATTCAGGGAGTTTGCTATCACGCTGGCGGTCGCCATCATGATCTCAGCGGTAGTCTCGCTGACGCTAACGCCTATGATGTGCGCGAAATTATTACGCCACAAACCGGATTCGGAACAAACCTGGTTTTACCGCGCAGCAGGCAACTTCATCGACGGTCTGATAAAGTTTTACGGAAAATTACTGACTATCGTGCTCGACCATCAATGGGTGACGCTGTTAGTAGCGTTCGGCACCTTGCTGTTGACCATCGCTTTGTATGTAATGATTCCCAAAGGCTTCTTCCCGATCCAGGATACCGGCGTGATCCAGGGCATCACCGAAGCTCCGCAGTCGATCTCTTTCGCATCCATGGCCGAGCGCCAACAAGCGCTGGTGGACGTGATACTCAAGGACCCAGCAGTGGAAAGCCTGTCCTCGTTCATCGGCGTGGACGGCACCAACACTACACTCAACAGCGGACGCTTGCTGATCAATCTTAAACCCCAGGCAAAACGCTCCGGTAATATACAAGCGGTGATGAAGCATTTGCAGGACGACGTCGCCAACATCAGCGGTATCACTCTTTACATGCAACCGGTACAGGATCTGACTATTGAAGACCATGTCAGCCGTAACCAGTACCAGTTCATCCTGGAGGACGCCGATCCCAAGATACTGGCGAAAGGCGTGGATGCTTTACTTAAAAGCTTGCGGCAATCGCCCGCTCTGAAGGATGCGGCCAGCGATATCCAGGATAACGGCTTACAAGCGTATCTGGAAATAGACCGCGATACCGCAGGGCGCTTAGGCATCACCACGGCAGCGATCGACAATGCGCTGTATAACGCATTCGGTCAACGCCTGATCTCCAATATCTTTACCCAGTCCAACCAGTACCGCGTGGTACTGGAAGTTGCACCCGAATTCAGCAAGGGGTTGGATGCGCTGAACGGCATCTATGTCACGGCTACCAATAGCGACGGCACCCCTGGCGGCCAGGTACCGCTGAACACGGTGGCCAAGATCAGTGAGCGCGAAACACCTTTGCTCATTAATCACCTGGGGCAATTCCCCGCAGCGAATATCTCGTTCAACCTCGGCTCGGGAGCTTCGCTCAGCGATGCGGTGAAAGCCATACAGAAAGCACAACAGGATGTCGCGCTACCGCAAAGCACGCGCCTGGTATTCCAAGGAGCCGCCACTGCATTCCAAGCTTCGTTGAGCAATCAACTGCTATTGATCCTGGCAGCGGTGGTGACCATGTATATCGTGCTGGGCGTGCTGTACGAAAGCTACGTGCACCCGATCACCATTCTTTCTACCCTGCCATCGGCCGGGGTGGGCGCATTACTGGCGCTTATGCTGTCGGGTAACGACCTGGGCATCGTCGGCATCATCGGCATCATCCTGCTGATCGGTATCGTAAAAAAGAACGCCATCATGATGATCGACTTCGCGCTTGAGGCACAACGCGACGAAGGCAAGCCTCCGCGCGAGGCGATCTACGAGGCATGCATGCTGCGTTTACGCCCCATCCTGATGACCACCATGGCAGCGCTGTTGGGTGCACTGCCGCTGATGCTGGGTACCGGAGTGGGTTCGGAATTGCGTCACCCGTTGGGATTAACGATGGTAGGAGGTCTGATCGTAAGCCAGGCATTGACCCTATTCACTACCCCTGTGATCTATTTGCTGTTCGACGACATCGCCAAGCGCGTCACGGCTAAAGTCAAAGCGATCAATTGAAAGTGCTTTTGTGAATTTTTCCGCCACCTTCATTAATCGTCCGGTCGCCACCAGCCTATTAACGCTGGCGATCACGTTGGCGGGCGCTGTGGCCTTTAATCTGCTACCGGTATCGGCATTGCCTCAGGTGGACTTTCCCACGATTTCGATAGACGCATCCCTGCCGGGTGCCAGCCCTGAAACTATGGCGACAGCAGTTGCAACACCGTTGGAACGATCCCTGGGACGCATCGCCGGCGTCAATGAAATGACTTCCTCCAGCTCGCTGGGTTCGACGCGTATCACCATGCAGTTCGATCTGGAACGCAATATCAACGGTGCCGCGCGCGATGTGGAAGCGGCCATCAACGCGGCCCATAGTCTGTTACCTACGGGTTTACCGACGAACCCGACCTATCACAAGGTGAACCCTGCCGACGCGCCTATTTTGATCATTGCCCTGACTTCGGACAGCCTGACGCAAGGCAATCTTTATGATGCAGCGTCGACCGTGATGGCGCAGAAGTTGTCGCAAATCAAAGGGGTGGGTCAAGTCAGCATAGGCGGCAGCTCGCTACCTGCGGTACGTGTCGAACTCAACCCCACGGCATTGAACAAATACGGCATCCCCTTTGCCACGGTCAGTAATGCTATCGCCTCGACCAACGGCAACCGCCCCAAAGGCCTGCTTGAGCAAGGTGACCGGCAATGGCAGGTAGCGGCCAACGACCAGGCACCTGCTGCTAAGGATTACCTGCCGCTCATCGTCTCTTACCATGATGGGTCGCCGGTACGGCTTACCGACGTAGCGGAGGTAGTGGATTCGGTAGAAGATGTGCGTAATGAAGGCTTGGCGAACGGCAAACGCGCAGTATTGATCTTTATTCGTCGCCAGCCGGGCGCCAATATCATCGAAACCATAGATCGTATCCGTGCAGCATTGCCGCAGTTACGCGCTTCTGTCTCCAGAGCGATCGATACCACCGTTGTCAGCGACCGCTCTCCCACCATTCGCGCCTCGGTGCATGACGTGGAACGTTCGCTGGGATTGTCCATAGGCCTGGTGATCATGGTGGTTTTCCTGTTCCTGCGTAACCCGCGCGCATCCATCATTCCCGCCGTGGCGGTACCCGTGTCGCTGGTCGGTACCTTCGGCGTGATGTATATGTGCGGCTATAGCCTCGATAATCTGTCGCTGATGGCGCTCACCGTGGCAACCGGCTTTGTCGTGGACGATGCCATCGTGGTATTGGAAAATGTGTCGCGCCATATTGAGAACGGCGACACGCCGCTGCAAGCATCGCTCAAAGGTGCGCGCGAAGTAGCGTTTACCGTGGTATCCATGAGTGTCTCGCTGGTAGCTGTATTCCTACCCTTGTTACTGATGGGCGGTATCGTCGGCAGGCTGTTACGCGAATTCGCCGTCACTTTGTCGGTGGCGGTCGCAGTGTCGTTGGTGGTATCGCTGACTGCCACGCCGATGATGTGCGCACATCTGCTCAAAAACAAGCACCTGGACGACAAGCCTGGGCGCATTGCGGCATGGGGCGAACGCGCCTTTAATGCTCTACTGCGCGGCTATAAAAATACCCTGGATGTGGTGTTGCGCCATACCCGCCTCACCATGCTGGTGTTATTAGCGACCGTTGTTCTTAATGTCTATCTCTATATCGTCGTTCCCAAGGGATTCTTTCCGCAGCAGGATACAGGGCGTATCTCAGGCATGATACAGGCTGATCAAAGCATCTCATTCCAGGCCATGCAAAAGAAGTTGGAGGACTTCATGGCGATCATCCGGCGCGACCCTGCTGTAGAGAATGCGGTGGGATTCATCGGTGGCGGCGCGCGTAACGGCGGCTTTATATTCGTCATTCTTAAAGCGCAGTCCGAGCGCAAAATGTCTGCCGACCAAGTGATCAACAGGCTGCGCCCGAAAATAAACAAAGAGCCAGGCGCCACTCTTTACTTGCAAGCCGACCAGGATATCCGCATGGGCGGCAGGGCAGGCAATGCCCAGTACCAGTACACGCTGCAGGGTGACGACCTGAAGGAATTGCAAAGCTGGGAGCCGCGCATACGCGAAGCGATCACCGCGCTGCCCATGGTTGCCGACGTCAGCGGGGATAAGCAGGATAAAGGCATGCAGACACTGCTGACCATAGACCGCGATGCAGCGGCACGCTTGGGCGTTACCGTGAAAATGATAGATTCGGTGTTGAATGGGGCCTTCGGTCAGCGCCAGGTGTCCACTATTTACGCCCCGCTCAATCAATATCACGTGATCATGGAAGTCGCGCCGCAGTACTGGCAGAGCCCGGAATCGCTACGTGACATCTATATCGTGACTGCCGATGGAACACAGGTGCCGCTATCGGCGATCAGCCATTTTGCACCCAGCACCGGCCCGTTGGGTGTGAATCACCAGGGACAGTTTGCCGCCACCACCATTTCATTCAATCTCAAGCCCGGCATTTCACTATCGCAGGCGACGATCGCGATCGATAATACCTTTGCCAAATTGGGCGTCCCCAGCTCGATACGCGGCGGTTTTCAGGGAACGGCCAAAGTATTCCAGGCTTCTCTCTCGAATCAACCCTACCTCATTCTGGCAGCACTGATGACGGTTTATATCGTCTTGGGGATGTTATACGAGAGTTATATCCACCCGCTTACCATCCTTTCTACGCTGCCCTCTGCCGGGATAGGCGCACTATTGGCATTACTGGCCTTTGGTCAGGAATTCAACATCATGGCCATGATAGGCGTGATCTTGCTGATAGGTATCGTCAAGAAGAACGCCATCATGATGATCGACTTTGCCATTGATGCCGAACGCAGCCGCAATATCACTCCTGAGGAGGCGATCTATGAAGCCTGCCAGATACGCTTCCGTCCCATTATCATGACCACTATGGCAGCATTATTGGGTGCACTGCCGTTAGCATTAGGCTGGGGCGAGGGTTATGAATTGCGGCAACCCTTGGGCATCTCGATTGTCGGAGGTTTGATAGTCAGCCAATTATTGACGTTATACACGACGCCGGTGGTGTACCTGTATCTCGATCGTTTCAATATCTGGTTCAACCGGCGTTTCGCACGTGCCGCAAAATCGCCTGCTGAAAGTTTGGCGACCTAGCAATGAACAAAGAACTTAAGGAGCAGTTTGTATGAAACCATTTAATCGGACTTTGCATGCAGCGTTGTTGAGCGCGTGCTTATTGTCTGTTTGCATGTCCGCATGCACCTTAGGGCCGGATTATGTGAAACCGACCATGGACGTACCTGCTGCATTCAAGGAACAGCAAGGTTGGAAAATAGCGCAACCACAAGATGAACTGCCGCGCGGCAAATGGTGGGAGATCTTTGGCGACAGCACACTGAATCAACTGGTTGAGCAAGTCGAAGTCTCTAACCAGAACCTACGTGCCGCTGAAGCCCAATATCGTCAGGCACAGGCGTTGGCGCAACAGGCGGGCGCTGCTTATTATCCTACCGTCACCGGCGGGGTTTCGGCGACCAGAAGTCGCTCCCCCGGCAACACGAATAGTACATTCGGCTCCAACTCAAACTCTAATACGACTTACAACTTGAATGTCGGCGTCAGTTGGGAAGCCGACTTGTGGGGCAGCATCCGGCGCTCGGTGGAAGCGGCTAGCACCAACGCCCAAGCCAGTATCGCCGACATTGAAGCGGCTAAACTAAGCGCACAGGCAGAACTGGCACAGGATTACTTTTTGTTGCGCATCGCCGATGCCCGAAAAGCTCTGCTGGACGATACCGTCGCTGCTTATCAAAAATCGCTGCAACTGACTCAAAACCAATACAACGTGGGAGTCGCGGCACGCGCGGATGTAGTCACAGCAGACACTCAGCTCAAATCCGCCAAAGCGCAAGCCGTCGATGTAGGCGTGCAACGCGCGCAACTTGAACATGCGATCGCCATCCTGATCGGCAAGACACCCGCCGAATTCTCCATCGCGCCGCTCACTTCCAAATTCGCGTTATTACCGCCGCCTATTCCTGTCGGCCTGCCTTCGCAACTGCTGGAACGCCGGCCGGATATCGCTGCGGCGGAACGCCGGGCGGCCTCCGCCAATGCCAAGATCGGCGTAGCGGAAGCTGCGTTCTATCCCGACCTGACACTGTCTGGCGAGTTAGGATTCCAAAGTTCCAGTTTCGCCAAGTGGCTGACCTTGCCTTCCCGTTTCTGGACTTTAGGTCCAGCCCTGGCGCAGAGCATTTTTGACGGCGGATTACGCAAGGCGCAGAGTGCGCAAGCGGTCGCCGTATACGACCAAAGCGTGGCGACTTATCGCCAGACCATCTTGGGCGGATTCCAGGAAGTGGAAGATAATCTGGCTGCGTTGCGTATTCTGGAGCAGGAAGCGGCGTTACAGGACGATGCGGTAAAAGCCGCTCGCGAATCGGTGCAGATCACGACCAATCAATACAAGGCCGGCATCGTCGATTTTCTGAATGTGGTCAATGTCGAAACCATCGCGCTGGATAATGAAAGAACCGCGCTCACCATCCAAAGCAACCGGCTTTCCGCCGCAGTATCGTTGATCAAGGCGGTTGGCGGCGGCTGGAATGCAAGTGATCTCAACACCGATAAGGATCAGGCTGCCAAGTAGTGATTTTTGATGTTACTTGAGTTGTTGCAAGTCCAGCTTGCGCAGCTTAGGCGACAACTTAGCCGTCGTAGCCACCACCAGCAGGGTCATCACGCCGCCAAACACCACGGATGGCACCAGTCCCATCAAGCGTGCCGCCATGCCCGATTCGAACGCGCCGAGTTCGTTGGAAGAGCCGATAAAGATACCGTTGATCGCTGATACCCGGCCGCGCATGCTATCCGGGGTGGTCAACTGGTAGATGGTGGTACGCATCACCACGGAAAGACCGTCGAATACACCGGAACACAGCAATAACACGCCGGCCACCCAGAAGTTGGTGGTGATGCCGAAACCAATGATGCACACGCCGAACCCGGCGACGGCCCCTAACAACCAATGACCGGCATGGCGGTTGATGGAATGCCGCGACAGATAGATGCCAGTCAGCAGCGCGCCTATGGCCGGGGCGCCGCGCAATATACCCAGACCTTCCGGCCCGTAATGATAGATATCGCGGATGAATGCGGGCAGCATGGAAACAGCACCGCCGAATAACACCGCGAACATATCCAGCGACATGGCGCCTAGCAATATCTGGTTGCTGAACACAAATCGCAAACCATCGCCGATACTACTGAATACCGACGGACTTTCAGCAGGCGGCGGCTCTTTTATACGCAAGGTAAGCAGCGCAATGACTGCCGCTCCCGCGAGCATCATAGCAACGCAATAGGTGGTGCTCTTGCCTGCAAATCCGACCAATACCCCTCCCAGTGCAGGGCCGACTATCAAGCCGGTCTGAAACACCGAACTACCGAGACCTGATCCGCGGGCATACAGTTCGCGCGGCAGGATCAGTGCGAACAAGGCGCTGTAAGACGGTCCGATAAAAGCGCGTGCCATGCCGGTCAACATGATGGAAACATAGATCCATAACGTCGCATCCCCCGGTAGCCGCCCAGCGGCAATAGCCAGCAATGCCATGCTGTTCAGCATCAGCGCCAGGCATGCGCCGATAGCGAACAAACGACGCGAATAGTGGTCTACGGCATGGCCGGCGAATAAGGCGCAACAAAAATAGGGAATCACTTCTGCCAGCCCAACCAATCCCAGTGCAAAAGGATCATGAGTCAATTCGTAGATATGCCAGCCCACCGTCACCGCCACCATCTGGTAGGAAAGCACGATGCACACGCGGAACGTCAATAGCCTGATGAAGGCGGGACTAAACAAAGGGGTGTCGGGCATATCTGGCTAGATCGAATCAGGGATATTAAAAAATCAGGTGCAGGATGACAGTATACCGGATGCCCCTTAGGAATCATGTGACACAACCATGTGATAATGTTTTCAGCATGAATATTCAGACTCTGAAGTCTATCAACGACATCCCTGCAAGCGAGTGGGATAGTCTGAACATAGATGACAACCCCTTCACCTGCCATGCTTTTCTATGGGCGGCAGAAAAACACGGCGCGACGATAGCCAACTTAGGTTGGTATCCGTGCCATGTGTTGTTACGCGATCAAAACGGTACCTTGCTTGGTGCGCTGCCGCTGTTTTTGCGCACGCATTCCTTCGGGGATTTCTCGCATGATTGGCAATGGGCATCGGCGTATGACAGGCTGGGGTTGCATTATTACCCAAAGCTGGTGAGCGCCAATCCCTACACCCCCACTAGCGGCACCAGGTTTTTGGTAGCGGCGCAAGCCGACCGCGAAACAGTCGTAAAAACACTGCTGAAAGCCGTTTTACACCAAGTGCCGGCATTACAGGCTTCATGCTGGCAATGCCTGTATTTGCGTGACTATGACCTGGCTTTGCTTAAACAGGAAGGATTGCTTATACGTCAAGGCACGCAGTTCCACTGGCATAACCGAGGCTACCGGCATTTTGATGATTTTCTGGCGACATTTTCCGCCGACAAGCGTAAAAAAGCCAAGCGTGAGAGAAGACGCATCGCCGAACAAGGGCTGACCATCAGCGTCCGGCATGGAGATGAAGTAGAACCCGCGTTATGGGACTCCATCCATACCCATTACCGCGAGACTTTTTTGCGCTACGGCAACCACCCTGCTTTCAGCCGCGATTTCTTCGTGGAGATCGGCGCAGCGCTGCAACAGCGACTGGTGTTTTTCCTGGCGTTCGATGGCGACAAGCATATCGCCACCGCCATCTGCTATCGCGACCGGGAAACCCTGTACGGCAGGCATTGGGGTGCCGATGCTGAATATCACAGCCTGCACTTCGAGCTCTGTTTCTACCAGGGTATAGACTATTGCATCGCGAATGGCCTGCAGCGGTTTGAACCCGGCGCGCAAGGTGAGCACAAACTAAGTCGCGGCTTCGAGCCTGCCGATACCTGGTCGGCGTTCTGGATAGCTGAAGAACGCATGCGGCCGCCTATTGCCGACTTTCTACAAAGGGAACGTCAAGCTGTCGCCAATTACCAGGATGAGATGGCAGAACATACGCCATTCAAGAATTGAATCAAAGTTGGCTTGCTTGCTGCTCGCCTTTTTTGGACACTCGTTTACAACCAGTGATCATCGCGATGATCAGATTATCTTTATGCACAATGCTCTCGGTGATAACGCCGGCAACATGCAGCACAATCACCACCAGCCAAGTCCAGGCTGCATATAGGTGTATTGACTGCAGCAATTCAGGCTGGTCGATCAACCAACCGTCGTTGTACACCAACCAGCCGGAAGCCACGGTCACCAGTCCGATCACTAACATTAAATAGATCGCCAGTGAACCTGCGGGATTATGTCCGATATATCGCTTGGCGTTGCCATGCAACTCCGAGACGATATGTTTGATCGCCTTGATGGGATCCCACGGGAAAGAGCAAAAACATGCATATCCGGTTTTAGTAAAACCCCACACGATGCGAGCTATCAGTAGACCACCCACTATATAGCCCGCTCGTATGTGTGTCAGGCGTTCCCACTCGGAAGCGTGCGTATAGAACGCCACCGAGAAGGCGATCACCAAAGACCAATGGAATATCCTGACAAACGGATCCCAAACGTATTGCATCAATACCCCTCGAAATTCCTGTTTGGATTATTTCTTAGGGGTAGTGTCTGTAACCGTGATCAAGTAGGTAATGAAGTTAGCTTTTTCCTGGGCAGTACAGTCGCTACCGGTGATGTCGTTGCAATGCTCAACGAACTTGTCTTCCACTTTTTCCAGGTCAGTGAACCGCTTTGCGTTAACTGCCGGTGCCAGTGGACGGATCATCTTGCCGGTCACGATATGCTTGCCGTTATCAGCGGGATTTGCAGTATGGCAGGATGCGCAAGAAACCTTGTGCCCTTTCATGCCGATCTGACGATTGAAAAAAGCTTTTCCTTCTTCTGCAGAAGGGGTAAACCCTTTGTCTATACTTTTGGCGATACCAGTATATTTGTCAGCCAGTTTTTGTGCAGTGGCGACATCTGCGTGTGCATTTAATGCCGTTATGCTAAGCAATGCGACAAGAATCAAACTTATTTTTTTCATGTAAATCTCCCGATATCGTGAATTAAAAACTGTAACCTTTAAGCTTAATAGTTAAGCGGGCTAATTCCAGTAAGCAAAACAAGTGCCTAACCCAGAATCAAGTCGGTTTAGCCACAATCATCGAGCATCCGGTTTTGGCTAAAACTTCCTAGGCTACATTCCTGCCTATATTGTGACGTATTAGAACGCGCGCGCGCAAACAATTATTTGATTAACGTCAAACCAAATCAATATTGATAGTCTACCAAGGTAAGGTTTCTGTTTCGTGAAAGAAGCCCCCGGTTGGACCTGACTCATCCAATGTGGCCAGATATACACTGGTCTTGTAGCTATCCGCGATCTCCATTGGTGCGCCGGCTCCACCGAGCTCAGTCTTCACCCAACCCGGATGTGCAGAATTGACCTTGATCTGCGTATCGCGCAATTCATGCGCCAGATGCACGGTATAGGCATTCAATGCAGTCTTGGATGAATTGTAGGCAAAGGCCTTGGCGGGATCTATGGGTGAATTCGCTAAACTATGCAGCGTCAGCGATGCCAGAATACTGGATAGATTCACGATACGCCCGGCCGGAGATTTCTTGATCAGCGGCAGTAGCGTTTGGGTCAAGGTGATGACTTCGAAAAAATTGGTTTCAAATGTCTGTTTCAATACATCCGCACTTACTGAACTGGCGTTTTGCTGACCCACGAGCTGTTCAGCAGTCATGCCGGCATTGTTTACCAGGATATCGAGCTTGCCGAACTTCTTTTCCAGATAGGCATATGCCGCAGTTGCGGAATCGCTCTGGTTCGCATCGTAAACCAGACTTTCAGCCTTGATGCCCTGTGATTCCAGCTGCTTGACTGCCGCTTGTCCTTTAGCAGCATCGCGTGCGCCTACTACTACTGTGATACCCAGTTCGCCCAAACGTTTTGCAGTTTCAAAGCCGATCCCCCGATTTGCGCCTGTGATAAAAGCTACTTTGTTTTGATTAGTTGCCATTTCCCTGTTCCTTTAGATGAGAGGATTAAATAATTTACCAAACGGTATAGAAATATTAGGCCAGCAAAAAATAGTTGTCAACTATTTTTTTACCTTACGGTATAATATTTTCGTCAAACAAGGATTTTGAATGTTATGGAAACGACAGAATTGAAAAGGCCACGCGGAAGACCCTCCAATTTCGACCATGATGAAGCGCTCGAAAAAGCGCTGTATGTATTCTGGACTCGCGGTTACGAAGGGGCTTCGATGTCGGAGCTCACCGATGCTCTGGGAATCAATCGCCCCAGTATCTATGCAGCGTTCGGCAACAAAGAAGAGTTGTTTCGCAAGGCCTTGGGTAAGTATATGGCCGGGCCGGTAGCCTACGTCGCAGACGCGATGCAGCAGCCCACTGCCAGACAAAGCATAGAGATGTTCCTGACTAAGTCGGCAGAGGCTTTGACCAGCCCCAGCACACCCCGCGGCTGCATGATGGTGCAAGGCGCTCTATCCTGCGGACAGGGCGCTGAGTTGATACAGCAGGAATTGGTCACTCACCGCCAGAACTATGAAGCAACCATAAAGAAGCGTCTGGAACTCGCAAAAACGCAATCCGAGCTGGCGCAAAATGTGGATAGTGGTGCCCTGGCAAAATATATCGTCACCGTGCATCAAGGCATGTCGGTACAGGCGACTAGCGGTGCCAGCAAAGAAGAGTTATTGGCGATCGTCGAACTCGCGTTACAGAACTGGCCTAAGAGCTAATCCGCCAATTAAACGCCCAGCATTTCTGCCGCATGCTTGCGCGTGGTGGCGGTGATCTCCACACCCCCCAGCATACGTGCGACTTCCTCTATCCGCTCAGCCGCATCCAACGCTGCGATATGACTCAAAGTCTGATCATTCTGCGTGGATTTGCTGACTCTAAGATGCTGTTTACCCTGTGCCGCAACCTGCGGCAGATGGGTGATCACCAGCACTTGCCGCGACTGCCCCAGTCGTTGCAGTAGTTGACCCACGATCTCTGCCACGCCGCCGCCTATGCCCACATCCACTTCGTCGAATATCATGGTGGGCGTAGCGCCTTGCTGTGCAGTGACCACTCTCAACGCCAGGCTGATACGCGACAACTCTCCGCCGGAAGCTACTTTATTCAAAGGCTTCGGCTCCATACCCGCATGACCTGCGACCACGAAATCGACTTGTTCCAGCCCATTTACCGTGCCTTGCTCCAGAGGGTGCAATAAAATTTCCAGCTTGCCCCCGGAAAGCGCCAAACGTTGCATCTCAGTCGTGACCTGTGCGCTCAAACTAGCTGCAGCCTTTGCTCTGATAGCGCTCAGTTGCTTAGCAAGTTGCTGATATTGTTGTAGAGCCGCCGCTTCTTCCCGCGCCAGCTTCCCATCGTCACCCGTGTCATCCAGCTCAGCCATGCGGCTTTGCCATTTTTGCAACAATTCGGACAACTCTTCCGGGCGTACCCGGTATTTACGTGCCGCCGTGTGGATCGCCTGGATGCGGTTTTCGACTTCACTCAAGCGTTCCGGATCCAGTTCTACGCGGTTGAGATATTTATTCAGGAAGCGATCGGCTTCTTCCAGTTGGATCACGCCATTTTCCAGGCTATCCAGTGCTTCCTGTATGCCTGGATCGTATTCCAGCAGTTCTTGCAGTTTGTGCTGCGCCGATAGCAATTGAGATAGCGCTGCGAATTCGCCTTCGGCCAATAACTCACGGCATGCTTCGCTGCCGGAGATCAAGCTGGCTGCATGTGCCAAACGGCTATGCTCCTGCTGCAAGGTTTCCCATTCATCTACCGAGGCATTGAGTTGCGTGAGCTCGCGTACCTGATCGCGTAGCTCGGCCAATTCTTCGGCGTAAGCGCTTGAGTTGCGCTCCATCTCCACGCGGCGTTCAAACAAACTGCGCCAGCTTTTGTAGGCTGTCGCCACTTCCACGGCCAGTGGCACTGCGGCAGCGTATTCATCCAGCAGCACACGTTGCGAGGCCGCCTTAAGCAAAGAGTGGTGCGCGTGCTGGCTGTAGATGTCCACAAGCAAGTCGCCAGCCTCGCGCAATTGTTGCATGGTGGCAGTAGAACCGTTGATAAAGCCGCGTGTACGGCCGTCGGAATAGAGGATACGGCGCAACAAACAGGCATTGCCGTCGGCCAACTCACTGTCAGCCAGCCACGCCTGCAATTCAGGCAGATTCGTCACATCGAATTCAGCACTGATCTCGGCGCGCTCGCATCCTTGGCGTACCACTCCCGATTCGCCGCGCTCGCCTAAAGCAAGCGACAGCGCATCGATAAGGATGGATTTACCCGCGCCCGTTTCGCCGGTGAGCACGGTCAGTCCGGCATCGAATTCCAGCTCCAGCCGGTCGACGATGACAAAGTCTTTGATAGAGAGCGAACGCAACATGTCAGACGCTCAACCCCAATGTAACTTCTCGCGCAGCACTTTGTAATGGCTATGGTCGGCAGGATGCAGGAATGTCACGGTGAGTTCATGCCGCTTCACATGCACGATGTCGCCCAATTCCAGTTCCATATAAGGCAGTCCATCTACTTGAATACGCGCGTTCTCGCCGCGGGTGAAACGGATGTCCACCTGGCTGGTATTGTGGATGATGATGGGCCGGCTGGTCAGGCTGTGCGGACAGATAGGAACGATGATGATGGCATCCAGCGCTGGGTGCAGTACCGGTCCGCCCGCGGAAAGGGCATAAGCCGTGCTGCCGGTCGGCGTTGCCACCACCAGACCGTCGGTACGCTGGCGCGTCAGCGGCTGACCGTCGATCGTCATCTCCAACTCGATCAGTCTGGCGGTCGCGCCCTTGCTCACCACCACGTCATTGATCGCCCGGCCCTTGCTCACCATTTCACCTTTACGCTCCACATCTGCGCATAACATGATGCGCTGTTCCAGCGTGTATTCCCCGGCGATGATGCGTTCCATGCTGGACAACATCAGATCAGACGAAATATCGGTCAGGAAACCGAAAGTCCCGCGGTTGACGCCCACCAGAGGAATATTGAAATTACCCAGTGCGCGGGCGGCAGTCAGCATGGTACCGTCACCGCCAATGACTACGGCCAGATCCGTCTCCGCCCCTATGGCCTGCATGGAGCGGATCTCGTAATCCTTGATATCGAGATGGATCGCTGTATTTTCTTCGACGAACACTGCGATACCGCGCTCGACCAGAAACCGCGCCAACGTCAGTATCTGTTCGCGCATGGACGAGTTCATATATTTGCCGATCAAGGCAACCGATTTGAATGAAGATTTCATAAACACATTAAACCATAGCCAATACTCTGGCGAAAGAGCGTGTAGCCCGTTAGAATCTACGGATATGGATCAACGCGCGCAATTGCTGTTAAAAAGCCTGGTAGAGCATTACATTAGTGATGGCCAACCCGTGGGCTCGCGCACCCTATCCAAATATGCCGGGCTTGACCTATCTCCGGCCACCATACGCAATGTGATGTCCGATCTCGAAGAACTGGGCTTTATCGCCAGCCCGCATACTTCCGCCGGACGCATTCCCACGCCGCAAGGCTACCGCTTCTTTGTGGATACCCTGCTCAAGATCCAGCCTTTGCATCAGTTGGAGATCTCGCGTTTGCAACAAGAATTATCTTCGCCCGATCCGCAAGAGTTGATTTCCTCGGCTGCCAACATGCTTTCCAGCCTGACTCAGTTCGCCGGGTTAGTGATGCTGCCGAAACGTAACACCATCGCTTTCCGCCAACTGGAGTTTCTGCCGCTTTCCGATAAACGCATCTTGCTGATCATCGTCACCACCGACGGCAACGTACAAAACCGCATCATCGTGGCAGACAAGAATTACAGCGCTTCCGAACTCACGCAAGCTGCCAATTTCTTTAACCAGAATTACACCGGCTGCACTTTTGAGCAGGCGCATAAAAAACTGCACCTGGAATTGAGCCAATTGCAGAATGACATGACGCGCTTGATGTCTGCCGCGATGGAAGCCAGCAGCAAAGTGATGACCGATGACGCAAGCGAAGGCCTGGTGATGTCGGGCGAGCGCAATCTATTACAGATCGACGACTTGTCCACCAACGTCGCTTCGCTACGCAAACTGTTCGAAGCTTTTGAGCGCCGCAGTGCATTGATGCAATTGCTGGATACCAGCCGCCGCGCGGAAGGCGTACATCTATTCATCGGCGGCGAATCCGGTTTCCTACCTCTGGACGAATGCAGCCTGGTCACTGCGCCCTATGAGGTAGACGGGCAAGTGGTAGGCACGTTGGGTGTCATCGGCCCCACGCGCATGGCTTATGAACGTGTCATTCCTATTGTAGATGTCACGGCACGATTACTTTCCAGCGCACTATCAACTCACTAAACATAATCGACTAATGCCTTTTTACGACACGGAACCATCCTATACACACGGCACGTTGCCTAAGATCGGCATATTGCTTGCCAATCTCGGCACGCCGGACGCGCCTACGGCTGCAGCAGTGCGGCCCTACCTCAAACAGTTTTTAAGCGACCGCCGTGTAGTGGAGATCCCGCGCGCCGTCTGGTGGCTGATTTTGAATGTTATTATCCTGAATGTGCGCCCGCGTAAATCCGCTGCCAAATATGCATTGATCTGGAGCGCTGAAGGTTCTCCGTTATTGGTGCATACCCAAAAACAAGCGCGGTTGTTACAGCAAGAGCTGTCGAATCACACCACTTCGCCTTTTGCAGTAGAAGTCGGCATGAGCTACGGCACACCTTCCATTCCCTCGGCGATGGCAAAACTCAAGGCACAGCATTGCAGCAAGATATTAGTGCTGCCGCTATTTCCGCAATATGCTGCCAGCAGTACCGGCTCTGCACTTGATGCGGTATGGAATACACTCCTACATAGCCGTAACGTGCCGGAGATACGCATTGTACGCAGCTATCACGACCACCCTGCTTACATCACAGCCCTAGCCGAAAGCGTACGCCATCACTGGGCACAACACGGGCGGGCGGAAAAGCTGTTGATGAGCTTTCACGGTGTGCCCAAATATACGCTGGACAAAGGCGACCCTTACCATTGCCTGTGCCAGAAAACCGGACGTTTACTCGGTGAGGCGCTGGGATTGAATAGCGAGCAATATCTGATCAGCTTTCAATCACGGTTCGGAGCAGCAGAATGGATCAAGCCTTATACCGCCCCCACCTTGAGCGCATGGGGCAAGCAAGGCGTAAAAAGCGTGGATGTGATCTGCCCCGGATTTGCCGCGGACTGCCTGGAAACACTGGAAGAGATCGCCATGGAGTGCAAGGCAGAGTTCCTGAATGCAGGCGGACAAGACTTCCGTTACATCCCAGCGCTGAATGAGCGCCAGGAATGGATAAGCGCCCTGGCAAACATCACACTGGATCATGTGCAAGGCTGGATAAACACAGATGGTGCAGTAGAAGCAGAGCTAAGCCGGAAGCTGGCATTAGCCATGGGCGCACACGGATGACCGCACTTGCTATACTCCTCGTTTTTACGTCCCATCACCACCCATGATAGTCATCACCGGCGGCGCAGGCATGATAGGCAGCATGATCGCCTGGAATCTCAACCAACAGGGTAGAGACGACCTGATCATTGTCGACCGCCAGCAACACCCCGAACAATGGCAGAACCTGTGCCACAGACGCATCGCGGATTATCTGGATAAGGACGAATTATTCCCCTGGCTGGAAAGCCGCCACGAACATCGCAAGGGCATAGACGCGATCATCCATATGGGGGCCATCAGCGCCACTACCGAGCGCGATTTCAATCGCCTGGTGCAAGATAATCTACGCTACAGCCAACATCTGTGGGCATGGTGCGCCAAACATGAGGTGCCATTTCTGTACGCCAGTTCAGCCGCGACTTACGGCGCAGGCGAAAATGGCTACGATGACCGCGAGCAGATGCTGCGCCCGCTGAATGGCTACGGCTATTCCAAATACCTATTCGACCAATGGGTCGCGCGGCAAGTGAAAACAGGGGCTGCAACGCCGCCGCAATGGTGCGGCTTCAAATTCTTCAATGTGTACGGTCCCAACGAATATCACAAAGAGCGTATGGCCAGCGTGGTGTTCCATACTTACAACCAGGTACGCGATACCGGAACCATGTGCCTATTCAAGAGTGATCGGGCGGATGTCGCCGACGGCATGCAGAGCCGGGACTTCATCTACGTGAAAGATGCCGCCAGCATCGTGACCTATTTTCTGGGCAACCCCCAGCATTCCGGCATATTCAATGCGGGTAGCGGCGAGGCACGGAGCTTCCGCGATCTGGCAGAGAATGTGATGGTCAGCATGGGCAAAGACAAATCCATCACTTGGATTGAGATGCCGGATGATCTCAAAGGCAAGTACCAGTATTTCACCCAGGCCGAAATACAAAAGTTGCGTGCTGCCGGGTATACCCAAGCATTCACATCGCTGGAAGATGGAATACGCGATTACGTGCAAAACTATTTGATGCAAGCAGACTCTTATTGCTAGAAATATTGCTAACAAGCCCGGAATGAACCCATCATGACTGCATCACAAACCATCAAAACCGCGATCTCTGCGCATCAGAGCGTGATTGCGCAGCTAGATTCGTTAACACCGCAAATCGAAGCGTTAAGCCAGAAAATGCTGCATTGCCTGCAAGCCGGCGGCAAGATCGTATGGATGGGCAATGGCGGCAGTGCTGCCGATAGCCAGCATCTGGCGGCAGAGATGGTGGTGCGTTATCAGACCGAGCGTCGTGCTCTGGCCTCGATCGCGCTCACCACCGACACCTCCATACTCACTGCCGCAGGGAACGATTATGGATTTGAATACGTATACGCGCGGCAGGTTGAGGCGCTATGCTCGAACAAGGACATCGTCATCGGCATTTCCACTTCGGGCAACAGCCCCAATGTGTTGCGCGCGATTGAGGCAGCAAAAGCAATGGGGGCCTATACCGCAGGCATGACAGGAGCCGGCGGCGGCAAATTAGCTCAGTTATGCGACCTGGTATTGGCAATGCCCACCCCTGTCACGGCGCGTGCGCAGGAAGCGCACATCCTCATCGGCCATATTTTATGTGAATTGATAGACCAGGCTTATGCAAACCAGACTACTTGAAGCAACCCGCCGCCGCTTTCTACCGCCCAATAGCAGCAAGCCTGTTTGGGCATTAGTCGTGGGCGACCTGATGCTGGATCAATATCTGTGGGGCAAAGTGGAACGCATTTCGCCCGAGGCGCCGGTGCCGGTAGTGCTTATAGAAAAAGATACCGCTTGTCCCGGAGGCGCATCCAACGTTGCCGCCAACCTTATCAGCCTGGGCGTAAGCTGTGCCTTGATAGGTTGCGTGGGGAATGATGCGACAGGCACGCAACTCAAAGAAGTGTTGCAACAAGCCAAGATAGGTACGCACGGCATCGTCACCCTGGACAAGTACACTACCATCACCAAAACTCGCGTCATGGGCGGCCACCAACAAATGGTGAGGCTGGATAGAGAACCGCAACAGCCGCTCGACCAAACCCAGTTAGACATGCTGAAGACCCAGGTCAATACCCTGCTCGCGCAAAACCCGTCGGTGGTGGTGATCTCCGATTACGCTAAAGGCATGCTGACCCCGGAATTCTGTCAATTCGTCATCCAGGCGGCGCGCGTTCGCCAGATTCCGGTACTGGTCGACCCCAAAGGCCGCGATTACAGTAAATATCAGGGAGCGACCGCACTCACTCCGAATTGGCAGGAGACTGCAGAGGCGTGCGGCGAAAGCAGCAGGAATACGGATACCTTACTCAGCGCCGCCGGTGCTTTACGGAAAAAACTGGCGCTTAATTTTCTTGCCGTCACGCGCAGCGAAGAAGGCATCTCGTTATTCGAAGACGCCCATACCACCCATATTCCCGCTACCGCCAAACAGGTGTTCGATGTTTCCGGTGCCGGAGATACGGTAATCGCCACGCTGGCCGCCGGACTGGTCGCCGGGCTTAACCCTTTGGAGGCGCTACAGCTTGCCAATCTGGCTGCCGGCATTGTCGTCGGCAAAGTAGGGACGTCGCCTGTCACCGGTGCAGAATTGCTAGGTGCGCTGACCATGGAAACCTCGCAACAACAAGCAGACAAGATCTGCTCCTGGGATCAGATATCAGCCAAATTATCACAATGGCAAGGCAAAAAGATCGTGTTCACCAACGGCTGTTTCGACCTGCTGCATGCGGGACATGTCACCTACTTGGAACAGGCGAAGAAACTGGGCGACAAGCTCATTGTCGGCCTTAACACCGACCGTTCCGTCAGCGCCTTGAAAGGTCCCGAACGCCCTATCATTCATGAAGCAGACCGTGCGCGCGTAATAGCCGCGTTGGAAGCCGTGGATGCGGTAGTGCTGTTCGACCAGGATACGCCGCTGGCACTGATCGCCCATATCAAACCGCAGGTATTGGTTAAAGGTAACGATTATGCCGAAGCCGACGTGGTCGGCGGCACCGAAGTAAAAGCATGGGGCGGAACCGTAGCGTTGGTACCTGTGGTCCCCGGACACAGCAGCAGCAAGATCATTGAGAAGATTCAACCCTAAGAGATTACCCATATGATGGACATAAAAACACCCGGCGATTTTTTTATCATGATGTTCTTTGTGGCTGTGCCGGCCATCGTGTTTCTATTCATGCTGTGGGCGCCTACTTGTTTCGTTGTGTTTAAACAAACGTCAGCCAAATATCCTCGCAAGCATATTTTTGCATACGCGTTGCCCTTGGAACTGGTCATTGCAGCAGTTCTAGCGTTTCTGGTCCATTGGGCAGGTCTGTTGAACCCGGCAGCCTATGCATTCGTCATTACCTTGACCACGGGCATACTCGGCGCAGTGGCAGTCCATTATTGGTCCAAGGTTGACCGTCAGCCCCACCAGCAAGATGGCTGACAGCACCTCTTCAATATCCCGACCCATGAAAATCACCCAGATCATGCTCGCCAAGGGCTTTGGCGGTGCCGAACGGCATTTCGTCGATCTGTCGCTGGTATTGGCTGATAAAGGCTACCAAGTGCAGGCGATCTGCCATACCCGTTTTGCCAAACAGGCCGAATTGGCAAAGCACCCGAATATTACGGTCCAGACTATTCCAGTATTTGCGACCTGGGACCTCTATGCACGTTATAAACTCAAACGCCTAGTCGCTGCATTCCAACCCGCCGTCATCCATGCCCATCTGGCGCGCGGCGCTTTCATGGGAGGCAAGGTAGCGAGCGCATTGGAAATACCCGCGGTGGTCAACCTGCACAACTATATCGACTTCAAATATTATCGCGACATCGATGCCTTCATCCCCGCCACCGAAGACCAGAAACAGTATTTGTTAGTCAACGGCATACCGGCCGCGCAAATCAACTTGATGCCGCATTTTTCCCTGCTGCCTGCACAAACCGCTCGGCTTCTGCCTGCCGACCGGCCTTTGCGTTTTATCACGCTGGGCAGATTCGTTAAGAAAAAAGGCTTTGATGTGTTATTGCGTGCATTCAAACAATATCTGGATATAGCCAAAAACGGACAGCTTATTCTCGGCGGCGGCGGAGTGGAGCTCGAAGCACTGCAACAATTGACTGCGGAGCTTAACTTGCGGGATAAGGTCATATTCCCCGGCTGGGTGGAAGACGTGGCGGGCTTTCTACAGCAAGGCGATATATTCGTACTGCCCTCTCTGGATGAACCTTTCGGCATCGTGGTCCTGGAAGCCATGGCCAGCGGAAAACCTATTATCTCTACGCGTACGCAAGGGCCCATCACCATACTGGATGAACAGACTGCATACTTTGCCGAGATCGGCGATGTGCCTACGCTGACGCAAGCTATGCTATCCGTGCATGCTGAACCGCAACGTGCAATGCAAAAAGCGCAAGCGGCAACCGCTTTGTACCAGAGCACCTATTCTGCGATGGCGGTAGTGCCTAAGGTAGAAGCCATCTATCAACGCCTGACCCGGCATCCATGAAATACAGCCGGACACTGGTCTGGTTCCGACGTGACCTGAGAAATTTCGACCATGCCGCGCTATACCATGCGCTGAAAGATTCAGCTCAAGTCTATTGCGTCTTCGTATTCGACAGCGAGATACTGGATGCGCTGGCCGATAAAAGCGACAGGCGCGTGACTTTTATCTGGCATAGCGTTCATGAACTGAATCAGGCACTGCAAGCGCAAGGCGGTGGACTGATCGTCCTGCATGGCGCGGCAATTAAAGAGCTGCCCCTACTGGCAAAAAAGCTGCAAGTAGATGCCGTATATACCAATCAGGATTATGAACCGCAGGCGATATTGCGAGACGCACTTGTAGCTCAGACGTTATCAACGAACAATATCGCTTTTCACTCGTTCAAGGATCAGGTGATCTTCGAAGCCGACGAAGTGCTCACCAAAGAGAATCGACCTTATAGCGTTTTTACGCCCTACAAGAATGCCTGGCTCAAACATCTAAACCCTTTTTATTTTCAATCCTATCCGGTTGAGAAATATATAAGCCATCTTGCCCCCCCACCGCAACAAACCATGCTGTCATTGGAAGCGATGGGATTTGCAGAGGCTAAATTGCTGATCCCCTCAGGAATGACAGGCGCACAACAATTGTTTGCTGACTTCCAGCAGCGCCTGGATGACTACCGGGATACACGCAATTTCCCTGCACTGAAAGGTCCGTCTTATCTGTCTGTGCATTTGCGTTTCGGCACCCTGTCCATCCGCGCCATTGCAGGCCATGCCTGGGCTTATCACAGCGCGGGTGCTGAAACATGGTTATCGGAACTGATATGGCGTGATTTCTATTTCATGATCCTGCATCATCACCCGCATGTGGCCTCCGGTCACACTTTCAAACCTGAATTCGAATATCTGGCTTTTCCCAACGACCCTGCTTATTTCTCAGCGTGGTGCGAAGGTAGAACCGGCTATCCGCTAGTCGATGCCGCGATGCGCCAATTGAACCAGACGGGTTATATGCACAACCGCTTGCGCATGGTGACTGCCAGCTTTCTAGTCAAAGACCTGTTGGTGGACTGGCGTTGGGGTGAACGTTACTTCGCAGAAAAACTGCTGGATTTCGATCTCAGCGCCAACAACGGCGGCTGGCAATGGGCTGCCTCCACGGGCTGCGACGCCCAACCATGGTTCCGTATATTCAACCCGGTCACGCAATCGGAGAAATTCGATGCCCAGGGTAAATTCATCCGCAAATACGTGCCAGAACTCGCCCCATGTAACGATAAGGAAATACATGCCCCATGGTTGATGCCTCCTCTGCATCAGCAAGCATTGGGATTGACGATAGGGCAAGAGTATCCTGCGCCCATCGTGGATCACAGCGTAATGAGAGAAAAAGCTTTGAACCTGTATGCTTTACGCAACACTAAAGCCAGCCTTCATTAAGAAGTGGACAAGATGCAACACCTCCATTACAGTAGCGGGTGCAAAAACAACAGAAATTGCAACGGAATTAGCCATGCATATGAAACGTATTAACACTCTCGCATTCGCCCTGCTAGCCATATCTCTGGCTGGCTGTGCCACTCAAGGCAACAAAGACCCATTAGAAGGGTTGAATCGCGGTGTCTACAAATTCAATAAAGCAGCGGACGAGGCTATTATCAAGCCTGTCGCCGGTGCCTATAAGGCGGTATTGCCTACTCCTGTACGGAAAGGCGTGAATAACTTCTTCTCCAATCTTGGAGACGTTGTCACTACCGTCAATGATTTGTTGCAATTCAAATTCGATAAAGCCATGTCTGATGGCGGTCGTTTCGTCATCAATTCCACCTTCGGTATTGCCGGGATATTCGACTGGGCTTCCAAGGATGGTATCCAGAAACGCGATGAAGACTTCGGTCAGACTCTGGCAACATGGGGCTGGAAAGACAGTACCTATCTGATGCTGCCGATATTGGGGCCAAGCACGGTAAGAGATACTGGCGGCTTGGTGACTGACAGTTGGTTGTTCGACCCTATCGGATACGCAGACCCTGCTGTGCGTAACAGCCTGGTCGTGGTCAAGTTGATCGATAGACGCGCCCAATATCTGCCAGGTAGCGACCTGCTGGATGAAGCGGCACTTGACCCCTACATCTTCATGCGGGACGCTTACATGCAACGTCGCGAAAGCCAGATCATGGATGGCAACGACAGCAAGATGCAGCATGATGACAGCGCCGAGAATGAGGACGCAGCACCGACCGACAAGACGGCAGAGACTACAGATACAGCCAAGTAATTCGTATCGAGCCGCACAAAAAAGCCCCGAGATTCGGGGCTTTTTTATTTCTGTTCCTTTTAAGTGCTATTCTCTTTTCAAATCGAGTGGGAACGCGACGCCCGAATGACGGCAGTACACCTCGTACGGTAAGCGAGGGCAACAAAGTGCCCGCTCGATTTCAAAAGAAAATCATTCTCCTGCGACAGTCATGCGTTCTATTAGTATTGAACCGCATTGCTTCGAGCCCTGCACCAGGACGTCATTCCCTATTGCCTGTATGCCCAGAAACATGTCCTTGAGATTGCTGGCAATGGTGATCTCCTCCACCGCATGCTGGATCTCGCCATGCTCCACCCAGAACCCTGCTGCGCCGCGTGAATAGTCGCCAGTGACCATATTGAGTCCGTGACCCAGTAATTCAGTCACCAGCAAACCTTTGCCCATTTGCTTGAGCAAATCATTCAAATCAGACTCACCGCTTTTAACGATCAGGTTGTGATTACCGCCGGCATTACCGGTCGTGGTCATTCCCAATTTGCGCGATGAATAGCTGGATAACATATATCCCTGCAACACCCCGTCGATGATCAATTCACGGTCTTGAGTAGCGACGCCTTCGTTATCGAATACGCTGCTCGCCAAGCCCTTGGACAAAAACGGACGTTCGCTGATCTGCACCAGGGGCGAGAACACCGGTTTACCCAGATAATCCAGCAGGAAAGAAGACTTGCGATATAGATTACCGCCGGAGATGGCACTGACAAAATGCGAGATCAACCCTGATGCCAAGCTGTTCTCGAATATCACCGGGCACTGCTGAGTGGCTATTTTGCGGATATCGAGCCGACGCACCGTGCGCTCGCCTGCTTTATATCCTACATCGACAGCGCTTTCCATATCGGCTGCAGAACGGGCAGTGGAATACCAGTAATCGCGCTGCATCTCTTCATTCTTGCCTTCGGCGATGACTGAACAGCTGATGCTGTGACGAGAGGTGGGATAGCCCTGACAGAATCCGTTGCTGTTAGCGTAAACAAACATGCCCTCTGAATTAGATACGCCCGCCCCTTCTGAATTGGTGATGCGCTTGTCCACTTTCAGCGCGGCAGCTTCGCAACTGCGGGCGAGCGCTATGGCCTGATCTACACTGATCTCCCACGGATGATAGAGATCCAGATCGCGCATCTTTGTTGCGAGTAATTTGGCATCGGCCAGCCCGCAAAAAGGGTCTTGGGCGGTATATTTGGCGATGCTACAAGCGGCTTTCACGGTATCGCTCAAAGCTTGTTCCGAGAGATCGGTGGTGCTGGCATTACCGCGCCGCTCGCCAAAATAGACGGTAACCGACATGCCTTTATCGCGGTTATATTCTATGGTTTCTACTTCATCCAGCCGCACCGAGACGTTCTGCCCGAAACTCAGGCTGACATCGGTTTCGGCGGCGCTGGCACCTGCCGCTTTGGCTAGTTGCAGTACCTGTTGCGACAGGTCTTTTAATTGATCCAAGGTAAGGCTGAAACGAGTGTCTTGCATAAAATTGAAGCACAAAAGTTAGAGTGGACTGCTATGATACCCGACCATGCAAGAAACCGAACAAATCATCAGCAAGACGCAGCGCAAGCAGGAAATGCACGAGTTGCAAGACTTGGGCGAAGAGCTGGTTGCGCTACCCAAAGACAAATTACGTCAGATCGAGTTGCCCGAGAATCTGCGCGATGCCATCCTGGAAGCGCAACGCATCACCGCGCACGGCGGCCGTAAGCGGCAATTACAATATATCGGCAAACTGATGCGTACTGTAGATGCCGAGCCTATTCTGCAAAAAATGAAGCAATGGCAAGGCCAACATGCCGCAGAAACAGCACGTATGCATCAATTGGAGAATTGGCGTAACCGGCTGATCAACGACGCCGGGGCGCTCTCCGAATTCGTCACTTTGCATCAAGGCGCTGACGTTCAACACCTGCGCACCCTGATACGCAATGCACAAAAAGAAGCCTCAACCAACAAACCGCCTAAAAGCAGCAGAGAATTATTCAAAGCTATACGAGATACCATAGCCGCAGGCGCTGCAAAACCAGTCGCGGAATAAATCCTACTCAGCGTTCAGTGGCACTTCTTTCTGTATCAGCAGATCTTCGCGTAGCACAGTGATCTCTACCGTCTTTCCCATATTGGCGCGTACTGTCTGCACTAATACAGCACCGCTCTTGGCCTCGACATCACCTATCTTCAGCACCACGTCGCCTTTACGTAAATCGGCTGCCGCTGCGGGAGAACCTTTGATCACCGCCACGATGGGCAGTCCCGGCTTGTCTTTGTCGATCTGGTGATCCTGTACATGCAGGCCGAGTACAGGCGGCGGCAACTTCACCCAGTAAGTGGCATAGTAGTCGTAAAAAGGCTGGCTCAGAGGAAGCCGCTCCATGCCGGGGGCATCCTTGTCAATGTTGGTTTGTTCTTCGTCCTCACTCTTTCTTGCAGCATCAGCTTTGGCTTGCTGCATCTTCAAAGCGTCAGGCACCCTGGTCAGCGCTGTTGAATAGACCAGCGCAATATCGGCCCCAACCTTCTCTTCCTGCTCCATCAGTTGCTGTACCGGAACTACCGTATCCTGAAAAGACGAAGACCCCAGCATGTCGAAACCATCTTCCAGCAGGCGCTGATAATCGGCTTCTTTATCTATTCCGCGAAATATTTTGGGTTCATTCTGCTTGGTTGAACCTTGCACCCCAGCACGGGCGACATAATTCTTGGTATATGGGTTCTCCGCGCTACCTGCATCTTGCGCAGCGGCGACAATAACGGTACTTCCCAGGAAAAGCAGCGCTAACAGGGTGGTGATCAATCGCATCGCAGTTCCTCTCTTTTGGTATGATAAAAACTTAACTCCAGTTTACGACACTGAAATGGCACAACAATTCACTACGCCCTTAATAAAGATTGCGCTGGTCAGCATTAGCGACCGCGCCTCGCAGGGCATCTACGAAGACCAAGGCATCCCCGCTTTGCGCGAGTGGCTGAACAAAGCACTGGTTTCGCCATGGCAGGAAGTCAGTCGCATCATACCTGACGAACAAGCAGAAATTGAATCCACTTTGCTGGATCTGGTAGACCATGAAGACTGCAGCCTAGTGCTTACCACAGGCGGCACCGGTCCGGCATTACGCGATGTCACCCCTGAAGCCACATTGGCAGTAGCCGACAAGGTCATGCCCGGCTTTGGTGAGCAGATGCGGCAAGTCAGCCTGAATTTCGTACCCACGGCGATTTTATCCAGACAGGTCGCCGTGACTCGCAAGCAAAGCCTGATCATCAACTTGCCCGGCCAACCTAAAGCCATCGTGCAGACACTGGAAGGACTCAAGGATAGTGACGGTAATACCAAAGTCCATGGTATTTTTGCCTCCGTGCCCTATTGCCTGGATCTGATAGGCGCACCCTATATAGAAACCAACGCTGCGATAGTCGCTGGGTTCCGCCCGAAATCCGTGCAAAAGACCGCTCCCTGATGGCTTCCGAATTCGACATTATCGCCCGTTTTTTCACCCGCCACAGTCCGCAGGCCATACTGGGGGTGGGGGATGACGCGGCGCTGATAGTGCCGGGCAACGGTACTGAAGTGGTCGTTTCCACAGATATGCTGGTGGAAGGCACTCATTTCCTGCCCAATACCAATGCGGAAAAACTGGGCTGGAAAGCGCTTGCCGTCAATGTTTCCGATCTTGCGGCCATGGGTGCTGATCCGCGCTGGGCAACATTATCCCTCTCTCTGCCTAAGATCAACGAAAGCTGGCTAGCCGATTTTTCCAAAGGTTTCTTCGAATGTGCAGAACGCTTCGGCGTGGACCTGATCGGGGGAGATACCACTCGCGGTCCGCTCAACATCAGCATCACCATCATGGGCGAGGTGCCGCACGGCATGGCTTTGCGGCGCAGTGCAGCACAATCGGGAGATGACATCTGGGTGACCGGCAGGCTAGGCAATGCGGCGCTTGGTTTGGCCGCGCTAAAAGGTGAAGTACCCGCAGACGGGCTGGAAGAATGTATCGCTGCATTGCACACCCCGCAACCCAGAATAGAACTGGGTATCGCATTACGCGGTACCGCCCATGCGGCCATTGATATTTCCGACGGGCTGATGGCCGACCTGGGTCATATCTTGAAACGCTCCCGACGCGGCGCCGACATTCGCCTCAACGACATTCCGCGTTCTGCCAGCATTTCCAGCATGATGCGCCAACCGCTAGGCATGCATTGCCTGTTGGCGGGTGGCGACGATTACGAGCTATGTTTCACCGCGCCCAAAAGGCATGATGATCGCATCGTCGGCTTACGCGATACGCTGAATATCCCTATCGCGAGAATCGGCTCGATCACCTCTACCAATGAACTACGCTTGCTGGATGGGTACGGCAAACCGATAGAATTCGATGAAAGCGGCTATGACCACTTCGCAGCAACCTGATCTGAAATTCCTGCTGCGCCATCCTGCGCACTTTCTCGCATTAGGTTTTGGCAGCGGGTTAGCGCCGAAGGCACCGGGCACCGCAGGCTCACTCGCTGCGATCCCGCTATTCCTGCTGTTTGCACCAATCACAACGATTTACCCGGCATGGACACTAGGCATCATTAGTTTGCTATTCATACTGGGCGTACGCTATTGCGATATCGCCGGCCGGGCCTTAGGCGTGGCCGATCACGGCAGCATCGTCTGGGATGAAATGGTCGCCATGTGGCTGATCATGGCGCTCACGCCGCACGCACCTATAATTTATGTGTTGGATTTTGCGTTATTTCGCCTGTTCGATATCTGGAAACCGTTCCCCATCAAACAGTGCGATGCAAAACTTAAAGGCGGCTTCGGCGTGATGTTCGACGATCTGCTGGCCGCAGGTTACGTGTTGATCGTAATGAAGGCACTGCAATGGATGATGACGCACTCCTGAAACTGGCTGCCGAGCTTGGCATAGCCTTGAAACGCCGTAGCTGGATGTTGGCATTGGCGGAATCCTGTACCGGCGGCATGGCGGCGCAATATGTCACCGCTATTGCCGGGAGTTCGGCATGGTTCGATCGTGGCTTCGTTACTTACAGCAATGCCGCCAAAATGCAGATGCTCGGGGTATCGCTATTCACGCTGGATAAACACGGCGCGGTAAGCCGGGAAATAGCGCAGGAGATGGCGCTGGGGGCACTCAAAAATAGTCGCGCGCATATCACAGCGGCGATCACCGGCATCGCCGGGCCGGACGGTGGCACGCCGCAAAAACCGGTGGGCACAGTCTGCTTTGCCTGGGCAAATAATAATCAGATCACTACATCCGAGCAGCATTTTACCGGCGACCGTACTGCCATTCGCCAGCAAGCCGTAGAGCATTGTTTGCAGGGGCTGTTACGGCTTACTTTAGCACCTGATGTGTGACATAATTTACGTTTTTGATAGGTCTAGGAAAAGCTAAATGGATGACAACAAAAGCAAGGCATTGGCGGCTGCACTCTCGCAGATCGAGAAGCAGTTCGGCAAAGGCTCTATCATGCGCATGGGCGACACCGATGTGGCGCGTGACATCCAGGTGGTTTCCACCGGCTCGTTAGGGCTGGACTTGGCATTGGGTGTGGGTGGTTTACCACGCGGACGCGTGGTGGAAATCTACGGCCCTGAGTCTTCAGGCAAAACCACCTTGACCCTGCAAGTCATCGCTGAAATGCAAAAACTGGGCGGCACGGCAGCGTTCATCGATGCCGAGCACGCACTAGACCCGCAATATGCACAAAAACTCGGAGTGAATGTCTCCGACCTGCTGATCTCGCAACCGGATACCGGCGAACAAGCGCTGGAGATC
>DATBPY010000111.1:0-3298 GCA_036561085.1 Methylophilaceae bacterium | reverse complement strand
TTCTACCGGTAGCGCTACCGCTTCCATCGTGATCGCTTCGGTGAACGACGCACCTACCATCAATAGTGCTGTCACTGTGACCTTGCCGGTCTCTCTGGCTAATACACCCACCAGCGGTACTAGCGTGTCTACTATCCTGGCGAATGCAGGGCTCAATTATCAGGACGTAGACGCCAGCCTGCTCAAAGGTATGGCCATCACCGGCGTGACCGGGAATGGCACTTGGCAATACTCCACTGATAGCGGTTCTACCTGGACCAGCTTCGGCACAGTATCGGCCACCAATGCACTGTTGCTGGCATCATCGGGTACTACGACGCAGATACGTTACGCTCCTGCGACACAAAGCGAAATCGCGACCTTTACCTTTGAGGCCTGGGATCAGAGCACGGGCACGGCCTCCACCAATGCGGTGCCGTCTTATGCCGATGCCAGTGTGACCGGTACCACGACAGCTTTTTCTATCAATAATGCCAAGGTTTCAGTCAGGGTGAACGATGCACCCACCCTGACCAACGGCACTACGGTCACTCTGACGACTATTACCGAAGACCTACCTTCTGCTGGCGTCACTGTGGCCAGCTTGCTGACCAGCGCCGGATACGCAGATGTGGACACCAATGCCGTAAATGGCATCGCAGTCACCTCCGTGACAGCCAACAGTAGCTGGGAATATTCGACCAATGGCGGTTCTACATGGACCAGCTTTGGTACAGTATCGGCCACCGGTGCATTATTGTTGGACAGTACGGCGCTGGTGCGCTACTCGCCCGACCTGCAGAATGGCGAGACTGCCACTTTTAATTTCCGCGCTTGGGACGAGACTACGGGAACGGCCTCAACCAACGCCTCTCCGCAAGTTGGCAATACGACAACTAATGGCGGTACCACAGCGTACTCTAGCGGTAGTGCCACCACTTCCATTGTGGTGACGTCAGTGAATGATGCGCCGACCATCAGTAATGGCAGCACTGTGACATTGACGACGTCACTTGCCAATACAGCAACCGCCGGGAATACGGTGTCATCGATACTGAGTTCCGCGGGTTATGGCGATGTAGATACCGGCCCAGCAAGCGGTATCGCTATCACCAGCACATTTGGCAGCGGTACCTGGCAATATTCCACCGATAGCGGCAGTACCTGGTTCAACTTTGGCGCGGTCTCGTCCACCACTGCATTGCTGCTGACTTCAGGTGCTCAAGTACGCTATATACCGACCACATTGACTGAGACTGCTACTTTCAGCTTCCAAGCCTGGGATCAAACAACAGGAACAGCTTCCGTCAATGGTACAGCGCAGTATGCCGATGCCAGTAGCAACGGAACAACTACTGCTTATTCTACCGGAACTGCCACGACTGCGATTCTGGTCAACGATGCACCCACGATCACCAACGGTGCTGCAGTCACCTTGACCGGCATCAACGAAGACGCGCCTTCTGTAGGTGTAACGGTAAATTCCATCCTGGCAGCAGCAGGCGTGAATCTGGCGGATATCGACACCAATCATGTGAACGGCATCGCCGTTACTTCTGTAACAAATAACAATACCTGGCAATTCTCGACCGATAGCGGTACTACTTGGACCAACTTCGGTGGCGTATCGGCTACTAATGCGCTGCTGCTCGATGGGACTGCATTGGTACGATACTCGCCCGACCTGAAGAACGGCGAGACTGCGACCTTCAGTTTCCGCGCATGGGATGAAAGTACCGGAACGGTTTCGACCAACGCTTCGCCGCAATACGCAGATGCAAGCGTCAATGGGGGTGCTACCGCTTACTCAACCGGTAGTGCAACCACCTCCATCACGGTCACTTCGGTGAATGACGCACCCACCATCAATAATGGCGCCACAGTGACTTTGCCGGTCTCTCTTGCGAATACCTCTACTGCAGGCACTACTGTATCCAGCATCCTTGGTAATGCAGGGGTCAACTATGCGGATGTGGACACGACTCCAGCAAAGGGTATGGCCATCACTGCGGTAACCGGGAGCGGTATCTGGCAATACTCCACGGATAGTGGTAGCACCTGGACCAACTTCGGCGCGGTGTCGACGACCAGTGCGCTGTTGCTGACATCGGGGGCACAGATACGCTACTCGCCTGTCAATCTGAGTGAAACCGCTACTTTCAGCTTCCAGGCATGGGATCAGACCACCGGTACGGCTTCCGTCACCGGCACGCCAGGGCACGCCGATGCCAGCGTGAACGGCACTACGACTGCCTATTCCATCAATACCTCGAAGGTTTCCATCCGGGTGAACGATGCACCTACCATCACCAGCAGTGTGACGGTGCCGCTCACCAGCATCAACGAAAACAATACTGCCGCTACCGGTACAACAGTCAGCAGTATTTTATCCGCAGCAGGCCTTGGTGATGTGGACACCAATGCAACAGGCGGTATTGCGGTCACCTCGGTGACAGCTAACAGCAACTGGCAATATTCGACGGACAGCGGTACTACTTGGACCAACTTCGGCACGACGCTATCATCTACTAACGCATTATTGCTGGACGGTACTACATTGGTGCGCTATTCGCCTGACTTGAAGAACGGCGAAACGGCCACCTTCAACTTCCAGGCTTGGGATAAGACTACCGGAACAGCCTCCACCAATGCCGTTCCGCAATTTGCGGATGCGAGTATCAAAGGCGGTTCTACTGCATATTCAACGAATAGCGCCATTACTTCCATTCTAGTCACATCGGTAAACGACGCGCCTACCATCACCAACGGCGCCACGGTTGCTTTGCCTACTATCAACGAAGATAACGTTACTGCCAGCGGTACTACGGTCAGTACCATTCTGTCAGGAGCAGGTTATGGTGATGTAGATACCAGTGCAGCGAGCGGAATCGCCATCACTTCGACAGTAGGCAACGGTACTTGGCAATATTCCACCAATGGCTCAACTTGGGTCAATTTCGGTACAGTATCGGCTACCAATGCGCTATTGCTGGCTTCCGGGACACAGGTACGCTATGTACCTGACACAAAGAACGGCGAGACGGCTACGTTTGGCTTCCAGGCATGGGACCAGACCACGGATACAGCTTCAACCAATGCTACGCCATCGTATGCCGATGCCAGTGTGAACGGCACCACTACTGCTTATTCCATCGGTAGCGCCACTGCTTCAATCACGGTCACCGCAGTGAACGACGCGCCGGTGAACACAGTCCCTACAGCACAGACCACCAACGAAGACACCCCATTGCACCTTGGCGGCACCATGAGCGTGGTAGACGTAGACGCGGCCAGCGGCAGCATGACTGTCACATTGACC
>DATBPY010000110.1:0-1965 GCA_036561085.1 Methylophilaceae bacterium | reverse complement strand
GGATACGGGTGGGATACCCTTAACTTTATTTCCACCATAGGTGCATTCGTATTCGCTGCGGGGATATTGGTATTCGTCATCAATGTGCTGTTAAGCCTGCGCAAAGGTGCTCCTGCGTCCAGGAACCCATGGGATGCTTCTTCCCTTGAATGGGCGACCCCTTCACCTCCGCCTCCCTATAATTTCGCGGTCATTCCGTTCGTCGCCAGTCGGCATCCATTATGGGAAGACCGCCTCGGCGAGGAGGGTACAGGCCGATCGGTCCTGGAAGAAGGCCCCGTTCTGGACGAGGGCCGGGAAGCCCTGGGTACCACGGTACTCGATGCAGAACCGGACGCGATCTTTAAAATGCCGGACGATACCGTCGTGCCTGTTTTAACGGCGCTGGCGCTATCGTTGATCGGAGCTTTTGCTTTAATGCATTGCTGGCTGTTATGCGACATCAGCATCATTGCCATCGTTGCCTGCATCGTTACCTGGTTGTGGCCGCGGCGTGAGCTGGGCCAAACCGCCACGAGTTTTAACTAAAAAATACAGGATAGATTGAATCATGTCTGAAGCGTTGATCCACCCCGAAAATCTACCGATAGGCTCGGTGGGCCGTAAATCCTCCGGGTGGTGGGGAATGCTCGCGCTTATTGCAACAGAAGCCGCGCTATTCGCCTACCTGCTATTCAGTTATTTTTATTTAAGCACGCAAGCCCATCACAACTGGTTCCCGACGCAAAAACCGGCATTGACGCTGGCGCTGCCCAACACCTTCATCCTGCTGGCAAGCAGCTTTACCGCATGGTGGGGCGAAAAAGGCATCCGCCGGGGAGACCGCCAGCGCCTATTGACCGGTCTGGGGTTAACTTTCGTGCTGGGGTGCATTTTTGCAGGAATACAATTGTGGGAATGGCATACCAAAAGCTTTTCGTTCACGGATAGCGTCTATGCCTCCATGTATTACACCATCACCGGCTTTCATATGCTCCATGTATTCGTCGGCCTGTTGATACTGCTGTGTCTTCTTGTATGGTCGTGGCTGGGCAAATTCGATAGCCAGCGGTTCTCGCCAGTATCCACGGGTATCGTCTATTGGCATTTTGTAGACATTGTGTGGCTGGCCGTATTCAGCACCTTTTATATCTTTCCTTACCTGGATTAACGATATGTCGGTTGAACAACATAACGCCGGTATCCATCCTTCTCCTAAAAGGGGAGAGGTGTCCCTTGCCGCCCTTTATTTTGGTATCTACGGCGCGCCCGTTGCCTGGCTGAGCCTGGAATTTATTTCCTATGCGCTTACCCCGCTAATATGCAACGGGCATCCGGCGGCAAGCCATGCAGCGGCGATTTCGTCAAAATTGCTTTTAGTCGCTTACGTTATCGCCGGTATCGTCACCTTGGCGGCAGGGGCGGCAGCTGTTAATTCATGGCTGAAAACCAGGCATGAACTGGAAGGCTCGGCCCATCACATTCTTGAAGTAGGTGAAGGAAGAAGCCGGTTCCTGGCGATCTCCGGATTGCTTACCAGTGCCGGGTTTATCATCGCCTTCCTCTTCTTCAGCTCGACCCTGCTCATTGCACCGGTGTGCCGGTGAGGCGGTTATTGCAGTGACATGGCTGCGCACTTTGGCCCTATGCGGATTGTTCCTATCGGCCCCAGCCTATGCGTCGATAAATGAAGCTGGCGCAGGGTGGAGCTTTGAGCCGTGGGTCATCATCTCGCTTGCTATCCCTGCCATTGCATACAGTACCAGTTTGATCAGTCTCTACCGCCAGGGCATCGCGCAGCGCGTGATCGACTGGAAACAGGTTTCGGCATTCTATGCCGGTATCCTTGCCCTGGTGATCGCGCTTATGTCACCTTTGGACGCACTGTCGGAACGTTTCTTCTCTGCCCATATGACCCAGCATCTGATATTGATGCTGGTGGCGCCCCCTTTGATTCTGCTCGGGCGCCCGGAAAACATCATGCTT
>DATBPY010000109.1:0-3250 GCA_036561085.1 Methylophilaceae bacterium | reverse complement strand
CGAGAAAGGATAAAACGAGTCACTATCCAAAATCGTCGCTTGCAACACCAATGGAACGCCGCATAAAATCAAACATCGGATGAGCCGCGTCCTCCATTAAATCACGCCGCCATCTGTCTCAAATTATCTGACGACGGACACCCGAGAACTGAAAAGGGGCCGGGTTAGTCACCCGTCTGCAATGGCCTCGATGGGTTCGATCAAGCTCTGGTCATCCCGAATGCTATTGATATTTTTTGATGGTTAGGGTTGGTTGGGATTCGTCTTTGGGTTTGCATATTTTTTGACGTCTTTTCAGTGGTCATTCTCCAATGAGATTAAGGACAGCTTTAACTTTCTTGGTACTATCTGTTGCAGGAACAAGCAGCGCGTGCGCGACTTCCATCCTAGCAGTGGTTCATATTGCGGCGCACCGTCTGAATGTCTCCGTAGGAGGCAAGCCAACATACTCATGGGGTATAGCTACAGCGAGACGCGGATATCATACTCCTCGTGGTGCTTACCATGTCACAGCATTGGATGTTGATGCTTATTCTGGGAAATATGATGCGCCTATGCCATATGCGGTTTGCTTCATCCGAGGAGATTATTGTATTCACGCAGGCCATTCCATAGGCCAGAATGCGAGCCACGGTTGCATCAGGCTTGCTACACCACATGCTATCAGATTTTTTAATCTTGTATCGGCCCATAGAGGTAGCACAACGTAGTCCGCTGAAGGTAATGTGTTGCGGACCCATATCCGGAGCCTAACGACGCAGCAACATCGATGGCCGCGATGCCGATATGTATTTGAGGCGTGCGCTCGGTACGCCGATAACTAACCATAGTGCGACAACCACGCCAATAAAATGCGCCACGAGTAAATCAAAATTTACAATGAGTATAAATACATCAAGGGCTCGCACAATTTTGGATGGGTCTGTAATCGCTATCCCTGGCGGTTGCGATACCGTCTTTACTATTAACAAAGATATGCTCAATGCGACCCCGATGAAGGCTATAATTACTCCTAGAAAGCCAATGAGCAGGCTTGTTAGTAGAAACCAAAAGGAAGTCACTCTTATTTTATTTAAATAATCATCTGGTCTTGCACGGATTTTGCGGGCGGCGCGCGTGCAGTAGAACGCCAACGGGATTGCGAGCCACAAGAGCAAAAATCCAACGACACCCCAGTAGATAGCATCGCCGAACCCTCCTGCTGCAGCAGGACTGAATGCACGCCCTGACGTGGCAAATTCCAATAACACTGCGCAAATGAGGGCGAGCACCAACTGTAACCAAAATGCGATCCAGCCGAAGAGGCGTAGATTCCTTGCTAGGCGTTCTGCGATCTTGGATAAGATTGGAGATTTCGTTTCCTCTGAGCCGTGCGATTCCGGCGACTTTTGTGTACCGAGCAGCATTCGGGTCGCAATGCCAGGATACTTGAATATATTCAGGCCAACGACGCCGACATGCACAAAAATCAATCCAACCAATACAACCGCCGCGACTCCATGTGCTGCCCCAAAAAACCTGGCTAAAGTAACATCAACCACACCCCATACAGGCAGAGGGATGCCCCAGAACTGCATGTGCATCGCATTGAAAACAGCCTGGAGGTATCCACTGATAAGAATCAATGTGAAGGAAACATATATGAGGGCGTATAAGACGTAGGCTAACAGCCTTTGCCACTTTGGAAATTCGTTAGGGAAGGATGGTGGTTTGAATACGATCCGCAAGAAAATCTGAATGGAAAGCAGCAATGCGCTCGTAAGACCCAACGATATATGAAGATCTAATAGAAAGCTCCTCGATTGGGTTGTCGGCAGTATATATTGAATATACCAACCTAAGCCAAGCATAACAACGATTGCAAATGCCAATACCCAATGGATCAGGATTAACGAGAAACTGTATCGTGCGATGTTTGAGCTCATAGCAAAGTTTCCTGGTTATCACGAAACGGGGTTACGCGATTGCTAGACGACATCTCGGCGCCAGCGCCCTGGGAGCGATATTGCAAAGTTCCTCCCAATTCGACAATCTGTGTCTCATTAAGGCCGTCATCCGGCAAAGCCTGGATGAAGCGTTTCACGGGCCCAAAATGGGAGCGCGTCATCATCAGGAAGACCCGTGCTCAGCTTGTGCCGTCCCTAAGCGCGCCGGGCTCGGCGGGACGCCAAATGGCATCAGCGGAAGCTTGTGCGGCGATCGCCGCCTTCGGTGAGGTTGCGCCCAAGATCCTATTCCGCCTTCGTTCCATGTCGCGCGCGATCTCGTAGCTGCGAAGGGATGCGCCAGAGAGTTGTTTCTGGCGCCAAAGTGATCGACCTTAGATCTCTTCGCCACATCGGTCACACCATGGCTGCGCCTCTCCTTCGCGACTCGGACCCGCTCTATTAGGCTGCACTTAGGAATTCCGCTTTTTGAGGCGATCCTGACGAGATATGTTCGCCGCGAGTTCTTCTCGCCGTGACCCGAACCGGACATGAAGCCTTGCCGGTTGGTCCCCAAACTCCGTCTTCCTAAAGCCTCAGCTCGAAGAATTTTCAAGGCATTGCGATTGCGCCGCAGCATCAGCGTCGGCCAAAGTATTCCGCCTCCGTTCTTGGCTGCGGCGCCAGTGCTAGATGAACTTTCGGGCGCGCGCCATCGTTAGCAGCGGATAACGGGAGGTGTCGGTTTGGATCCTGTATCTCCGCCACGGATAAGCACTGGGATCGCCGGGTTGGATAATCTTTTGGCCGGCGGCTTGCCGCGGCGAGGCCTCTACCTCTTGGAAGGGGGACCCGGCACGGGAAAGACAACTTTTGCCTTGCAATTCCTTCTGGCGGGTGTCGCGGCCAAGGAGCGCGCGCTTTTGGTCGCGCTTTCCGAAACGGCGAGCGAGGTCCGAGAGTTTGCCGAAACGCATGGTTGGTCCCTCGATGGGATAGACATTATGGATCTGAACGATCTGCGAGCGGTGGTAAGTGAGACCGGCCGCAAACTGTTTTCCACCATGCGGAGGTTGAATTCACGAAACTGACGAATGTCATTGCAGAGCGGATCGAAAAAACGAAGGCTGCGCGGGTTGCAATCGATAGCCTTATCCGAGCTTCGGCACCTCGCCGAAGAGGAGTCTGACCGGCCCCCACTGACGGGTCCACTGTAAATGTTAGTGCATTGACGGCCTCGATGCTAGCGCGGGCGGCGTAGCTGGCCGGGATTGCGTAGCCGCCCGCGCTGCCAGTGCGGGCACGAAGACCTCGGGCGCCGGCGG
>DATBPY010000108.1:0-4394 GCA_036561085.1 Methylophilaceae bacterium | reverse complement strand
GTCAAATCCTGCACATTTTAACTTAATTAAGTTGATGCATTCTTTACTATATATTTTAGCGATCGTTTTTTATTCAACCGTTGCCGTTCACTTCTGGCAACGCAAAGAAGCAAACACCTGGACGCGCATCCTGCTGCCCACGGCATTGCTGCTGCATGGCTTTTTGCTGTATGAATCACTATTTAGCGCAGGCGGCTTGAATTTGGGCCTTACCAACGCAGTTTCCGCCATCTTCTGGCTCACCGCGCTCATCTACGTAGTCACCAATCTGCGCCACCAACTGCAAAACCTGCAAGCATTCATCTTGCCGATAGCCGCGCTGTGCGTGCTGCTGCAATGGGTATTCCCGGAACAGCATATACTCACCTATTCCAGCGACCCATTGTTTAAGGTGCACCTAGCCATCGCCTTCTCCGCCTACAGTCTGCTCACCTTTGCTGCCCTGCATGCCCTGCTCATGGCTGCCGCAGAACGCACCCTGCACCGCAAACCCAGCATGCTCAACATCCCTAGCTTCCCACCGTTGATGGCTATGGAAAAACTACTATTTCAGATCATTACCATAGGCTTTGTATTGCTGACGCTAACCCTATTGAGTGGCATCGCCTTCGACGAACAACTCTACCAGCGTGTTTTTGTATTCAATCACAAGACGGTATTCACCATCATCTCCTGGTTCATCTTCGGCGCTCTGCTCTACGGCCACCACAAACACGGCTGGCGCGGAAAAGTCGCCATACGCTGGACATTATCTGGATTTGTGGTGCTACTACTGGCTTATGTAGGGAGTAAGTTCGTGCTGGAATTTATTTTGCATCGCTAAGCTTTATATATCGCTTTTCCAAAAAACAAAAACGGCCCCCATCTCTGGAGGCCGTTCTTTTTGGTGGTGATGGAGAGACTTGAACTCTCGACCCCAGGATTATGAATCCTGTGCTCTAACCAGCTGAGCTACATCACCGAAACTTTGTACCTTAAAATCAAGGAGGCGCAATTCTATTGATTTGACACTTGCTTGTCAAAGAAAGGAAGCACAGTTATTTGCAATCGAGTGGTAAGCCTTTGGGAGTAAGGAATTCGCCCTCTGGCGATTTGGTATATCCTCGTTTCACCATGCAGGTATTGAATTTACCGCAATCGACTACCGATTCTTCCGGGGCAAACTCGCCGTAGGCGTTCACTTGAGCTTTGGAAATCACTCTCTTCGCGAATTCACCGCATTTATAGCTCAGATCGGTGAATTGTTCATACCCACCGGTTGGATTGGAATAACGGATCCTTGCGGCAGGCGCCGTCGCACAACCTGCCATAAATATTGCCATTATCAGTATCAAATATAGTCTCATTACTTTTCCTTTCACGTATTATTTCTACTCAGACATTGAATCTAAAATGCATCACATCGCCGTCGTTGACGACGTATTCTTTGCCTTCCAGCCGCATTTTTCCGGCTTCTTTCGCGCCTTGCTCGCCTTTCAGCGCTACGAAGTCGGCGTAATTAATCACCTCAGCGCGGATAAACCCTTTTTCGAAGTCGGTATGGATGACACCGGCAGCTTGTGGCGCGGTGTCGCCTTTGTGTATGGTCCAGGCGCGGACTTCTTTTACGCCCGCGGTGAAGTAGGTCTGCAACCCTAATAGCTCATAGGCTGCACGTACCACACGATCTAAACCGGCCTCTTCCAGCCCCATTTCCGACAAGAACAGGGCTTTATCTTCGTCTTCCAGATCGGATATCTCGGCTTCCATCTTGGCGCAGATGGCAACTACCGGCGCGTGCTCTTTCTTGCCCAGTTCTTCCACGCGCGCCAGCAACGCATTGTTGGTGAAGCCGTCGTCGTTCACGTTTGCCAGATACATGGATGGCTTAACGGTGATCAGGCATAGCGGCTTGAGCAGCACCATGTCTTCTTTGCTTGGGCGCATGGTTCTGACCGGCTGACCTTGATCCAGATGTTTTTGCACCTTTTCCAATAATGCACAAAGTGCTATCGCTTCTTTGTCGCCGGATTTTGCTTTTTTGCTTTCGCGCGCCAGCGTCTTTTCAACGGTCTCCATGTCAGCAAGTGCTAACTCGGTATTGATAGTTTCCACATCAGAGAGTGGATCGACCTTACCGGCCACGTGCACTACATTACCGTCTTCAAAGCAGCGCACCACATGGGCGATAGCGTCGGTCTCACGGATGTTGGCGAGGAATTTATTACCCAGCCCTTCACCTTTGGATGCACCCGCTACCAGCCCGGCGATGTCCACAAACTCGACTATCGCAGGCTGTACTTTTTGGGGGTTGACGATATCGATCAGCGGTTGCAAGCGCGGGTCCGGCACTTCCACGATACCGATGTTGGGCTCTATGGTGCAAAAGGGATAGTTCTCCGCCGCGATGCCTGCCTTGGTGATGGCATTGAACAGTGTGGATTTGCCTACGTTAGGCAGGCCGACGATACCGCATTTCATACTTACTACCTTTCAAAAACTGGTTCGATACATTTTTCGTTCACCCTGAGTAGCGCAAAGCGCATATCGAAGGAGAGCGAACGAAAAACACTCCCCACGAACGGGCTCAAACTACTGTGCGGGTTTATTCAAACTATCCCACAGCAAGATAACCACCCCTACGCTAATAGCGGAATCTGCCACGTTGAAAGCGGGGAACCCGTGTTGCTGATAATGGAAATATAGAAAGTCCACTACATGCCCCAGTCTCAGTCTATCCAACAAATTACCCAGCGCCCCGCCCAGAACCAGGCTCAACGCGAAACAAAACAACGGTTCGTTGGCATGCTTGCGCAACAGGTACAACAACAAGCCGGAAGCCAGCAATGCAAAAGCGCTGAACATGGCAGTTTGCCAGCCGCCGGCATCTGCTAAAAAGCTAAACGCCGCGCCTTTGTTATAGAACAACACCAGATCAAAGAATGGCGTCACAGTAACGTGCTCACCATAAGTGAGGACTGACTGTATCCACTGTTTGGTGATGATATCCAGCGTGATCACCACTGCGCTGATAAGCAACCAGGAGCGCATGCTTTTATCGACTATGTTCATGCGTAGCGGCGCGACTCGCCTGTGCCATACAGATTACTGATACAACGCCCGCAGATGGTCGGATGCTGTTGGTCTGTGCCAACATCAGCACGGTAATGCCAGCAGCGCTCACATTTTGTAAAAGTACTGGGAGTAGCATTTACACTCACATCACCTTCTTTTTGCTGGACACTGACCCGCGAAGTGATGAATACGAATTTAAGATCATCACCAAGTCGATTCAGCGACTTGTACACTTTGCCGGAAGCCACGATATCCAGTTCCGCCTGTAATCCAGAACCTAGCAGGCTCTGCGCGCGTTGCTCCTCAATGCGCTTGTTGGCGATATCGCGCACATTGCGCACATCCTGCCAATCATTCATCAGCGCTTCGGTCATGCCTACATCCGGCAATGTGTACCAAAGCTGTTCAAATACAGTGGCGTCTTTACCTGGTTCCATCATCTGCCAGATCTCATTGGAGGTAAAACTCAGCACAGGCGCGATCAGACGCGTCAGCGTTTGAGTGATGTGATACAGCGCACTTTGCGCCGCGCGGCGCGGTTTGGAGTTTGCGGCGGTGGTATAGAGCCTGTCTTTGAGGATATCCAGGTAAAAACCACCCAGGTCTTCAGAACAGAACGCGACGAATTTCTGCATCGCCAGATGGAATTCATACCTGTCGTAATCCGCCAGCACGGCATCCTGTAATTTATGCGTGAGCGCAATGGCGTACTGGTCTATTTCCAGCCACTCTGAAGCAGGCAGCAGGTCTTTCCGTGCATCGAAGTCGGCTAGGTTAGCCAATAAGAATCTTGTCGTGTTGCGGATGCGCCTATAGCTTTCCACCACGCGTTTGAGAATCTCATCGGAGATATTCAACTCGCCGGAATAATCGGTAGATGCTACCCACAGGCGCAGAATGTCCGCGCCGAATTGCTCCATCACTTTTTGCGGTGCGACCACATTGCCTTTGGACTTACTCATCTTGTGGCCCGCGCCATCTACCACGAAACCGTGCGTCAGCAAGGCCTCATAAGGCGCACGACCATCGATAGCACAGCCGGTAAGCAAGGATGACTGGAACCAGCCTCTATGCTGGTCTGAACCTTCCAGATATAAGTCAGCCGGATATTGCAGATCAGGCCTCCGTTTGAGAACGGAAGCATGCGTTACGCCGGAATCGAACCACACGTCCAGCGTATCGGTAACTTTTTTATAGGTTTTGGCATCTGCGCCCAAGAAGGTTTCAGCATCCAAGCTGAACCAGGCTTCGATACCTTGTTGCTCGACTTGCAGACAGACTTTCTCCAACAATTCCATGGTCTGCGGATGCAATTCTCCGCTTTCCTTATGTACGAACAG
>DATBPY010000107.1:0-2264 GCA_036561085.1 Methylophilaceae bacterium | reverse complement strand
TTGCCGGTACCGTTGGAACAGCACGTCGAGGGTGTGTACTATCTGCAGCAATACATCAACAGCGGCGAAGGCGCGTGGCACGATTACCGCGTGTTCGTGATCCGCGGCAAAGCAGTGGCGGCGATGAAACGGCACGGCAGCGGCTGGGTGAATAACGTGGCATTGGGCGGGCGTTGCGAAGTGTATGAAGTGGACAGCGAGATCGCTACGCTGGCAGTGCAGGCGGCAGATGCGATGGATATCGATTATTGCGGGGTGGATGTGATCTGCGATGCCGATAATAAAATGTACGTGCTGGAAGTGAACAGTATTCCGGCATGGAAAGGATTACAGAGCGTGGTAGGCTACGATATCGCGCAATTGCTGGTGGATGATTTTCTGGCGAAAGCGACATAGGCATGAGAAGAAGCATTTTGCGAAAAGTGCTACTGCTGATGTTGATATTGCCGTTAGTCGGATTTGTGGGCCTTTACTGGCGAGTTAAAGATATCGATCCCGAAGGCGGATGCAAAGATCTGAGTAATCTTTACTTATGCTTTGATGCATGGGCTAGCGGTTATGATGATCCATCCATAAAAAGCTTTCGAAAGTTACCTACCGATCAGGAATTGATTGATAACTTGCAGCGTAATCGAAGCGAATTTGATGAAGCATTGGGCATAATATTTTCTCACCAGTTCGGCTTCGCCCTGTATACGGGGAAGCCGGCTGGCTGGCACTCAAAAGCTGGACTTCTCTTTGCGAATCGCTGGGGTTTATGGCCTCCAAAAGTGTATACGTCAGTATCTGGGTACTTCAATGAACCCAGACAAAGTATTGAATGGGCGTGGCAATTCCCAATAGCAACTACCAAGTACATCAAAAATGTAGGTAAATACTGGCCTTGGGGCACACGGCAGAAGGGCTATATTTATTTTCCTAAGATGGCGCCAGAAATAGAGCATGGTCGACTGATCGGTCCGGTATACAAAACCTCATTCTCTGAAAAGAAAGAGTCATGGCGAGTGCTTGATCAGTTGGACGGCAACTGGCCGGACGATTGGGCGCATAATGAATGTTTGCTGCGCCGGGTTGAACCTCAATGGTATTTATACATATGCAAAGACGTTTTCCCATCATAAGTCATGCAACATTGCGGATTTCTCAAGTAAAAGATAAGTTGTTAACGACATGAACGAGATCGCACGCATATTCGAGAATGCCTGTCTGGCCGAACTGGAGGCCATCAAGCCCGGCAACGTGCACGTGTTCGCCGATGGGCATGGTATGACGGTGGGCGATTTTGCCAAAGCTGCGCGCGGTGCCTCAGAGGAGATCGCGAGGCAGGGATTGACCGTAGGCCAGCGTATCGACCAGGCGGTCGCCGCCAGTTGGGATCTGACGCGTTGCAATACCAATCTCGGCATCATCTTGCTGGCAGCGCCGCTGATACAGTCGGCTCAGACCGGGGAGCCTCTGCCGCAGATTTTGCAGTCGCTCACCGTTGAAGATGCCGCGCTTGCCTTCCACGCTATTCAGCGCGCCAACCCGGCTGGTTTGGGTAAAGTCGATCAATACGACGTCAATAGCAAAAGCAGCAAACCGTTATGCACTTTGTACAGGGCGATGCAGGTCGCAGCCGGGCGCGACAGAGTCGCTTTCCAGTACGCATATGATTATGCCGATGTGTTCAACACAGGTATCCCTACCTATCAACAAGCCCTGGAGCGATGGAATAACGCTACCTGGGCGCTCACGGCGACTTATCTGACCTTTCTCGCTGAACTTCCGGATTCGCATGTGGCCCGCAAATACGGCGAGGCGTCTGCCAACCAGGTGCAGCAAGACGCTATCCCCCATCTCGCAGCGTTACAAGCCTGCGAAAACCCCAAGATTTATCTGGGCGAATTGCTCAAGTTCGACGCCGATCTGAAGCAACGAAAAATCAACCCCGGCACCAGTGCCGACCTGACCGTTGCCACCTTGCTGGCGATCGAATTAAAGCGTTGAGTTAAAAGGTTTAGACTAAAGCAAAATTTTTTCGTGTCCAGTTGACTAATGTGCTGGCTGTTGTGTAAGAATGTCATTAAGGCCAGGTTTTTTACTACGGCACAATTTCATTCTATCTAGCTGTGAAAGCTAGATGTTTAATAACAATTTCGAGGAGAGCAACATGGCTGTCATTGATCGCGTTCTAGTAGGAGAGGCTTTAGTTATTGCAGATCGTCCTGAAGGCGGTTTGGACTTGAAGAATGTGGCACACATCGAACTCATCATCGGACCAC
>DATBPY010000106.1:0-1945 GCA_036561085.1 Methylophilaceae bacterium | reverse complement strand
TCATCCAGCCCGATATGCTGCCAGGACTGCCGGATATGCGTGCCGCCGGAACCTCCCGCTGCTTTGATCAGCCAGCCGTCTTGAGGTAACGGCGCATGCAGACTGATCTCGGGATGAGCGATCTGGAATGTATCGAGCAGCGGAAAGAAAACTTTGGGATTCTTGATTTGCGCCAGCGTTTCCGGCGTATTGCCCAGTAACGGCAATCGTTTGGCGATGGCCTCCAACAACTCGGGTTGCGTCTCGAAACCGCTGCCGTAAGCTACACCCTGCACCCCGCTCACATCCAGCGCTGCCAATTGCGACAGCAGATCATCCGCATCGAACCCGCCACCGGCATATTTCACGCGCGCACTGTGAACACAAAAACGCCGCGTGTCGACATCATCAAACATGTCGAACGCGGCGATGTTGTAGCCTGCTTGTGCGGCGGCCGTTACATAAGGCCGGGCGCAAGCGGCGATAATGACGATTTCCGGCTTAGGTTGGATCTTTACGTGCCATCTCGAAAGCAGACATGAAGTCCAGATAGACATGCGTCTGGCCTTCCAGCATCTTCTTGAACAGCAGGTTCTGGATCTGGTATTTCATGCTGCCGATCGCCAGTGCGCCGAAGCCGATAGCATCGGTGCCTTCCAGCGGATCGCCGTTGGACATGGCATCCAGACCTTCGATACCGCTAGGCGGAACGGCATTGACGTCGGTCAATACTTTGAGTGTCTTGGAACCCTGGTACATGGCTTTATCGATCACGCGTGTGCCGGAAGAGGCGGTACAAAGCACTACTTCAGTCCGCTGCAGGATCTCTTTTTTCTTGGCTGCATCGCCGCCATCCGCCACCTTGATATGGGTGCCGTGCTGTTTGTTATAGAGGTCGGCCTTAGCTTTTACTTCTTCCAGCGACTTGTACGAGACCAGCTCCACTTCGGCACCGCATTTGGAAGCGATGATGGCGCAACAGCCGCCCACCGGACCTGCACCGAAGATGCTGATCTTGCGCCCCGTCAGATCGCCGCCGTGATTGCGTTTGAACACGCCTTCCACCATCGCCATCAATGCCCCGGCAGTGGTGAACGCACCGGACGGATCGGCGAATACCGATACCTGGAACGGCCCCACCATGGATTTCTTGGCGATCGCCAGCATATCCATGGCGATCTCGATATCACGGCCGCCGATAAATATACCGGTACGCCATACGCCGCGAGCTCCCCGCGAAAAAATGGCATCCTGCACCAACCCCATCACCTCGTCTGCTGACACCGAGGTGTATGGCACTACCGCTTCATAGCCTGCATCGTATGCCATGTTGGCATCGAATGGGCTTGCATTCTTTTCGGTCGTAATAAAGTGCAACACATATGGTTTTTCCATGATTTCAGTCCTCACTTGGCCCCCTATAAACTATCTAATCTGAACTATCTATCTTTAACGAAAATCAACAACGCAGCCTGCATTGCTCGCTCCGCAGACAGCATATCGCAAGTCGGGATATTTTTGCTGCATTTGGTGCAAAAATTGTTGTGCATCAACTTCTTTAGCAAATATTGCAAAAGCCGTAGGCCCCCATGAACTCTGCCCCAGGCAAGATATTCCGCGCTGTTCCAGCCATTGCATAGCCTCTGCCACAGCCGCGCTGGCGTAACGTGCGCCACCCTGTGCCGGTGCAAAATAGTCGCCTATCATGCGTTGTATCTCACCCACCGCTGCACCGAATGCGGGTAGGTCATGTTCTGCCAGTCCAGGTAATAATTGCATCAAGGTCAAGTGCGAGATACGCGCCGCATGTTGCGCGGGAAACTCGGGCAACATATTGAACGCCGCAACTTCCTCCGCTCCATGCACACCTGCCAGACTGTCGTCCATCACCAGCAATACGCGCCACTCAGCCGGGAAATCCATGCGCGCCAATATCGGCGGCACCACGGTATCCGCTCCACGTCCG
>DATBPY010000105.1:0-33564 GCA_036561085.1 Methylophilaceae bacterium | reverse complement strand
GTAATGGAAACAACGGGGCCCGTTCTGGACGAAATCACTTGACGCACGGTTTTCATGACTCTGCTCTCCTCGTTTTCACGGCTTAATTAGGTTTGGATTGTATCGTTGCCGTATGCAGCAAGTTTAGCTATTTTATCGGTCATGTAAAGGGCTGTTTTGTGCAACAAAAAAATACTGTAGCGCGGGCTTTGATAGCTCTGCTTTTTCTCTCCGTCATATGGGGTTATAACTGGATCGCGATCAAGTTGGCATTGCCCTTTATCGGTGCTTTTCAGTTCGGGGCGATCCGTTCTTTCTTCGCTGCTATGTTCTTATTCGCGCTTTTGCTGTTGCTGAAAAAACCGTTAAAACCCGTAGAGATCCCAAGCACTATCATCATAGGCTTAATGCAAACCACAGGCTTTTTAGCCTTCAGCATATGGGCGCTGGTTTCCGGAGGCGCCGGCAAAGTAGCCGTGCTGGTATTCGTGATGCCGTTCTGGGTGATGATACTGGCTTGGCCTATGCTGGGCGAAAAGATACGCGGCCTGCAATGGCTGGCTGTCGCGCTTTCTTTTGTGGGCTTACTGTTCATCGTCGCACCGTGGAATTTCCATAGCTCATGGTTGAGTAATCTACTGGCGATATTGGCTGGCATCAGTTGGGCGATAGCGGTCATTCTGGCGAAAAAACTGCACCAGCGCGCACCTGATATGGATCTGCTAGCATTCACCGCTTGGCAGATGTTTTTCGGCTCTCTGCCGCTGGTATTGCTGGCATTGTTGATACCGGGTAAGCCCATCGTATGGTCCACCACCCTTATCTGGGTGACTTGGTTCAACATCATCTTCGCCAACGGCCTGGGCTGGCTGATCTGGCTGTATGCCTTGCAGCGGTTACCTGCGGGCGTAGCCAGCATGAATTCGATGTTGATTCCGGTGATCGCAGTGCTGGCCGCCTGGGTACAGTTGGGCGAAGTGCCGAATATCACTGAAGCGGTAGGTATGCTATTGATCGTCTGTGCTCTGGTAATGATCGCCCTCATAGGTATGGCTAGACATGAAGCGACCCAAGCCGACAAACCCTGCACTGGGTAAGGATTAATGGCTAATGCTAAAATGCGGCATTCTGTAAACAGCTTGAGATCAATTTTTAAGGAAATACCATGGCAGGACATAGTAAATGGGCAAATATCCAGCACCGCAAAGGTCGCCAGGATGCCAAACGCGGCAAGATATTCACCCGCCTGATCAAGGAAATCACCGTTGCCGCCAGAATGGGCGGAGGCGACGCGTCTATCAACCCGCGTTTACGGCTGGCGATGGATAAGGCCAAAGCTGAATCCATGCCTAAAGACAATATCGAAAATGCTGTCAAACGCGGCTCCGGCCAGCTCGAAGGCGTGAATTACGAAGAAATACGCTATGAAGGCTACGGCATTAGCGGCGCCGCGGTGATGGTGGACTGTCTTACCGATAACAAACAACGCGCTGTGGCCGATGTACGCCATGCATTCAGCAAATTCGGCGGCAATCTCGGTACCGACGGCTCAGTCGCTTTCATGTTCAAACATTGCGGCACCTTATTGTTCGCACCTGGCGCAGACGAAGAAAAGATCATGGAAGCCGCTCTGGAAGCAGGCGCAGAAGACATCATCACTAACGATGACGGCAGCATAGAAGTGATCACTACTCCGACTGATTTTTCTGCAGTGCAGGAAGCGCTGATAGCCGCAGGTTTCAAACCGGAAATGGGTGAAGTCACCATGAAACCGTCCACTGAAACCATCTTCACCGGCGACGATGCCGTGAAGATGCAAAAACTGCTGGATGCGCTGGACGATCTGGACGACGTACAAGAAGTTTACACTTCAGCTGTGATCGAGGAATAGCGATCAGCGCCATACGCATACTCGGTATCGACCCCGGCCTTCGCCTGACAGGGTTCGGGGTCATCGAGAAGTTAGGCGTACAAATGACCTACATTGCCAGCGGTACCATCAAAACTACCACCGGCAAAGGTGCAGAGATCGAAGACCTGCCCAGCCGCCTGAAAATCATATTGGACGGTATTTTCGAAGTCATAGATACCTATACTCCAGAGCAAGTCGCTATAGAAAAAGTGTTCGTTAACGTCAATCCACAATCCACTCTATTACTAGGTCAAGCCCGCGGAGCCGCCATCTCCGCCTGTGTGCTGCGCGACCTGACTGTGGCCGAATACACTGCCTTGCAAGTCAAGCAATCTGTCGTTGGCAATGGTCACGCAGCCAAGGAGCAGGTGCAAGAAATGGTGAAACGCTTGCTAAAGCTACCCGCTATCCCCAAACCCGATTCCGCCGATGCATTGGCTTGTGCGATTTGCCATGCGCACGGCGGGCAGGGAATGGGTAAACTAGCGACCGCAGGTTACAGAGTGCGTGGAGGGAGATTGATTTGATCGGCAGACTGACAGGTGTATTACTGGAAAAGAATCCTCCACAACTCCTCGTGGATGTGAACGGCGTGGGTTATGAGGTGGAAGTGCCGATGAGCACTTTCTACAACCTGCCCGACCTTGGAGCCAAAGTCACTTTGCTTACCCAGTTCGTGGTGCGCGAAGATGCGCAATTGCTGTTCGGTTTCCTCACTGCCAGAGAGCGTGAAGGTTTCAGGCAGTTGGTCAAAGTCAGCGGCATAGGCGCGAAATCGGCACTGGGGATACTATCGGGATTATCGGTAGACGATCTCGCCCATGCAATCGCCACTCAGGACGTGGCCTTATTGGTACGCATCCCCGGCATAGGCAAAAAAACCGCCGAGCGCATGCTGTTGGAGCTACGTGATAAATTCACGTTTGTCGGCATGATCGGCTCGACCACTTCGCAAGCGCCTTCCAGCACCAACGACGTATTGAATGCCTTGCTGGCATTAGGCTACAACGAACGCGAAGCGCTGTTAGCCGTCAAATCGATACCCGCCGGAACCGGGGTGTCGGAAGGCATACGCTTAGCGTTAAAATCATTATCTAAATCATGATAGAAACTGACCGCCTGATCGCTGCCGCACCTGTAAGCCCGCAAGAAGAGGCTCAGGAACGCGCGCTCCGTCCCAAGGATCTGGAGGAATACATCGGTCAGGAAAAGGCGCGCGGGCAATTAGAGATCTTCATCAATGCGGCCAGAGGGCGTGCTGAAGCGTTGGATCATGTGTTGTTATTCGGCCCGCCAGGGTTGGGGAAAACCACGCTGGCACATATCATCGCCAAGGAAATGGGCGTGAGTTTGCGTCAGACATCCGGCCCGGTACTCGAACGTGCAGGCGATCTAGCCGCGTTACTAACCAATCTTGAACCCAATGATGTGCTGTTCATCGACGAGATCCACCGCTTGTCGCCGGTAGTAGAGGAGATACTCTATCCGGCAATGGAAGATTACCGGCTGGACATCATGATAGGCGAAGGACCCTCGGCACGTTCGGTACGGCTAGAGCTGCCACCATTCACGCTAGTCGGCGCAACCACACGGGCAGGTATGCTGACCAACCCGCTACGCGACCGTTTCGGCATTGTGGCGCGGCTGGAATTTTATACACCCGAAGAATTGGGTCGCATCGTACACCGCTCTGCTGGGCTGATGGACGTACCGCTGGCGGATGGCGGTGCACTGGAGATTGCCCGCCGCTCGCGCGGTACACCGCGTATCGCCAATCGCTTGTTACGGCGAGTACGCGATTATGCCCAAGTAAAATCAGACGGCACCGTGAGCGCCGCCATTGCCGATGCAGCACTAAAAATGCTGGATGTAGATAAGTTGGGGCTGGATGTCATGGATAGGAAGTTGTTGATGGCGGTGCTGGAAAAATTCGGTGGCGGTCCGGTCGGGCTGGACAATCTGGCAGCAGCGATAGGCGAAGAGCGCGATACCATAGAAGATGTGCTGGAGCCGTATATGATCCAGCAAGGCTATCTGATGCGTACGCCGCGCGGACGGGTCGCCACACAAATGGCGTATCAGCATTTCGGGTTGCCCGTGCCGCCGAGCTTGACCACTTTAACCAGCGGACAGTTGTTTAGTGAATAGTTTCAGTTTTCCGGTACGGGTCTATTATGAAGATACGGACGCAGGCGGTGTGGTTTATCATGCCAACTACCTGATGTTCTTTGAACGTGCCCGTACTGAATTCTTGCGTCATCTGGGATTTGCTCAATCTGAACTAAAAGCAAAAGAAAAAGTCATGTTCGTGGTACGTGGCTTGCAGATAAAATATCGGCAACCGGCCGTGTTTGACGAATTGCTGGAAGTGATCACCAGCGTGAGGCAGCAAGGACGCAGTGCGATGTTATTCGAACAAACTTTGCTACGTGGCGACATCGCACTCACCCGCGCCAATGTAGAAGTCGTATGCGTAAGCACGGAAACATTCAAACCGGTGGCGATACCGGCGACGATACTCACTAAAATAAGTTAATTTTTGGAGACGGCAATACTGTGGAAACCAACCTGCAAGATTTCTCCCTGCTCAGCTTGATCACCGGCGCCAGTCTGCCGGTACAAGTAGTGATGGCATTGTTACTCATCGCGTCGATGGTATCGTGGTGGTATATCTTCCTTAAGATATTCATGTTGCGTCGTGCCGAAAACGAAGCGGATGAGTTTGAGAATACCTTCTGGACCGGCGGCGATCTCACCAAACTGCATGAAAGCATCACTTCCGGCCACCGTTCCAGCAGCGTCCAGGGTATGGCCAGTATCTTTGAAGGTGGCTTCAAGGAATATGCACGGCTACGTCGCCAGGGCGGTATAGAAAGCAGCGACCTGATGGAAAGCGCGCGTCGTGCCATGCGCGCCGCATTCAACCGCGAAATGGACGAATTGGATGCGCATTTGCCGTTTCTAGCTTCTGTAGGCTCGGTCAGCCCTTATATCGGGTTGTTCGGCACGGTCTGGGGCATCATGAATGCATTTCGCGGCCTGGCGAATGTGGCGCAGGCGACTCTGGCGCACGTTGCGCCCGGCATCGCTGAAGCATTGATCGCCACGGCCATCGGCCTGTTTGCGGCGATCCCCGCGGTGATCGCCTACAACCGTTTTGCTTCGAATGTGGATAGACTCGCCATCAGGTATGAAAGCTTTATGGAAGAGTTCACCAATATCCTGCAACGCAAGGCCTGATTGGGAGTTTGACAAATGCCCCGTCGTCGCAGCCGCCGCATGATGAACCAGATCAATGTCGTCCCCTATATCGACGTGATGCTGGTGTTACTGGTGATCTTCATGGTCACCGCCCCCATGACCAACCCTGGCGTGGTAGACCTGCCGCAAGTGGGGCAAACGCTCAAACAAGCTTCCGCCCCATTGGTCATTACCATCAAGGCCGACAAGATGACCGAACTTGATGGCAAAGCATTACATCGGGATGAATTACTGGCCGCTGTGAACGCAAGTCTGTCCAGACATCCCGATCAGGCTGTGGTGATCGCGGCCGACAAGAATGTGATCTACGACGATGTGATGAGTGTCATGGATCTGCTCAAGCAACACAAAGTGGAAAAAGTAGGCTTACTGCTGAAACCTGCCTCCGGTTAAGGACTTTCTTAATCTAGCCCCATGATACGCGCACGAGAAAACCCCATTGCCATTCAGGCCGGTGTGCTGGCACTGCTAATGCATGGCCTGTTTTTATTCGTACTGATATTCAGTTTCAGTTGGAAGCATGTGGAGCGGCCGGCAGCAGCCGAAGTTGAGTTATGGGATAGCCTGCCTGCACCTGCAGTCACACCGCCCCCGCCGGCGCCGGAAGTCAAACCTGAACCGCCCCCACCGGAGGTTAAACCCCAACCCGAAATTAAACCAGAGCCCAAGCCGGAACCGCCGCCGGAGCCTAAAGCCGAGATTCAGGTCAAACCCAAGCCTGTCGTAGTCAAGAAACCACCGAAGGAAGAACCGAAAAAACCCGACCCTGCCATTAAAAAACAGGAAGAGGAAAAAAAACACAAGGAAGAGCTTGATAAATTGAAAAAGGCCATGCTGCAAGACGTACCTGACCAGGATACGCCGCCTGCCCCTGCCGTGGACACCAAAGCACAAGCGGCTAAAAGCGCGGCGGATGCTAAACGGGCCGAAGAAATATTGGCAGCTTCAAGCGGTGTGATCAACGAATACACGGCCAAGATCGTAGCCAAAATCAAAAGTAAGGTGAATCGCCAACTCTGCGGCGATGGTAAGCCGGAACTGGTGTATTCCATCGCCCTGATGCCCGGTGGACGCCTGAATGGCCCACCACATTTGGTCAAATCCAGTGGCCTGCCGGCCTGCGATGAAGCGGTGGAACGTGCTATTCTGGCGGCACAGCCATTGCCTTTGCCACCGCAGACGGAACTTTTTGATCAATTCCGCAATCTCAACCTCAACTTCCGACCTAATGAAGAGCAGTAATTTGAATGCCATCTTTTCGTTTTATAATTGCCACATGTCGCGATTACTCATTCTGCTGAGTTTGCTCTTACCATTGACGGCGCAAGCTGCACTGGATATCGAGATCGTCGGCGGGGCAGCGCAGCAGATCCCTATCGCCATCGTACCTTTCACGCAATCCAGCAATCCTGCAGATAATCCTACTGTTATCATTTCTGCCGACCTGAGACGTAGCGGACTGTTTCGCCTGCTGGAAACCGGCGGCGTATCGCCACTACCCAAAGAGGTGGCCGACGTTAAATATCCTGATTGGGCTGCTTTGCAAGCCCAAGCACTGGTCATAGGCAAAGTAGAGCCGACTGCCGGCGGACGCCTCAAAGTAAGTTTCCGCCTGCTGGATGTACTGAAACAGGGTCAATTGGCAGCATTGGAATATGACATCACGCCTTCGCAACTGCGTCAGACATCGCACAAGATCGCCGACATCATTTACCAGAAACTCACCGGTGAGGCAGGTGTGTTCTCCACACGCATCACTTACGTTATCAAGCAGGGTAACCGCCAGTCGCTGATGATCGCCGACGCCGATGGTTATAACCCGCAACCCGTGCTGGCTGGAACGGAACCTATTATCTCCCCTGCCTGGTCGCCGGACGGGACCAAACTGGCCTATGTGTCGTTTGAAAAGAAGAAACCGGTGATCTATGTACAGTCGCTCACTTCGGGGCAACGCGTGGTATTGGCCAACTACAAAGGTAATAACAGCGCACCGGCATGGTCGCCCGACGGCAAGAAACTGGCTATCGTATTATCACTGAGCGGTAACACGCAGATATATACTATCAATGCGGACGGCACAGGATTGCAACCGCTTACTCACGGTTTAACTATAGATACCGAACCGCAATGGTCGCCCGATGGTAAATGGATATACTTCACTTCAGACCGCGGCGGCAGCCCGCAGATCTATCGTATGTCGCCTGCCGGCGGAAATGTCCAACGCGTCACTTTTGAAGGCAGCTACAATGTAAGCCCCAGACTTTCACCCGACAATAAGCTGATAGCTTTCGTCAGGCGTGGAGATAACGGTAAATTTCAAATCGCAACGCAAGAGGTAGCTAGCGGGCAAGTACAGGTATTGAGCGACACTGCTCGCGATGAATCACCCAGCTTTGCGCCAAATGGGCGGCTGATCATTTATGCGACCCATATCAATAACAAAGGAGTGTTGTCAGTAGTATCTGCAGATGGAAAAGTGAAGCAGCGTTTTAGTGAGGTTGGAGATGTGAGGGAGCCCGCTTGGAGTCCCGCCACAAATTGATTTTTACCTAAGGAGAATAGAAATGAATAAGAAGTTTGCTATCAGTATAATTATGACCATGTTCCTGGCCGCTTGCGCCAGCAAACCGATCGAGGAGCCCAAGGCACCTGCGACAGATAATAGCCCGCCTGCCACGGTACCGACTCCGGCAGCACCTGCAACCGACTCTTCGAATAGCAGCAGCACTATGGCTGCAGATGCTTCGACAGCGCCTAAAGGTGAATTAAGTCCGTTGAAAGATCCGAACAACATCCTTTCCAGCCGTAGCGTTTACTTCGACTACGACAAAGATGAAGTGAAGAGCGAATATCGTGCGCTGGTCGAAGCCCACGCCAAGTATCTGGTAGCACACCCTAACGCCAAGCTGGTATTGCAAGGCAATGCCGATGACCGTGGCAGCCGCGAATACAATCTGGCACTGGGTCAACGCCGCTCGGTAGCGGTAAGAAAAGTGATGAATGTCCTGGGTGCCAGTGATACGCAGATCGAAACGATCAGCTACGGTAAAGAAAAACCGCGTTGCAGCGAACAGACCGATGATTGCCGGGCAAAGAATCGCCGCGTCGATATCGTTTATGACGGTGAATAAATGCGGTTAAGCAAGTTTTTAATTTGCCTGTTGCTACTGGGCGGCGCTACTGCCGCCCAGGCAACTTTGTTCGGCGATGATGAAGCCAGAGCAAAGATCGTCGACCAGCAAAAACAGATTTTGCAACTGCAAACGCAGGTGCAAGCGCTGCAAAGCAAACTGGACGATGAGCAGAAACAACGCAGTGCGCTGGAGGCTCGCCTTAGCGCGCTAGAAGGCCAGCTCAAAAACCAAAGTCTGGAGATACTCAACCAGATCGACCAACAAACGGCTGCGATCACCCAGATCAAAGGCCAGTTGGAAGTCGTGACGCACGCCCAGGAAAGCTCGCAACAGCAGCAGCATGATGTGTATAGCGATCTGGATGCGCGTTTGCAGAAGCTGGAAAAGAGTGCGGCAGATACCTCTGCCAAACCTGCAGCGTCTTCCGCAACAGCAGGTCAAGCAACTTCCGATGCCGGCTCACCGCCGACAACCCAAGCGCCTGCACCCGCTCCGGTGGACAATACCGCTGAAGAGAATAAAGCCTATGAAGCGGCACACACCTATTTCAAGGCCGGAAACTATGGGCAATCGGCCAGTGCTTTCGAGAAGTTTCTGGACACCTACCCCAACAGCAAACTGGCCGGCAATGCTCAATACTGGTTAGGGTACGCCAAATTCTCGCAGCACGATTACAAAGCAGCGATAAGCGCCCAGCAGAAATTGATCAAACAATATCCCGATCATCCCAAAGCTCCTGATGCCATGTATAACATCGCCAACAGCCAGATCCAGCTTTCCGACATCGATGGTGCGCGACAAACACTCAAAGCATTGGTCGCCAAATATCCGATCTCCGATGCGGCCGGTTTGGCTAAGAAACGTTTAGCACAGTTGGAAGCTCTCAAAACAAAAAATTAGAGCAATTGGCTCAGGCTGCACACCTTGTCTATTAAAATCCATGAAATCTTCTTCTCTCTTCAGGGAGAAGCCTCACGAGTCGGCCTGCCGACAGTCTTCGTACGCCTGACGGGTTGCCCTCTGCGTTGCGGCTATTGCGATACTGCCTATGCTTTTCATGGCGGCGACCTGCTCACCGTGGATGACATCATGACGCGAGTCGCCGAGTTCGGCATGAAGCGCGTCACTGTTACCGGCGGCGAACCCTTAGCGCAAAAAGAATGTTTGGTGTTGCTCAAAACATTGTGCGACAACGGCTATGACGTTTCGCTCGAAACCAGCGGAGCGATGGATATTGCCCAGGTAGATGACAGAGTCTCGGTCATTCTGGATGTTAAGACTCCCGGTTCCGGCGAAGAGAGCAAGAATCTTTGGTCTAATATCCCGCTACTCAAACCCAAGGATGAAGTCAAATTCGTGCTGTGCGATCAGGCCGATTACGCATGGGCTAAACAGATACTGCATGAACGCGGCATCCATGAGATTTGTCCGGTATTATTCTCGCCGGTTTACGGTCAGTTGCAACCGCACGATCTTGCAGAATGGATATTGGAAGATAAATTACAGGTACGATTGCAAGTACAACTCCATAAAATACTCTGGGGCGAAGTAGCAGGAAAATAAAGCGTATGAAAAAAGCTGTCGTTCTTCTTTCCGGCGGATTGGATTCTGCCACTGTTTTAGCTATCGCCAAAGCAGATGGCTACGATTGTTACTGCCTGAGCTTTGACTATCACCAACGCCACATCGCCGAACTGAAAGCCGCCAAAAACGTTGCACAAGAGTTGGGCGCAACGGAGCACCGCATCTTTCAGCTCGATCTATCCACATTCGGCGGCTCTGCGCTTACAGATAACAGCATCGCGGTGCCGCAGACACCGAGTACCGGCATCCCAATCACCTATGTGCCTGCCCGCAATACCATCATGCTTTCGCTGGCAATGGCCTGGGCCGAAGTGTTGAACGCATACGATATCTTTATCGGCGTGAATGCGCTGGATTATTCCGGTTATCCGGATTGCCGTAGCGAATACATCAAGGCTTTTGAGAACATGGCGAATCTGGCGACCAAAAGCGCGGTGGAAGGTCATCCCCTCACATTACATACGCCGCTGATAGACCTGTCCAAAGCCGACATCATCCGCCGCGGCACGGAATTGGGAGTGGACTACAGTATGACCGTGTCCTGCTATCAAGCCGATGCGGACGGTCTAGCTTGCGGCGTGTGCGATTCCTGCCGTCTGCGACGTGACGGTTTTGCGGCTGCCGGCATGTTGGATCAAACACTTTATGCTTGATCCAATATCGGTATACCGATATTTTTTGCCAAAGCAGTCAAAAATCAAGTAAAATCCGCGCTTTTCCTTTTTCGGCATAAATAGAGAAAACACATGGTTATCATTCGTTTAGCTCGTGGTGGCGCTAAGAAGCGCCCTTTTTACAGTGTTGTAGTAGCAGATTCGCGCAATCGTCGCGACGGCAGATTCATCGAACGCGTGGGTTTTTACGACCCATTGGCCAAAGATGGTGTTGACGGTCTGCGTCTGGATGGCGAACGCATCAAGCACTGGCAAAGTAACGGCGCACTGCTTTCAGATTGCGTTGCGCGCTTGGTCAAGCAAGAAGCAAAAGGCCCTGAAGCTGCAAAAGCTGCTAAAGACAAAGCCGCTGCAAAAGTGGCTGCTGCCGCTGAAGTTAAAGCTGCCGCAGCCGCTGCTGAGGCCAAGGCCGCTGCAAAAGCTGCCAAGGAACAAGAAGCTGCAGATGCTAAAGCTGCAGCAGAGACTGCTGCCGCTGCTGAGCCAGCTCCTGAAGCTGCTGCTGCAGAAGCTACTGAAGCTGAACCTGCAGCAGACGCTCCCGCAGCTGACGCTTGATTTGTCCGCCTTCGGGTGAGTGGCTGGCGTGAGCAAAGCCCTGGCAGATATGGTAGTGATGGGACGGATAGCCGTACCCTATGGTGTACAAGGCTGGGTGAAGATCCAGACCTTTACACAAGAGTTGGATAGCTTGCTGGATTATCCGGATTGGTATCTGGGTAAAAGCGATGCGGGGAAGACTGACAACTGGCAAGAACGTGAAGTGGAAGCAGCGCGCATGCATAGTAACTCGCTGATCGCCAAATTCGCCGGTTGCGATGACAGGAATGCTGCATTCGCACTGAAAGGCCAGGAGATCGCCGTACCCCGCGGTGAATTACCGGCCGCAGAGGACGATGAATATTACTGGTCTGATCTGATAGGGCTGCAGGTCTATAACCTGGACAGCTTACATTTCGGACAAGTAGACGGATTATTAGCCACGGGCTCTAACGATGTGCTGGTGGTAAAAAGTGAAGGCGCTCCGCAACGGCTGATCCCCTTCACCAATGATGCGATCAAGGAAGTAGATTTAGCTGCCGGTAAATTGCTGGTGGATTGGGACCCAGAGTTTTGATGCCGAATTTCGATGTCATCACCTTGTTCCCTCAGATGTTCGATGCGGTGGGTCAACATGGCATCACGGCACGGGCACTGGAAAAAGGTTTGTATAGCATGACGTTGTGGAATCCGCGTGACTTTACCGCAGATCCACGCAAGACAGTAGATGACAGGCCTTTCGGCGGCGGCCCCGGCATGGTGATGATGGCCGAGCCGCTGGAAAAAGCGATCATGGCTGCAAAGCAACGGCAACAAGAAGCCGGTTTGCAAGCTAGCAAAGTGATACACCTGTCGCCGCAAGGCAAGCCGCTCACGCACCAAATGGTACTTGAGCTGGCGGCACAGCCGGGTTTGATATTGCTGGCAAGCCGCTATGAAGGTGTAGATGAACGTTTGATAAAGCGTCAGGTGGATGAAGAGATCTCCATCGGCGACTATGTATTATCAGGCGGGGAAATACCGGCGATGGTGCTGATAGATGCAGTGGTCAGACAGTTACCGGGCGCGTTGGGCGATGCAGATTCAGCCGCGCAGGATTCGTTTGCGGACGGCCTGCTGGATTGCCCGCACTATACGCGACCTGAACATTATGAACATGAAGGTGTGCCGGAAGTATTATTGTCCGGTCATCACGAAGAGATTCGTCGCTGGCGTTTGAAACAAGCGCTGGCGCGAACAAGGGCAAAACGCCCTGATCTGCTGCTAAACCGGCAGTTGACTAAAGAGGAGTCTCGGCTACTCGCAGAGATCGAGCAGGAACAAGGCTCCGTATTAAAATAGAAGTCTATAGAAGGAGTATCAAGATGGATATCATCAAGCAATTAGAGCAGGAAGAAATGGCTCGCGTAGCCAAGAACATCCCCAATTTCGGCCCCGGCGATACCGTGGTAGTCGGCGTGAATGTGGTGGAAGGTACCCGCAAGCGTGTGCAGGCTTATGAAGGTGTAGTGATCGCCAAGCGCAATCGCGGCCTGAATTCCAGTTTCATCGTGCGCAAGATCTCGTCCGGTGAAGGCGTGGAACGTACGTTCCAGTTGTATTCCCCGCTGATCGCCAGCATCGAACTGAAGCGTCGTGGCGATGTACGCCGCGCCAAACTGTATTACCTGCGTGATCGTTCCGGTAAGTCCGCACGTATCAAGGAAAAGCTGCAAGCGCGTGATAAAGAAGTTCTGGCTCCAGAAGAAGGCCAATAAAGCGTTTGTTGCACCCAATAAAAAACCCGCTACTCGCGGGTTTTTTATTGCGGCTCGTTTTACAACGAACCCTTACGAAGACCCCCATGGAGATGAGGAATCACATTACTTTGCAATCTTAGCGATTGCAGACGTACATGGTAACTTCAAAGCCAAAACGCATTTCAGTAGCAGCTGGTTTGGTCCACATGATGTTCTCCTTAAAAAATCTTCTGGTTTCAGATGTTTTGTGCACTGCGCACGGTTATCACTATAGGCCTCTCTTTTACCCAAATATTGACCTTAGCCATGAATGCAGGCTGGTGAATATCATGAGTGTGGTCTGGTGCTTATGCTGGCAACGGGCTAGTATGTTGTCATGACTACCGAGGTTGAATATCAGGCCTGTATCCCCTTCTCCGCCATTTCCCTAGGCATACGCTGTAGCGACAAAGCACTGCTAGGCATCGACTTCCTGCCGCACGACGCGCCAGCCATCGCACCCACCAATGCTTTTGCGCGCAAGGTATGCCAAGTACTGAATGACTATCTGCAACAACCATCGCAACCGTTGGATGTTGCCGTCATTCCACAAGGCACGGCCTTTCAACAACGTGTATGGCAAGAGATATGCCGCATCCCGCTGGGTCAGACCATCACTTACGGCGAACTGGCGAAACGTATCCATTCCGGTCCCCGTGCTGTCGCCAATGCCTGTGGCGCAAACAAGACACCGCTGATCGTCCCCTGCCATCGCGTAGTCGCCAGCAACGGTATCGGCGGCTTCATGCAAGGAAAACGCACCAACGCACTGCACATCAAACGCTGGCTGCTGGCTCATGAAGGTGCGCTGTGAAAGAAGCGCACCAGGGGCTGCTCGATGAATTCGTCGACCGCTTGTGGCTGGAAGAAGGCTTGGCAAGAAACACACTGGAAAGCTATAGGAACGACCTCAGTCAATTTACCGACTGGCTGGAAAAACGCGGGAGCGAATTGATCGCCGTCACCCGTAGCGATCTTGAAGGCTATCTCGCCTACAAGAACCCGCATTCCAAGCCGCGCAGTATAGGCCGCCTGATCGCCAGCCTGCGCCGCTTCTATCGCTATCTGTTACGCGAGAATCTGGTAAGCGAAGACCCCACGCTACAACTCGATTCCCCCAAATTGCCGCGTAGCCTGCCTAAAAGTCTAACCGAAGAAGAAGTGGTAGCCCTGCTCAACCAGCCCGACGAGAACGAGATGCTGGGGCTAAGAGACCGCGCCATGCTGGAGATGTTGTATGCCACGGGCTTGCGCGTCTCGGAACTGGTCAACATCAAAGTCGCCGAAGTCAGCCTGAGCGAAGGCGTGGTACGCGCCACTGGCAAAGGCAGCAAAACACGGCTGGTACCGCTGGGAGAAGAGTCTCTGGATTGGATCACGCGCTACTTGAAAGAAGCACGCCCGCAGATATTGGACGGACAGGTATCGGACAGCATGTTCGTTACCCAACGCGGCGGCGCCATGACACGTCAGGCTTTCTGGTACCTGATCAAACGCCATGCCAAATTGGCGGGGATACAGAAACATCTGTCGCCGCATGTATTACGCCATGCGTTCGCCACACATTTGCTCAACCATGGGGCAGACTTACGGGTAGTGCAGATGTTGTTGGGGCATGCTGATATCTCAACGACGCAAATCTATACACATGTAGCACGAGAAAGATTGAAGTCGCTACATGCGATGCATCACCCACGGGGTTAAGAACTGTCAGGGTTTTGTACGTTCAATCACCACGCCCAACGCCTTCAAGCCTGGCAAAATGGCGGGTTTAGCGACTTTCACTTTTACCCAAGGCGCGCCGAATTCGGTGAGTATCAACTGGCATACATGTTCCGCCAACGCTTCCACCAGATGAAAGCTTTTTTCCGCCAATGTCTGGCGTATGCGGGCGACGATCTCGCCGTAATCCAACGTGTCTGCGATGGCATCGGTCTGGCATGCGCGTAAATGCGGCATGGCGACTTCGATGTCGAGGACGATGGTTTGCGCCTTGAGACGTTCCCACTCCGGCACGCCGAGGTGGGTCTGTACTTTGACTTCCTGCAAGAAAATGATGTCCATGCTTTGTTGTACGCTAGAATCCTGTTTTTTTTAGATTCTATCCTAGATAATCCGTTAGGACGCGAGATGATGATGAGACAGGTTGCGAAGCAGTTTTGTTGGTTGAGAGAAGTCCATAGTAGTTCTATGGACGCCGAGCAAACGGCAAAAATGACCGCAAGATGTCTCGTCAGCACTCGCGTAGGCGCAAAGCGCCGACTAATGGATTATCTAGGTTACTATTCTTTATGAGTTCATTGCTTTTCGTGTTCGCTGCATATCTTCTCGGTTCCGTCTCGTTCGGGGTAGTCATGAGTAAAGCCTTCGGCCTGCCTGACCCGCACAGCTATGGCTCCGGAAATCCGGGAGCGACCAATGTACTGCGCAGCGGGAAAAAACTAGCGGCGGCACTGACTCTGTTCGGCGATGCCGCCAAAGGGTGGCTACCGGTGTGGTTGGCATTACATATGGGGCTAGCACTCAACTGGGTAGATGCCATCGCTGCGGCTGTGTTCGTGGGGCATATTTATCCCTGCTTTTATGGGTTCAAAGGCGGCAAAGGGGTGGCGACCGCATTCGGCATCCTGCTGGCATTTTCGCCGTTGGTAGCTTTATGTGCATTCGCCACATGGATCGCGGTATTCGCCATTTGGCGCATCTCTTCGCTGGCGGCTATTGTTGCGGGGAGCTCCAGCGTGCTTTACGCAGGTTTGATACTTGGCTGGGATAGACAGGTATTAATGTATTTGGCCATCGGGCTGGCGCTGATCTGGCGGCACAAAGCCAATATCCAAAGGTTGCTGAAAGGCGAAGAGTCCGGATTTCGTAAAACCAGATAGCCGGAGTCACTCAGGTACGGTCAGTTCAGCCAAATCCCAGCGCGCCTTGATAGTGAAAGCATGGTCTCCGGAGTGGGCATGCTTCATGCGCATGGCTCCGGCAAAAGCGATCATGGCGCCATTGTCGGTGCAGAATTCCAAGCGTGGATAAGCCACTTTCCAGCCTTTCTGTTCTGCCGTTTTATTCAGACTTTCCCGTAATTGCCGGTTAGCCCCCACGCCACCCGAAACGATCAGGCTTTTGAGCCCGGTTTGTTTGAGTGCGTTAGCACATTTGGTAGTCAGCACTTCCACTATCGCTTCCTGAAATGCATAGGCGATATCAGCCCGTGCAGTCTCATCAAGTGGTTGATGGTTATTCACCAGCGTCAATACGGCAGTTTTTAGCCCGCTGAAACTAAAATTCAAATCGCCACTCTTGAGCATTGGGCGCGGTAATTTGAAGTGAGGTTTGCCCAGACCTGCAAGCTTGGACAACGCCGGCCCACCCGGATAATCCAGCCCCAGCAGTTTGGCGGTTTTATCAAAAGCCTCACCTGCCGCGTCATCCAGCGTGTCGCCCAGCAATTCGTAATCGCCGATGCCGCTCACGCGCATCAGTTGCGTGTGCCCACCGGAAACCAGCAACGCAATGAAAGGGAAAGCCGGTGGGTTCTCTTCCAGTAAAGGTGAGAGCAGATGGCCTTCCAGATGATGTACACCCAAGGTAGGCACATTGAGTGCGAAAGCCAGTGATTCGGCGATACTTGCTCCCACCAGTAACGCGCCGGCCAATCCCGGACCCTGAGTGTAGGCAATGGCTTCGATGTCGCTGAGTTTAGCGTGGGCATCGGCCAGCACTTTGTTAGTTAGCGGCAGGGCACGGCGGATATGATCGCGTGAAGCAAGTTCCGGCACCACGCCACCGTATTCGGCGTGCATTTTAACTTGCGAATGTAGCGCATGCGATAACAGGCCGCGTTGCGTGTCATACAGCGCGATACCGGTTTCGTCGCAGGAGGATTCTATTCCGAGGACTAGCATTGAAGATGATATGTATTGATTAACTAAACTGATTGATTAAAAGCTATTAGCTGATTAGAATAGCACCCTTTTTCCGAATTCCTGTTAAGGAGAAGTATTTTCCATGTCTAATGTACGTGTAAAAGAGAATGAACCGTTTGACGTTGCCCTGCGCCGTTTCAAGCGCATTATTGAGAAAACCGGTCTGTTGACCGAGTTGCGTGCCCGCGAATTTTACGAGAAGCCCACTTGGGAACGCAAGCGTAAGGCTGCTGCTGCTGTTAAGCGCACCCATCGCCGTCTGCGTAACCAGACCCTGCCTCCGAAGCTGTACTAATTCCCTCCGGCTGTTGCTGTAACTCCCCGTGTCGCTGCGTTTACAGATTAGCGAAGATATGAAGACTGCCATGCGCGCTAAGGATAGCGCGCGGCTGTCGGCTATCCGCTTGCTGCTCGCCGCGATGAAGCAACGCGAAGTGGATGAACGTATCGAGCTTGATGACGAGCAAGTACTAGCGATCATCGAAAAGATGCTCAAGCAACGCCGTGATTCCATCAGCCAGTATGAAGCGGCCAAGCGCCAGGATCTGGTGGATGTGGAGAAATTCGAAGTAGAAGTGCTGACAGGCTATCTGCCGCAGGCGCTGACCGAAGCTGAAGTCACCGCCATTATCGAAAAAGTGATCGCCGATACCGGTGCAGCCGGTGTGAAAGACATGGGTAAGGTAATGGGCTTGGTAAAGCCGCAGATCATCGGGCGAGCCGATATGGGCAAGGTTTCCGGCCAGATCAAAACCCGCCTGGGTTGATTTCGCTGTTGTAAGCCCCCAGATTAAGGAGCGCAAGCTCCTTTTTTTACGCCATAATTCCCATACTTTGATTCCAGAACAATTCATCCAAGAACTGCTCAATCGCGTTGACATCGTTGATGTGATCGACGCGTCCGTACCGCTAAAGAAAGCAGGTGCGAACCATATTGCCTGCTGCCCTTTTCACGGTGAAAAAACACCTTCTTTCACGGTAAGCCCCACCAAGCAGTTCTATCATTGTTTCGGCTGCGGGGCGCATGGCACCGCCATCGGCTTTTTAATGGAATATCAGGGCTTGACCTTTGTCGAAGCCGTTGAAGACCTGGCCAAACGCGCTGGTGTGAAGGTGCCGCAGATAGAACGTGACGCCCCACAAGCGCCCCGCCCTGCCGCCAGCCAATACGAAATGATGCAGCATGCTTTGGTTTATTACCGTGCGGAACTGAAAAAATCCGACACCGCTATTACTTACCTTAAAGGCCGCGGCCTGTCGGGAGAGATCGCGGCGCGCTTTCAAATGGGCTATGCACCTGCAGGCTGGCAGAATCTGCGTACGGTATTTACTGATTATGAAAACAGCACTCTGACGACTCTGGGTTTGACCATTAAAAACGACGAAGGCCGTTATTACGACCGCTTCAGGGAGCGTGTGATGTTCCCCATCCACGACCAGCGCGGCCAAGTCATCGGTTTCGGCGGACGGGTGATGAGTTCCGAGAATGGCGAAGGCCCGAAATACTTGAATTCGCCCGAAACACCTTTGTTCCAGAAAGGCCAGGAACTATATGGCCTGTTTTTGGCACGGCAAGCCATACGCGCCGCCGGTTGCGTAGTGGTGGTGGAAGGTTATATGGACGTGGTAGCGCTGGCGCAAAGCGGTGTCGAATATGCGGTTGCCACACTGGGTACGGCCACTACGCCGCAACACATCGCCAAGCTGATGCGCCAGACCGACGACATCATCTTCTGTTTCGACGGCGATGCCGCGGGGCGTAAAGCTGCTTGGCGTGCCGCCATCAATGCACTGCCCGCGCTCACAGATAAACTCAAGCTGTCTTTCCTGTTTTTGCCTGCGGAACATGACCCTGATAGTTATGTGCGCCAATTCGGTCGCGAACAATTCGAGCAGGAAGTAAGATCCGCACTGCCTCTTTCCGCCTATCTGATGCAGGAACTATCCAGCCATCACGATATGGGCACGCCGGAAGGACGAGTGCGCTTCCTGGACGATGCCAAACCCGTGCTGCAACAATTGCAACAAGCGCCCAAACTGAATCTGATGCTACGTAAACGTGTAGCGGAACTTGCCGGAGTCACCCAAGTCGAAGTTGAGTCCTTGCTCAAATTGGAAGCGCCATCTGCGCCGCGTAAAGCTCAAGCAAAAACCCCGCGTCGGGCGCCGACGCTGTCTCGCAAGTTGTTGCAGTTATTGTTGATAAAACCCGACCTCGCAACGAAACTCGACTTGGCGAGCCTGCCGAAAGGCGGTGCCGAATTCGATGCGCTGGCACGTATCATGGCGCTGGTAGATGCGAACCCGCTGATCAACGCACCGACTTTGTTGCAAAGTTTACGCGGAGCAGTAAACGAACAGTTATTAAGCGCGTTGGCAGGGGAGCTATTGAGCTGGGAAGATGAAGAGTTTGACGTGGCGCTGGAATTTGACGGTGCGTTACGTCAATTGCTCGGTGCCAGCCGACAGGATGAGATCACCAAGATATTAGCTCTAACGAATGAACAAGGACTGAAAGCGCTTACGCCGGAACAGCGCGAAATACTACAACAGTACCGCAAAGCAGACTCGCCTAAAAACTCGACTTAGCTTGTGGTATAATTCAAGGTTTTCCGCTCAACCTAGCGCTTAGCCCAGAATCGGAATCGCCCTATGGCTCACGACGACCAAAACGACAAATCCAACGATAAACCAGAAGTCTTGCTTGCCAATGATCTGGATGCGCGTCGCACGCGCCTCAAGAACCTCATCGCGCTAGGCAAAGAACGTAGCTATCTGACTTACGCCGAAATCAACGACCATCTGCCGGACGACGTTCAAGATCCCGAGCAGATCGACAGCATCATCGGCATGATCAGTGACATGGGCATCCAGGTATATGAAGAAGCCCCGGATGCGGAAGTGCTGCTGATGTCTGACGCTCCTGCCGCCGTCACCGACGAGGATGCGGTGGAAGAAGCCGAACAGGCACTCTCCACAGTGGATTCCGAATTTGGGCGTACCACCGACCCGGTGCGCATGTATATGCGCGAAATGGGTACGGTAGACCTGCTTACCCGCGAAGGCGAAATCGAGATCGCCAAGCGTATCGAAGACGGCCTCAAGCATATGGTGCAAGCCATTTCCGCCTGTCCAAGCACCATTGCCGATCTATTGGCACTGGTAGACAAGCTGGAAACTGACGAGATCCGTGCCGATGAACTGGTGGATGGGCTGATCGACGCGGACGCTCCTATCGACGAACCAGTGATGGCAGACGACGAAGACCCTGACGAAGATGCTGAGGATGAAGAAGAGTCGGACGAAGATGGCGCCAAAGCTGCCGCCGTTTCCGCCGCTGCACTCGCCGAGTTGAAAAGGCAAGTACTGGAACGCTTTGCGGTCATCCGTCAGTCTTACGCCAAAATGATCAAAGTGCTGGAAAAGCATGATTCCCAGCACAAGGACTATAAAAAGCATCAGGAAGCTATTCTGGAAGAACTGATGGCTTTCCGCTTCTCCGCCAAACAGGTAGAAGCCCTGTGTGACGGTCTGCGCAGCATCGTAGAAGAACTACGCGGTCACGAACGCAATATCATGAGTTTCTGCGTGAATAAAGCCGGCATGCCGCGTGCGCATTTCATCAAGGTATTTCCCGGCAACGAGAGTAACTTGGACTGGCTGGCTGGCGAGATCGCGGCCGGCAAGCCTTACAGCGCCAAGCTGGATCGTTTCCGTCACTCTATCATCGACCAGCAGCAACGCTTGATCAACCTGCAAACCAAAGTTGGTATCCCTATCAAGGAATTGAAAGAGATCAACAAGCAGATGTCTACCGGCGAAGCCAGGGCACGTCGTGCCAAACGCGAGATGATCGAAGCCAACTTGCGTCTGGTGATCTCCATTGCCAAAAAATACACCAACCGCGGTCTGCAATTCCTGGACTTGATTCAGGAAGGCAACATCGGTTTGATGAAAGCAGTGGACAAGTTCGAATATCGTCGCGGTTACAAGTTCTCGACCTATGCTACCTGGTGGATACGTCAGGCCATTACCCGTTCCATTGCAGACCAGGCGCGCACCATCCGTATTCCGGTGCATATGATCGAAACCATCAACAAGATGAATCGTATCAGCCGCCAGATCCTGCAAGAAACCGGCCAGGAACCTGACCCGGCAACGCTGGCAGAGAAAATGGAGATTCCTGAAGACAAGATACGCAAGATCCTCAAAATCTCCAAAGAACCGATCTCCATGGAAACACCGATCGGTGACGACGACGATTCGCATCTGGGCGATTTCATTGAAGACCAAGCCACCATGGCACCAGTGGATGCCGCCATCTATGCCGGTCTGCGCGAAGTCACCAAAGAGATTCTGGATTCTCTGACACCACGGGAAGCTAAGGTACTGCGCATGCGTTTCGGCATCGAGATGAACACCGACCACACGCTGGAAGAAGTGGGTAAACAGTTCGACGTCACCCGTGAACGTATCCGTCAGATCGAAGCCAAAGCTTTGCGCAAACTACGTCATCCAACGCGTTCCGACAAATTACGCAGCTTCTTGGGGAGCGACAGCGAGTAACAGCTTTTCGGGCCCCTAGCTCATGCCTGGTTAGAGCAGCGGACTCATAATCCGTTGGTGCTCGGTTCGACTCCGAGGGGGCCCACCAAAGAATCAAAAGCTTCTACGGCATCCGCTGTAGGAGCGGTTTCTATTCCGACCAAGAACTTTCACGAGAGGAATTCAAGATGCACACCACCCAAGTACTCCAATATCTGAAAAAGCATGGTCAGCTACTCGACTCTGAAATAGCGGTAGGCACAGGGATTCCACTTTCAGAAGTACGTATCACATTGTCTGACCTGTCAGCACTGAAAGAAATATCCAATTGCAGCGTAACTCAATTCAAAAATGGCAAGCCGGTTGAGGGGATACTGTGCCGAATTTCTGGATATGTTCCTCCTGCAACTCCTGGACGGAAGGCAGCAGCTAGTCACTAGGCGAGAGAATCATTGGTGCTCGATTCGACTCTGAGAGGCCACACCAACACTAAAACGGCTTAGGATAACTCCTAGGCCGTTACTTTTTTCATACGATAAACCCAAGATCACGAATATAGGAACCGGCGGCTTGCAGAAATGCAAGCCGTTTTTATTTCTACTGAATGCAGTCAATCATGGCTACTACATCAAGGATGATTCGGTAAGCATTTTTAGCTGTCGGGGTAGACAGATGGTGTGCAAGTCGTAATGTTCAATGATGGTATTTCTTGCTGCTATGCGTAGCGGCTGCATTTCATCGCGTCGCTGCAAAGCATCTGCAATACATTTAACCCAGGCATCTACGTCAAAAAAATCGCACAACAGGCCATTGCTTTCATGGATCAATACTTCCTTGACCGGAGGTGTGGCCGAGCCTATCACTAGGCAACCCGCGGCCATAGCCTCGAGCATCGACCAGGACAGAACGAAAGGATAAGTGAGATAAACATGCGCCGTGGAAATCTGTAGCACTTTCAGATACTGCGGATGGGGCAGTTTTCCCAGAAAATGCACTCTTGATTCATCAATCAAATGGCGTATCGGCTCAAAATAAAAATCACGCCAGGATTTTCCCTCCGGAGCAGGTTTACCGTAACCAAATTCATCACCGCCGACGATCACCACTTGAGCGGCCGGACGTTCTGACAGCAGAGCTGGCAGCATTCGCATGAAGATATGGTATCCCCGGTACGGTTCAAGATTACGGGCTACAAAAGTAATCACCTCGTCTTTTACCGTTAAAACCTTGTCTTTTATCTGCACGCTGGCATTAGCGTCGGGCTTTACAATATTCGTATCAATGCCCTCATGAATGATCTGAATGCGGGGCCGGAAGCTTTCCGGGTAAAGGTTCGCCTGCCATACAGTCGGTGATAGTCCCGCATCGGCATAATCGAGACCTGTCAACTGCGTGGAATTTTTGATGCGGATGCGCAAACGGTCATCCATGCTCATTGGAAATTCGGGGTCAAAGTCCACATCCGCCCCTTCGGCACGATAGAAAAATTCGCAATAATGAATATGGCGGGCATGAGGAAATACATCCTTGAGAAACAGTGCCTCTCCCCAGCCGGGATGTGCAATAACCACATCGGGATGGAATCCCTGCTTTACCAGTTCCAAGGCTATTCGCACGACCGCCTGTCCGCGGCGGATATAGACCTCATAACTTTGCAGATAATGATGCATGGCAGCATTTGCTTTAGGGGGAGGCTCATACCCAAAACGCTGAATGGATGAATGGGGTATGCCCTGTTGCTCAAAGTTTTCCATATCGCCGATAGCGAGGACTTCGTGCCCACGGAAGGCAAAATCTTTGGAGATATGCCGAAATTGACTTGGAAAGTTCTGATGAACAAAAAGGAAGCGCATTGAGTAATTATAAAATCAATTATTGAACGACGGAGTTGTTAAACATTTAAATCGAAGGTCTGCGTGTTGAGATCAGTAGGCCCAAATAGAGAAAAAATGGGCATAAGGTTTCAGTGCTCCTCATCATTGTGGTTTTTCATGGAATTTGGCCAGATTAAGTTAAATAAATCATTACTTTGTGCAGGCAGCTATCAGTTGCAATCGTGGTTATGTTCTGAAGATTTCCGCTAAATAAAAGCAGGAAAACCGTGATTGGGGCGATTTGTGCCAATTCCTCTTGTTTTGTCATAAATATTTTACCTCTTTGTCCTGAATTTCTGATAGCATTCTTGTGTTCTGATTCTCTTCAAAGAATAAGAGGAAAAAAATGAGTGCAATCATTAGCATAATGCGTTCTTCGCTCTCCCATTTTCCGGCATTCCTACCCATCATAAATTCCACAGAATACAGGTCGTTTTTGATTTGATCGGCTACTGACTTTACGTTCACGTGCAAATGAATATACCTCCCGATTTTCTCTACGGCAATGACTACTGATACCGCCCCTACATTCGGCGTGCGCAATGGCATTATTGTTACGGCCTTGGGCGGAAGCGACCAGGCTAGATCCGTAACAATACAGGCCGACGGCAAGATATTGGTTGCAGGTAGTGCTTTAGGTACCGATGCTCTTAATCACTTCGCTGTTCTCAGATACAACCCGGACGGCACGCTGGATCATAGCTTTGGCGTCAATGGTGTTGCTATCACGAATACGTTGATCGGGACTGGTGACAGTTCCATTGCAAATGCAATCGTTTTGCAGGCGGACGGCAAGATTGTGATTGCTGGCACCAGCATCACGAGTGGTGGCAGTAGCGAATTTGCGGTGGCTCGCTATAACACCGACGGCACACTGGATACTTCATTTGATAGTGATGGCAAAGTCACCACAACCTTAGGGGCATCTGCATTTGACGATGTAGCAAACTCGGCTGTCATACAGGCGGATGGCAAAATCGTGGTTGCGGGCTATAGCCTAGATACCAACCTCAATTTTGAGTTCGCCTTGGTACGCTATAACACCGATGGTTCGCTAGATACCACATTCGATAGTGACGGCAAAGTCACTACAGCCATAGGCTCAAGCCATTCTCAAGCTGGCTCGGTGACGCTGCAGGCTGACGGAAAGATTCTGGTAGCAGGCTATAGCACAATTGGTACTACTCAGGATTTCACCTTAGTGCGTTACAACACCAATGGCTCACTGGATACTACGTTCGATGGAGACGGTAAAGTCGTTATCGCACTCGGCGCAGGTACCGGCGACAGCCCCGCGCACTCAGTCACCGTACAAGCAGATGGAAAGATTCTAGTGGGAGGATCGAGCTGGAATGGCAGCAATTATGATTTTGCCCTGTTGCGATTTAACGCTGACGGTTCACTGGATACTTCATTTGATGGTGATGGCAAAGTCATCACCGACTTTGGCGCTACAGAAGGCGGTTTAGCTGTTCAAGTGCAATCGAACGGGAAGATATTACTTGCTGGTAATAGCGGCACGGGTAACGATCGGAGTTTCGCGATTGTGCGATATAACGCTGACGGTTCACTGGATACTACATTTGATGGCGATGGCAAAGTCACCACGAATATAGGGGCAGGAAACGATACCATATACTCACTTGCCGTACAGCCGGATGGAAAGATAATAGTTACAGGCAAGAGCTCTGGGATCAATAGCTTAGACTTCACAGTGGCACGTTATAACAGTGACGGCACTCTGGATACCAGCTTCGATGCAAATCTTCTTAACGGAACCCCGACCTATCACCAAAATGGCTCCGCTGTTGTATTGGATTCCGACGTTCAAATATTTGATAAAGAACTGCATATCGCCGGTAACCTTGGTGGTGACTACAATGGTGCCAGTCTGACACTATCACGCCACGGCGGCAGCAACGCGCAAGACCTGTTTTCCGGCACCGGCACATTGGGAACTCTTACACAGGGAGGCGATCTGGTGGTGGGTGGCACTGCCATTGGGACTGTCAGCACCAACAGTGGCGGCACGCTGGTACTCACCTTCAACGACAATGCAACCGAGAACCTAGTGGATTCGGCGCTACAGCAGATTGCCTATAGCAATACTTCAGCATCACAAAACACTAGTGCGCAGATCGACTGGACATTCAATGACGGCAATTCAGGCGCTCAAGGCACAGGCGGCGCATTAAGCACCACCGGGTCTACTACTGTCACGATCATTGCCGTCGACACCCCTCCTGCTCTTACCGGAAGCCCTGCAACCCTTGTTGCCGGAACCGAAAATGTCGCCTATATCGTCACTGATTCCAACCTGCTGGCAGGTTATACCGATGCTGATGGCGACACGTTATCGGTTGCAGGTTTAACAACTAATCATGGCCTTCTGGTGAATAACGGCAACGGTACTTATACCGTTACGCAGAACGCTGACTACCATGGCGTGGTGAACCTCAACTATAGCGTCATTGATAATCGTGGTGGAAATGCTGTAGCCAGCCAGAATTTCAATATTGCAGCCGTTAATGATGCACCGACCTTCATGATCGGAAATGGTCAAGCCTCTACTTCAGCAGGGCTGAGCGATTTCGCTTTTGGCGTGACATTACAAGCTGATGGCAAGTTAGTAGTAGCTGGAGAAAGTTACGGTGGCACAGGAATATCGTTGTCGTTGCTGCGTTATAACGCTGACGGCAGCCTCGACACCTCGTTCGACGGCGATGGCAAAACCACCTTCAATTTCGGCCCCAATAATGTTTTCGGGGGGAATGTACAAGCTTGGGGAGAAAATGTAACTGTTCAGGCTGACGGCAAGATACTTATCGCGGGTTCTTTTTTCAACTCAGTTAACAACGGTAGTATCCTCAGTACGGGTAGCTTTGGCATCGCACGCTTTAACTCAGATGGCAGTCTGGATAGCAGTTTCGGTATTGGCGGCAAAGTCGTCACCAATCACATAGGCCCCGACCCTGCAACTGTCAGCAATGCCGTCTGGTTTGGTTCAAACATTGCCGATGTCGACAGTATCACCGTACAAGCTGATGGCAAGATTTTGCTCGTGGGTAATTACAGAATCCCCAACAATTCCCTTATTGATGAGATCGCACTAGTTAAATATAACGCCGACGGTAGTCTAGATACTACTTTTGGTACCAATGGCATAGCTCTCACTACCGATACGTTCGGGAGTTCGGTCTATTGGGCTAGTGCCACTGATGCTGTCGTACAATCCGATGGCAAAATTCTTGTTTCTGGAGTCGCGGATGTAAATGGGAAAGACAATTTCGCGCTACTACGTTACAACTCCAACGGCAGCCTGGATCATACTTTTGGTAACAACGGCATTGTCATTAATAGCCTTGGCCCAGGCTCGGATGATTCTGATTCCATAGTGCTGCAGGCGGATGGCAAGATATTAGTAGGTGGAACCAGCGATGGCGTATTCAACGGCACTAACCCTAATTTTGCCCTGGTGCGTTACAACGCCGATGGCAGCCTAGATACGTCTTTTGACGGTGACGGCAAGCTGACTACTGATTTTGGTGCTAAAGAGTTTGGGCACAAGGTCGTATTGCAGTCCGATGGCAAGATCCTACTGGTTGGATCCAGCCAGACCGGCGTTCCAGCCAAAACTCAACTTATTTTAGCCCGCTATAACACAGATGGCAGTATAGATAACTCCTTCAATGGCTATGGCGTATTCACTTCTACTTTCTTCGGCCTGACAGAGCCTGATATCACCCTGGAAGCGGACGGCAAGATATTGCTGGTCGGCTCTAGTACTGATGGAAGCACCGCATCTCAAGTTTCTATGGTTCTCCTCAACCCGGATGGAAGTGTAGATACGTATTTTGGGCCGCAACTGACTGATACCGTAAACGGAACCGTGGATTTTGTAGAAAATGGTGCGCCCGTAGTTTTAGACAGCTCAGTGACGGTCAGCGATACCGATCTGATCTCAGTGGGCAGCTTTAATGGTGCTAGCATCACCCTCTCCCGCCATGGCGGTTCAAATGCACAGGACATCTTCAGCGGCTCCGGCAATCTGACTTTTAGCGGCGGCAATGCCGTTCTTTCCGGGGTCATCATTGGCAGCGTAACTAATAGCAATGGCGTGTTGACAATCACCTTCAACAACAATGCGACACAAACAAGAGTCAACCAGGCATTGTCGTCCATTGCCTATAGCAATAGCCCATTCTCATCGGCTGCAGATATCCAGATCGACTGGATGTTCAATGATGGGAACACCGGCGCTCAAGGTTCCGGAGGTGCATTAAGTACGACCGGTAGTTCTACGGTTCACATTCACGCGTTTAATCATCAACCGGTGATGGCTGTAAATACGGCAGTCACGGTGAATGAAGGTGCAAGCACTCTTATTACATCTGCCCAGTTGAGCGTGAGCGATGTGGACAATAGCAGTACCGAGTTAACCTACACGCTCACCAGCGCCCCAGCTCAAGGTCTGCTGTGGCTGGATGCCAACAATGACGGTCAGCACACCGTAAACGAAAATCTGGGGTTGAACAGCCATTTTACCCAGGCCGACATCGATTCTAGCAAGCTTCACTTCACCCAAGCAGGGGAGACTGCGTCGCTCGGCTTTAATTTTCAAGTGTCTGACGGAGGCCAGAACGGCGTTTTACCCATTAATGGGCATTTCAATATTAATGTCGCTACTATCAACGAGGCTCCAACCTTTATTGTCGGCAATGGAAAACTGACTACGAACATCTCTTCAGGCGCAGTCGACGATGCTGCCAAAAGTATTCTCTTGCAACCCGACAGTAAAATCATCCTCGCTGGATACACAGGTAATTCGAACCACAACTTTGCATTAACACGTTACAACACAGATGGAAGCCTGGACACAAGCTTCGATGGCGATGGAAAAGTAACCACCAGCTTTGGATCGGTAAGCGCATCTGGAAATAGTGCCGTCCTGCAGCCTGATGGCAAGATACTGGTGGTCGGCAATGCAGGGGGTGATATAGCTATTGCCAGATACAATGCTGATGGCAGCCTGGATAGTAGTTTTGACGGTGACGGGGAACTGACTACCAACTTTGGAACATTTGTCGTAAATGGTGTCAGCCATAATGTTACCGTGACTGCTAATAGCGTGACCGTACAGGCTGATGGCAAGATACTGGTAGCGGGGCAGAGTAATACTGGCACTTTTTCCTCTCTGAATAACAGCAATCTTGTCCTGGTACGTTATAACGCTGACGGAAGTTTGGACAGTAGTTTTGCGAATAATGGGAAACTTATTGGCGATGTTGCTGGATTGGAATTGGCGGGCAAAAGCGTCACTGTTGAAGCAGACGGCAAGATACTAGTGGCAGGTCAAAGCTTTAATGTTTTTCAAAATGCAGGCCTGTCAGTATTACGATTTAACCCTGACGGTACTCTGGATAGTACATTTAATCACACTGGGGCAGTTTCAAGTTATTTTGAGAATATTGGGGTTACCGGCTATAGCGTCACTGAACAGAACGATGGAAAGATTCTGGCGGTAGGAGGAGCCTACTCGTCAAGTAGTCAAACATTTGATATTGCCGTAGTCCGTTACAACGCTGATGGGAGCTTGGATACTAGTTTTGATGGTGACGGAAGGCTGACGACTAATCTTCAGGGAACCGATACGGGCAGGAGTGTGGTCGTTCAACCTGACGGTAAGATCGTGGTAAGTGGGTATACGACGCAATCCCAACAATTCATGGTTGTAAGATATAACGTAGATGGAAGTTTAGATACAACTTTCAATGGAAATGGAGAACTTACTGCCTCTTTCGCCACAACTGCAGGTGCTGATACTGGTTATAACGTTGCGCTACAACCCGATGGCAAATTATTGTTAGGCGGTAGTAGTGTCACTGCAGCAACTCAATCAAGTGATTTCGCCTTAGCAAGATATAACTCTGATGGTAGTTTGGATACGACACTTAACACTATCAATACTCTTAATGGAACTCCCAGCTATATTGAAAATGGTGTCCACCTAGTGCTGGATAGCACAGTTTCAATTTACGACCCGGAACTCGCCGTACTTAACAATAATAACGGCAACTACAGCGGCGCTTCAGTCACGCTTGCCCGTCATGGCGGGGCCAACGCTCAAGATCTATTCTCCGGTATCGGCAATCTAAGTTTCAGCGGCGGCCATGCACTCCTTTCATCAGTTGATATTGGTACTGTCTCCAGCAGCAACGGCACACTTACTATCACATTTAATGGGAATGCTACTCAAACAGTTGTCAACCAGGCACTAAGCTCACTTGCCTATGCAAACAACTCCGATGCGCCACCTACTTCCGTGCAAATCGACTGGACCTTCAATGACGGCAACACCGGCGCACAAGGCACAGGTGGCGCTTTAACAACGCTCGGCAGCACCACTGTGAGCATTACCCCGGTCAATGATGCTCCTAGTTTTTCGGTTCCTGGTAACGCGAATACAACGTTGGACGGAACCCCTAGCTATATTGAAAACGGCGCGCCTTTGGTGCTGGATAGCACGGTGGCAATTTATGACCCGGAACTTGCGTCGTTTAATAACGGTAACGGCAACTACAGCGGTGCTTCGATCACGCTTGCCCGTCATGGTGGGGCCAATGCTCATGATCTTTTCTCAGGTATTGGCAATCTGAATTTCAGCGGCGGCCATGCCTTGCTTTCATCAGTTGATATCGGCACTGTCTCCAGCAACTACGGCACACTTACTATCACATTCAATGGCAATGCCACGCAAGCGGCAGTCAATGAGGCCCTGAGTTCGCTTGCCTATGCCAACAGTTCTGATGCCCCTCCCACCTCCGCGCAAATCGACTGGACATTCAATGACGGCAACACCGGCGTCCAAGGCATAGGTGGTGCTTTAACTGGGAGCGGCAGCACAACAGTCAGCATTACAGCAGTTAACGATGCTCCTACTTTTTCGGTTGGCGGAAAAGTCTTTTCCGATACCACCATTACTACGGCTTTGGATGTGGTCGTACAGTCTGATGGGAAAATACTAGTTACAGGTTCCGGTGGGCTACCTAATGCCACGGGGTATGATTTTGCAATAATCCGCTATAACGTCGATGGTAGCGTAGACAATTCATTCAATAGCAACGGAAAAGTATTTACTGATTTTGGCTCTTTAACCGACAGCGCAAACGCTGTAGTCGTTCAACCGGATGGCAAGATACTTGTCGCTGGTACCGCCGGTGGTACAGCCAGCACCGCGGCGAGTTTTGCTGTTGCCCGCTATAACAGTGACGGCAGCCTGGATAGCACATTTGATGGCAATGGCAAAGCCACCACTAATTTCACCAGCGTTTTGGGGAGCGCCGCTTCGAGCGTTGCCTTACAGGCCGATGGCAAAGTAGTGGTTGCCGGTTCTGCGCAAAATGTTGGTACGGGGGAAGATTTTGCAGTTGCGCGCTTCAATGCCGACGGGAGTCTGGACTCCACATTCGGCACAAATGGCAAAGTTACTACAAATCTTGGTCCTGGCCCTAGTAATGACGACTTTGCAACTTCTGAAGCGATACAGGCAAATGGCAAGATCGTAGTCGGCGGATATTCCACCAATATTAACGGCAATACCGATTTTTCCTTGGTTCGCTACAACACTAATGGCAGTTTGGATACTTCATTTAATGCTACCGGCAAAGTCACCACTGATTTTAATAACTCATATGACAAGCTTTACAGCATCACCATTCAAGCCGATGGAAAAATAATAGCGGTAGGCTCTATCAATAATCAGGATTTTGCGCTGGCGCGGTACAACACAGACGGTAGTCTGGATACGAGTTTCGGTACTAACGGTAAATTAACTTCCGACTTCTTTAACCGAGCGGATATCGCCAAGAGTGTGATTGTTCAGTCAGACGGTAAGATATTGGTGACAGGTTCTGTTACTACCCCATATGCACAAGAAATAGGACTGGAAAGGTTTAACGCGGATGGTAGTCTAGATAGTACTTTCGGTAACAATGGTAAATTAATCACCGACGTTGGCATTCCCGGCTACGATTTTTATTCTGTAGGTAATAGCGTTACCGTAGAAGCTGACGGCAAGATCCTAATCGCAGGCGGCAATGGATATACCTCTGTTGTGCTGCGCTATAACTCCGATGGCACGCTGGATAATAGCTTTGGTAATGTAAGTACGCTTAATGCCAACACCACTGCATCATATACAGAACATGGCACCGCAGCACCATTAGATAGTGCCGCCGCCATCTATGACCCAGAACTGGCTACGCTGAATGGCGCCCAAGGCGACTATAACGGTGCGTCCATTACCTTAAGCCGACACGGCGGTGCCAATGCTCAAGACCAATTTTCATTTCAGCTTACCAACAGCCCCATATACGCAGAAGGAAATCAACTATACGACGGCGCCCTTATAGGTACCTTTACCAATACAAACGGTACGCTCACTGTTACATTCAACCATAATGCAACTCAACAGGCGGTGAATGACACCCTCTCTCACATCGCCTACGCCAACAGTTCAACCACTCCCCCTGCAAACGTACAGATCGACTGGATATTCAATGACGGCAACTCAGGCGCACAAGGCACGGGGGGTGCGAAAAGTGCAGCAGGTAGCACGGCAGTAAATATAACAGCAGTAGACGATGCCCCTTCTCTAATTGTAAATGGCTACGCCACCTATACCTTGAATGGTGCGCCGGTTGCCCTTCTTAGCTCAGCCACCATATCTGACCCTGAACTATCAGCGCTCAATAATGGTCTTGGCAACTTCAACGGCGCATCTATAAATGTCAGTGAAGCAAATAACGACCCGAATACTCACGATTTTTATTCGGGCGGCGGCAACCTGGCTTTTACCAATGGGCACGCCATCTTATCCGGCGTGGACATTGGCACCATCAATACTGCCAACGGACTGACCATTACCTTTAACAGCAATGCGACTCAGGCAGCGGTGCAAGAGACTTTAACTTCCATTTATTATTCCAGTGATTACAGTGATATAACCCCTGCTTTATCTTTAAGTCCTGCCGTACTACTAGGTTGGACTTTCAATGATGGCAACACTGGCGCCCAGGGCATTGGCGGGGCGCAAAGCGCGGCATACCTCAGTGATTTAAGTTTCCAGGAAAGTGCGCCTATGGCTCAACCTTTATATCTTAGCAACTGGACCGGGGCTTTCCCAAGCACCCTCACATTTAATACATCGAATGGAATTGATCAGGGCTTGGCTTCAGCCACCATCTGGCTAAGTACCTTGTCGTCTAACTCAATCCAGTTCACAACCGTGACGCCTACCTTCTTCTCGGCCACTATCACGGGTGGTGGTTCTATCTCAGGAACCGGTTCTTTTTCTCAATTTGGTTCGGTCTTTAGCAACATCACCATCACCACTCCGCAATCTTTGGTGATTAGATATGATGGCTTATTCTCGGAAGATCAATTTGGTAACGATAGCGGAACCTTCGCCCATATTGGGCTTTCGACACCTACTGTTAAAATAGACTTCACCGGATCGGTAGACTTTGCCACTTTAAACGGGACATTAACAGAAACGAAATTCCAGGATGCCACAGGCACTTATACCATTGATGGTTCATTTGCGTTCAATGGGTCTAACGACAGCTTAACCGGTAACGTAAGTACTTTTAATTTCGTTGACCCCTCAGGGCATTCTTATACCGTCAGCGGCTTATCCATTAGCCTCCAGCAACTGGACACGTTTACTACTTTAGATCAACTGACTACTGCGACGCTTTCCGGAAACGATGCGATGTCCGGCACCACCGGCAACGACGTGATTCATGGCTTTGCCGGCAATGACACCATAAATGGTGGCGGTGCAGGCAATGATTCATTATTCGGTGACGTAGGAAACGATACTCTCACCGGCGGCACAGGTAACGACACGCTGGATGGCGGTACGGGCGTCGATACCATGGCAGGCGGTGCAGGTAACGATACTTATGTCGTGGACAATGTCGGTGACGTAGTTATTGAGAATGCGAATGCAGGCACAGACACGGTACAGTCCTCGGTCGATTACAGCCTGGCCCTGATTGCCAACGTCGAGAACCTCACCCTGACGGGCAGCAGCCTGAACGGTACCGGCAACACGCTAAGCAACGTCATCACCGGCAACAGCGGCGATAACACCCTGAATGATGGTAATGGCGGCACCGACACCATGCTCGGTGGTCTGGGCAACGACACCTATGTGGTCAACAACAGCGCAGATGTCATCACTGAAGCTGCGAATGCAGGCACAGACACGGTACAGTCCTCGGTCAACTACACCCTGGGTGCCAACATCGAGAACCTTACGCTAAGCGGCAGTGCCAACCTGAACGGTACCGGC
>DATBPY010000104.1:0-22951 GCA_036561085.1 Methylophilaceae bacterium | reverse complement strand
CGGCGGGAGTTACGACTGCATATTTATCTACCGCTTGTGCCGATGTCTGGTCGCCCAAAGTATTACGTAGTGCCATGGGGGCGCATTTCGCCTTGGCGATCGTTGAGCGCGCCGATCTGTTGCAGGTGGCCGCGCAATTTGGAGGCAAGCTGCTGGCCACTGTCCCCGATGCCGGGCAATCTATCTATCTGCTTGATTTGACCGGCAACGTGGCATTGCTGGTAGGAAACGAGGGTGCAGGTCTTTCAGCAGAGTTGCAGGCTTTAGCCAATGAGCATGTGCATATTCCCATGCAGCCCGGAATAGAATCGCTTAACGTGGCCGCGGCGACTACAGTTTGTATGTTTGAGCGTGTGCGTCAATCTCTAGCATCCTGAGGTAACTGGCTGACGCGAGGTATCGCGCTGAGTTTCCAATGCGCAATCGCCCATTGCCATACTTCATTGACAGAGCTATTCAGTAGGAGGGCAGGCGGGTGCTGACCGAGCAACGACAGTGCTCTGCATATGAGTTGTACTGTATTGGATGTATCAAGTGCTGCTGCCAACGTTTGTTTGCTTAGTTTCTCACCTTGCGCGTTCACTACCACCGGTAAATGCGCATAGTGTGGCGTGGGTAGGCCCAGCAATCGTTGCAAATAGATCTGACGCGGGGTCGAAGCCAGTAAGTCTGCGCCGCGAATGACGTGCGTAATGTTTTGAAATGCATCGTCCACCGCGACCGCAAGCTGGTATGAATAGAACTGGTCTGCTCGTTTTAGCACAAAATCGCCGATGTCTCGTTCCAGTACCTGTGATTGCGGGCCTTGTATCAGATCGTCAAAGACGATTTCTTGCAGGTCTGTACGCAATCTCCACGCTCCCTGTAAAGAATTGTTCTGTCCGTGGCGACAGGTGCCGGGGTAGATCGCGCCTTCTATCCCTTGCAGTGCAGAATCTGCGATCTCTTTACGTGAACAAGTACAGCGATAGGTGTAATTATCAAGTTTATAAAGTGCTTGTTCATATGCTGGGGCGCGCTGGCTTTGATAAATGACGGGTTCGTCCCACTCCAGGCCGAATGCTTCCAATGTCTTCAGAATATTGCTCGCTGTGCCGGGGGGGTCACGTGGAGGATCCAGATCTTCCATGCGTACCAGCCATTTGCCGTTATTGGCCTTGGCATCGAGGTAACTGGCGGTAGCTGCAATGAGTGAGCCGAAATGCAGGGGGCCGGTGGGAGAAGGAGCGAATCTGCCGCGGTACATCTAGGATATGGTTTTAATAAGGCTTAATGGATAGTGTGCAAGGTAAAGTCGCGGTACGGCGGTATATCGAGCCGATCAAGGCGCTCGCCAAGCATAATCAAACTGCATTGCAGGCGCTCGCTGCCGGTGTCGCTTACCTCGAACTGGTAAGTGCGCTGGAATCTGACACGGCCCGAAGAGTCTCTTGCCAATCTTAAACGGGTGAATGCGACCGTCTCGTCCAGGAATTGCACTCCGTATTGTTGCGCGGCTTCTTTTCCTGCGCTGATGGCCAGTTCGCGTACGTGCAAGCTGGCCAGCCAGAACCAGCCGCCGAAAACAACTAGCACCAGCAACACGGTTTCCAGCGATAAATCCATGAGTAAAAGCTTGACAGCCGCTTATGCGAAGAGGGTGGCGCGGGTTTCCTGAGTCGGCATGGTGAGCAGCACTTCCATATCCAGTACCAGTACGATCGAGCCATCGCCGGTAAGCGTAGCCCCGGCGATCCCTTTTGGTTTGATGTCTTGCAAGGATTTGATCACCACGTCGGATTGGCCGATGAAGCTATCCACCGCCATAATGAATGTGGTTTCGCCCGAGGTGATCAGGATGCCGAACGAAGGCACCGACATTTCCTGCCAGCCGATCAAGCTGGCAAGAGTACGGATAGGGAGCACTTCTTCGCGCACCACCATGGTCGCCTTGCCGGAAACTTGTTGCACATCTCCCGGACGGATAGGGATGATCTCGCGCACCATGGACAGCGGTACAGCGAATGGTTGTTCGCCTAGGCGTACCATCAGCACCGGCAGAATGGCCAAGGTGAGCGGTAAGGTGATGCGGAATACCGAGCCTTTGCCTACCACCGAAGTGATGTCTATGCGGCCGTTCAGCTTCATGATGTTGGTTTTCACCACGTCCATGCCCACGCCGCGGCCGGACACATCGGAGATCTGTTCTTTGGTTGAGAAGCCGGGCAGGAAGATGAGCTGCCAGCTTTGTCTATCATCCAGCGTATTGGCTGTTTCTGCGTCTATCAAGCCTTTTTCTACCGCCTTGTTGCGGATGATATCCGGGCGTATGCCGCGTCCATCATCCACGATCTCGATCACGATGCTATCGCCTATCTGCTCGGCAGATAGATTGATCAGGCTCTTCAGCGGCTTGCCTGCCGCCTTACGTTCTTCAGGGCTATCCACGCCGTGGTCAACGGCATTTCGAATCAAGTGCACCAGAGGATCGTTCAGATCCTCGATCATGGTCTTGTCGATTTCGGTTTCTTCACCGATCAGCACCAACTCCACGTCTTTACCAAGTTGACGTGCCAGATCGCGCGCCAAGCGCGGATATTTCTGGAACAGGCGTCCGATAGGCTGCATCCGCGTCTTCATGGCGGCGCTTTGCAAGTCGCCTACCAACAGGTCGAGCTGACTGACTGTTTCATCCAGTTGCTTGATGGTGTCGCTGTCCAACTTGCCTTGCATCATTGAGGTACGTATAGAGGTCAGCCGGTTCTTGACCAGACCGATTTCGCCGGACAGGTTCAATACCTGGTCCAGACGTGCCGTATCTACACGGATAGTGGTGTCTTTTGCGGCAGCAGCAGGCGCTGTCGCAGTTTTTGTGGCAGGCCGGGCAGCCGTAGCTGGTGCCAATGCCGCTGCAGCAGGCGAAGTAATAGCCGGTGGTGGGACGCTCGAGGCAGCAGCAGGTGGCGGCATGGATGCTTTAGCCACCAGATCCGCTGCTACGCTGTGTGCCGTAGGCGCACCCACCAGGCTTGCGTACAGTGCATTCCAGTCCGGCTCTCCGCTAGAGCCGGATGCAGTCAGAACTGCAGCAGCAGGCGAAGTAGGGGGCATGACTTGGGCTGGAGCGGCAGCCGGAGCTGCCTCACCGGAAAGCAGACTTTCAATAGCAGCCAAAACGGCAGGATCTGCGGGAGAAGGTTGGCGTGCTTGCGACAATTCAGCAAACATTTCGCGCACAATACCCGTTGCAGCCATGATGACATCCATGATGGATGCATCAAGTGCCATTTGCCCGTTACGTAATTTGTCGAACAGATTTTCCGTGCGATGGCATATCTTCACCATTTCCGTGGCATTGAGGAATCCGGCGCCACCTTTGATGGTATGGAATCCGCGGAAAATCTCATTGAGCAGATTCTTGTCGTCTGGAGTTTTTTCCAGATCCACCAGTTTGTTATCTACATTCGATAACAAATCAGAAGCTTCCGTCAGGAAGTCCTGAAGCATGTCCTCCATGCCGGCAAAATCACTCATATGCTTTCCTTCAGTGACTCGTGGTTAGAAGCCTAAACTACTCAAGGCTGTTTTAATCTGATCTGGATTGGCGTTGGCGGGCACATCTCCAGCTGCTTTTTTAGCGGCATCAGGGGCATTCGCGACCAGTGCTTGTACCAATTTGACTTCCAGTTGTTGCACGGAATCAGCCAGTTTTTTCAATAAAGCCGAATCTATCGGGGTCGCGTCTGCGAGTTGCGAGTTGCAGGATTTGGTTTTCATCGGCACATCTTGCAAAAAGGCACGCGTTTCGCCAACCAGGCCTTTGAATTCTTCAACGCTCAGTTTGCCGTCCATGAGTTGTTGCCATTTTCCGGAAAGCTGGCCGGAACCGCTATCCAGCGCGTCTTGCAACGGCTTCACGCCGGAAATAGCGGTGCGCGCCTTGTCTGCTTGCGTTTGCAACTGGCCGATCTTGTCGTGACCGATGTCGCGTAGAGCATCGTGGAACTGACGAGTTGCCTGCCCTAGTTGAGAAAACAGGTCACCGCTAGCTGCTGCGGCTGGAGCGGCAGCAGGTGCTGCAGCCGCGGGTGCAGGTTCTGGCGCGGGTGGGGTGAACGTGGTACCCGCGATACTATCGAATAGTGCTTCGAGGTCGTCTGGACTTGCTTCGTCGGAACTCACGTCGTTCTCCTAAAGGCCTAGTTTTTCAAAAATTCGATTGAGCTTTTCTTCAAGGGTGGTGGCAGTGAACGGTTTCACGATATAGCCATTCGCACCCGACTGAGCTGCCGCTACGATGTTTTCTCTCTTGGCTTCAGCCGTTACCAGCAGCACCGGCAGATCTTTGATCAACGGATCCTGGCGTATATTCTTCAGTAGCTCCAGCCCGGTCATGTTAGGCATATTCCAGTCAGTAACCACAAACTCGAAACGACCGCTTTGCAGTTTGTTCAGCGCAGCCACACCGTCTTCGGCTTCATCCACATTGGTGAAGCCCAGTTCCTTGAGTAGGTTGCGAATAATTCTGCGCATGGTCGAAAAATCGTCCACTACCAAGAATTTCATATTTTTATCAGGCATTTAAAAGCTCCGTTTGATTCTTTAATATCGACTATCTATGTTTAATTATGCCAGAAGCGGCCGCAAAGTTTCCGCTAATGCACTTGGGTCAAATTTAGGCACATATGTATCTACGCCCGATTGTAATCCCATATTGCGATTGGCTTGTGAAGATAATGATGAATGCATCACTACCGGAATCCCATCGAAGCGGCGGTCGGCTTTAATATTCTTGGCCAGCACATAGCCATCCATTTCCGGCATTTCTGCATCAGTCAGGATCAGGCGCAGTGCCTGGTGTAGCGGGCGGTTCTCTTGTTGCGCGCGCGCTGCCATGGCTTTGAGCTTTTCCCATGCTTCCGCACCGTTATTGGCTTGCTGATGCTTGACTGCCATTTTATCCAGCACAGTGATAATCGATTTGCGTGCGACGGAAGAATCGTCCACGAAGAAAACATAACGATCGTCATTGGATTCGATGGCGGCGATCTCGGGAATGGTTTCTTCGCCGATGGTCAGCGCCAGCAGTTGTTCCACGTCCAGGATGGAAACCAGCCTGCCGTCAGGCAGCTCCGTGATCGCAGTCACCATGCCTTCATTACCGCCGAGCATGTTCTGCGGAGGTTTGATCTTATCCCAATCCACGCGGATGATGCGGTCTACGTTGTGCACCAGAAAGCCTTGCGTATGCTTGCTGAACTCGGTAACGATGAGTGTCTCATTGCTGCATACTGAGTTGCTGTTCAGGCCGATAAAGCTGGAAAGCGCGATCACCGGGATGATGTTGCCACGCAGTGAAATAAAGCCGCGTACGCCGTTGGGTACATTGGGTGTTTGGGTAATCACCGGTGTTTGCGTCACTTCGCGTACTTTGAATACATTGATGCCGAAAATCTCATGGCCGCCAAGCGAAAACAGCAATACCTCCATCTTGTTGGAGCCTGCCAACTTGGTATGGCCTTCAATGGTATCCATCAGGCTGCTGTCTTCTTGGTCGGACATTTTTTACTCCGTTGCTTTACTGCGCTGGAACTAATAAACGCGTTAGCACTTCGGCTAATTTATGCGGTTCGAATTTCGGGACATATTCGTCCACGCCAACAGACTTACCCAATTGCTGGTTGGCATCACTCGATAGAGATGAATGCATCAGCACCGGAATGCCCGCAAATCGTGGGTCTCCTTTGATGTTACGAGTGAGCACATAACCATCCATTTCCGGCATTTCCACATCGGTCAGCACCAGTTGAATATAGTCGGTGACTTTCTGGTCCAGCACTTCGGCACGACTGGCTATCTTGCCTAGTTCCTGCCAAGCCTCTTTGCCGTTGGTGGAATAAACATATTTCACCCCCAGCGCATTCAATGTTCTTTCGATCTGCTTGCGCGCTACCATGGAGTCGTCGGCAAAGAATATGGTGCGGTTCTCAGCGGCGATCGGTTTGATTGAGGCCAAAGCCGCATCGTCGGCATAGCTGGAGGTTTCGGCAAGGATCTTTTCCACATCCATCATCATCACGATGCGACCGTCTTTCAGTTCGGTGACGGCGGTGATCAAGCCGCCCATCTGCGCAGTCAGCATATCCGGCGGCACTTTCATCGCGGACCAGTCTATGCGCAAGATGGTGTCCACGCTTTCCACCAGGAATCCTTGGGTATGGCCGTTATATTCAGTGACCACCATGATTTCAGGCGCTTTGCTATTCTGAATGCCGACATAACGCAGCAGATCGACCACGGGAACCAGCGAACCGCGTAGGCTGACCATACCTTCCACCGAAGGCGGCATGTCCGGGGCATGGGTGATTTCAGGCACGCGCATGACTTCGCGCACTTTGAATACATTGATGCCGAATGTTTCCTCGCGACCTGTGCGCTCGTCCTTGCCTAAGGAGAACAGCAGCATTTCCAGCTTGTTAGAGCCGGCCAGCTTGGTACGAGCGTCAATTCGTTTTAATAATTCGGACATCTATATTTGACCCCATATACAGATTTTGTTGACATCAGATTCACACCCGACAAAGCATCTAAGCCACAATGATGCATTCTAATTATGCACCGGAATGTGTCAACTGTGAATTTTCCTTTTCCCCACTGTCGGCAATCCGGTCTAACCCGCGCAATACTAGCATACTCGCCGCTTCCATTTGTTCAAGTGCAGTGACTGCCTGCTCTGTCTTGTTTTCGTAATAGAAACTTAATGCAGCTTTGGCTTGGTTGTATACATTGACATGGGGCTGATCCACGTCCTTATATCCGGCCAGATGCGAAAAGTCTTCCTTGCCTCTGCCCTGGTAATACCATTTTCCGAAACGGCTGGTGGTATGGGTGGGCAGATCTTCCACCTTTTTATCGGAGATACCCAACAACACTTTATAGATATCGAATTTCAGAACCAGGTAATCGACCTTGATGACTTCCAAAAAACTGCGTAAGGAATTGGAGGCGATCGCGCATTCAAGTGAATGGGCCAGGCCCGTCAGGGTTTGCATGTCGCCGGTGGCTGCGATGCCGTCCTGGCTGAATTTTTCGGCATCTTCGGAGCTTTCCAGCATTTGCGTCTTGGCTTGTGCTGTTTCCTGCTGAATACTGGTCACCAGTTCGGAAATATCGCTGGTGGCTTGTGTGGTACGAGCGGCAAGATTACGCACCTCGTCGGCGACTACCGCAAAACCACGTCCCTGTTCTCCAGCGCGTGCAGCTTCGATAGATGCATTAAGCGCCAAGAGATTGGTCTGATCTGCGATCTCCTTGATCATGCCGATGATGCCGCTGATCTGCATCGCACGCTGGCTCAGGCTTTCCGCGCATACCACGGTTATTTGCGTATGCTCCGACATCTCATGCAGGTTCTGGGAGATCTTTTCCATGGACTTACGACTGGTATCGGAAGTCTCGGCGGCCTGCACCGCCTCTTTTTCACCGCTTTTCATCTTCACTACCAAGCCGAACAGCGATTTCTGAAAATCCGTGAAAGAGGTACCGAATGAGGTGATGTTGGTAAAAAGTGACTGATACATGGCGAACTGCTTTTGTTGCCGTGCAGTTTCGGTTTTTAGTCCGTTTTTCTCTGCGATCAGCGTCGTGTTCTCGCTTTGTAAGCGGGAATTCTCTGTCGTTAGCTCAACGACTTGCGAACGCACTTTTTCGAGGTCTTTTTTTGCGCGCCCAAAGCCCAGCATATCTATATTGCCCTCGAAAAATGAATGGATACAAGTGAATGCCTGCTACTATACTTGAGACTTAAAATTATTTATAGACTTGAAATGCCGAATACACCTCAATTGCCGTCATCTCCGCAGGAATTGCAGCAAGCATTTGCGTTATTTAATGAGGTTTCAGAACAACTTACTAGTGCATATGCGGAATTGCAAGGTAAAGCGGAGAGTTTGACCAAAGAGTTGGCAGTGGCAAACGGCGAATTACGCCGTCAGGTAGAACAAAAAGAAGGTTTGCTGTTGCGCCTGGCGCAGTTGCTGGATGCGCTGCCGGGAGGCGTGGTGGTGCTGGATGCGCAAGGTCGCGTGGAAGAGACCAATCCGGTTGCCGAGCGTTTGCTTGGAGAGCCTTTGGCAAGAGAGTATTGGACCGATATAGAGGGGAGAGCACTCGAAGCAACCCCCACCCCTGGGGAATGGATGTTGAATCACGGCGAGCGGCGCGTGAGTATATCCAGAAGCGAGCGTGAAGGTTCCGGCGGTGCTATTTTGCTGCTGCAGGACATTACCGAATCACATAATATGGAAGCGCAGTTGCAGCGCCACAAACGCCTCTCGGCCATGGGCGAGATGGCTGCGGCATTGGCGCATCAATTGCGTACACCGCTGGCTACGGCATTACTTTATACCTCCAACCTGCGCGCGCCGGGGCTGAACGACGAAGAACGTACACGCTTTGCGGATAAGGCATTAGGGCGGTTGCGGCATCTGGAGGCGTTGATCAAGGACATGCTGGTTTTCGTGCGCGGCGGCAAAAGCGCACAGGAAAATATTCTGATATCCGGCTTGATCACAGACGTGCAGCAGGTGATGGAACCGCAAATGGCGCAATACGAAGTGGCGTTCGAAGTTCAGGCCAAATGCGCGGAATTCGCCATCTTGGGCAGCCGTGAAGCATTGACCGGTGCGCTGACCAACCTGCTGGCAAATGCGATGCAGGCGTGTACTGATAAAGGGAAGGTCGTCTTGGAAGCTGTTCCGGAAAAAGACCGACATATATTATTACGCGTGACTGATAACGGCCGCGGCATCTCGCCCGATATGCTCGATCGCTTGTTCGAGCCTTTCTTCACCACGCGCACTGAAGGTACCGGCTTAGGCTTGGCGATCGTGCGCGAAGTAGCACAGATTCACGGCGGCGATGTTACGGTAAAATCCAAGTTAGGAAAGGGCAGTGAATTCTGCTTACGGCTACCAATCAATAATCCTTTATGAAAACACTACCTATACTTATCGTTGAAGACGATGAAGCGCTACGCGAGGCGCTGACCGATACGCTGAAACTATCCCGGTACGAAGTGCTTAACGCCAATGACGGCAAGCAGGCGCTGGAAGTGCTCAGGACACAACCTGTGGGGCTGGTGATCACCGATGTGCAGATGCCTAATATGACCGGCCTGGTGTTGTTGCACGAGATCAAATCGCGCTGGCCGCATGTGCCGGTACTGCTGATGACGGCATACGGGGTGATCTCGCAAGCGGTGGAAGCCATGCGTGAAGGCGCCTGCGACTATCTTGCCAAACCGTTCGAGGTGAGTGAATTATTGGCGCGGGTAGCGCAATGGATGTTGCCGGCAACGGCGGGCAACGACCATATCATGGCAGTGACCGACGACCCGACCACCAGTGCCTTGTATGCGATGGCACTTAAAGTGGCGGTGACGCCGGCAACGGTGATGATCACCGGCGAGTCCGGCACCGGCAAGGAAGTGCTGGCACGATTCATCCACCAGCAATCGTCGCGTACCGAAAAGCCTTTTGTCGCGGTGAATTGCGCCGCCATTCCCGATAATCTGCTCGAAGCCACCATGTTCGGTTATGAGAAAGGCGCATTCACCGGCGCTGTGCAGGCACAGGCCGGCAAGTTCGAGCAGGCGCAAGGCGGTACGTTGCTGCTGGATGAAATATCGGAAATGCCTTTGGCACTGCAAGCCAAGTTATTGAGAGTACTGCAAGAGCGTGAAGTGGAAAGAGTGGGCGGCAATAAAGCGATCGCGCTGGATGTGCGCATACTTGCCACCTCCAATCGCGACATGAAAGATGAGGTCGCAAAAAACCATTTCCGTGAAGATCTATATTACAGGCTCAATGTGTTTCCTTTGCATATTGCACCGCTGCGCGAGCGCCTGCAGGACATCATGCCTTTGGCACGACATTTTCTGACTGCCATGGCGAGCAGTATGGATAGAAACGGACTGCAATTCTCTCCCGGCGCGGAGCAGGCATTGTTGCAATATGCATGGCCCGGCAATGCGCGGGAAATGGAGAACGTGGTACAGCGCGCGGTAATCCTGGCCTCGGGCGACAGTATTGCCACTGAACATTTGCATCTGCCATCAGGGGTAGGAATTACAGCACCATTGATGGAGGTTGCGACAGAAACGGAACAAAGTTCCGGCAACGGCTTGAAGTCATTGGAAAAAGCGCATATCATGAATGTATTGGCATCCGTTCATGGCTCGCGTAAACTGGCCGCGCAGAAGTTGGGTATGAGTGAACGGACCTTGCGGCACAAATTGCAGCACTACCGCGAAGGTAAATAAGTTTGAAGGTAAGTAAAAAGTTGGAACGGTAATTGCTTTATATGTACCAGTAGTACATAAATAGCGCCGTAAAATACGGTTCAATAACTTAAGAAAGTAGCTTGAGACGCAATATGGACACCAGTGGCATCGATTTATTAGTTAGTCAGCTTAATTCTGCCGCGGCACTTGCCGCCGGCAAAACCGCGCCGCAACCTAGCAGCAGCACGGCAGATTTTGCCGTCGCGCTCAAAGGTGCCATCGAACAGGTGCGTACGGTTCAGGATCATGCCAAAACGCAAACTGAAGATTTCCAGTTGGGGAAGCCCGGCACTAACGTGCAAGAGGTGATGATCTCCCTACAGAAGGCTAGTCTGTCCTTCCAGACCATGGTGCAAGTGCGTAACAAGCTCACCGCAGCTTACCAGGATGTAATGAATATGCAGGTATAAGTTTGGTCTTTGACCAAGTTATATACGGCCGACTTGTCGGTCGTTTTTTTTTGCTTTTTTGGAATGTGTTAAGTAAGACTATTTCCTGGCAGACAAGTAAGCCACCCGGTAGTTGGAAGTCGAGCTATCGGACTCTATGATAGGTTTCATGGTTTTCTCGAATAGTTGCCGTTCTTCCGCAGTGAATTTTTCTTGCATGATGGATTGCAGAGTTGGCGCATATGGGTGCGGCGATATTTCCAGAAACGTATCCCAGTCGATCAAAGACGGTTTGACGTCGATATGCAACTCCATGTGTATGTCTTTGAAACCATATGCCATCGCCCACTGTACCAGGTCACGCTCGGTATAGTTGGTGAGAGCGTTCATTGCGATCTGTTCCTGAGTATCCGGAAATTGAGATGACCGCCATATATGCATTAATCGTGTAAAAGGATCAGGGCTGCCGGCAGCCTCGATTTGAGATTCCATCAATGTACGCATGACTGAAGCCATGATCGCGTCATCCCTGAACACAGGCTCCGCAAGAGAGATACGGCCGCCAGGCTTCAATATCCGGGAAAATTCACTGAATGCCGTTTGTTTATCCTCGACATAGGCCAAGGCCGCCCTGGTGATCACTACGTCCACTGAGGCGTCTGTAATGACTTCCAGTTGATGAGCCGAGCATTTTAGAAATGCGCACTGGTCGGCAACGCCGCGTTCACCTGCGAGTTTCTTGGCATGGTTTAGCAACGGTTGCGAAATATCCGTCAAAATCACGCGCAAGGTAGGGCCAATTTGATCGATGGCCTTGAGAGAAACCAGACCTTCGCCCGCGCCCACATCGACCATGGTCTGATTCGGCGCGAGTTTTGCATGCAGTAATACGCGGTCCGCATAAGCTTCGATCTCTGCCTGGCTTTGCTGCATATAGCGCATATTCTTCGGCGAGTGGCGGCCTTTGAGCAACCAGTCTATCCACAGGTCGCCACGCTGTTGGTCTTCTGCTTTATCGAGCATATTTAATAAACAAATCCGGGTTCAGGACCGACAATATAAACGAAAGCACTCCGATCACGGCATGCTTTCGCTAGGAATGTTGCGATTCAGCTTTTTTTCCAGGCTTTGGGACGTGTGCCTATGCCATGCGATTCATCCAGCAGGCTATAGTAATTAAAAGGTTCCAACAGTGTGGGAACTGCCTCGGGCAGCATGTTGGGGTAATCTTTGGAGTAATGCAGTCCGCGGCTTTCGTGACGTTCCATCGCGCTACGGACGATCAGCTCTGCCACCTGTAACAGATTACGCAGTTCGATCAGGTCTGAATTGATACGGAAATTCCGATAAAATTCATGCACTTCGTCATGCAGCAGGTTGATGCGGTGCAATGCGCGTGCCAACCGTTTGTCGGTGCGCACGATGCCGACGTAATTCCACATAAAGCGCCGCAATTCCATCCAGTTATGGGTAATGACGATCTCTTCATCGGCATCGGTCACGCGGCTTTCATCCCAGTCGGGTAGTTGGTGCTGTTCACCATGGGTATCGGTGAGAATGTGAGTGGCCGCTGCCTTGGCGAATACCATGCATTCCAGCAACGAGTTCGAAGCCAGGCGGTTAGCGCCATGCAGTCCGGTACATGCGGTTTCGCCTATGGCATAAAGATGGGGGATATCTGCTTGGCCGTACTGATCCACCAATAAGCCGCCGCAACTATAGTGAGCGGCCGGAACCACCGGTATCGGTTGTTTGGTGATATCTATGCCTAACTCAAAACAACGCCGGTAGATGTTAGGGAAGTGCGACACCACGAAGTCGGCAGGCTTATGCGAGATATCCAGATAGACGCAATCGATACCGCGCTTTTTCATCTCGTAGTCGATGGCGCGCGCTACCACATCGCGCGGGGCAAGGTCGCCTCTCGCGTCATGGTTAGGCATCAGACGGCTGCCATCGGGTAACTTGAGTATGCCGCCTTCGCCGCGTACCGCTTCGGTGATAAGAAAAGAACCCGCTTTCGGGTGGTATAAACAGGTCGGGTGGAACTGTACGAACTCCATGTTGGCCACTCGGCAACCTGCACGCCATCCCATCGCCACGCCGTCGCCGGTGGCGACGTCGGGATTGGTAGTGTAAAGATATACCTTGCCTGCGCCGCCATTGGCGAGAACGGTGTTCTGTGCGCCTATGGTGATGACCTTGCCGTTCTTGCGGTCTAGTACATATGCCCCGAGACAGCGATTGCTGCGATGGTGCAGCTTTCTGGCATTGATCAGGTCGACAGCGATATGTTGTTCCAATACCGTGATATTGGGGTGCTCTCTAACTTTTTGCGCCAATACCTGTTGGACTGCCTGGCCGGTGGCATCATCGGCATGAATGACGCGGCGGTGGCTGTGACCGCCTTCGCGCGTCAAATGATAATCGCTGTTGTCGGCTTCCTTGGTAAAAGGCACTCCTTGATGGATCAACCACTCCACCATCTCGCGACTATGCTCCACAACATAGCGCGTTACTTCAGGATCGCACAATCCTGCACCGGCGACGAGGGTGTCCTGAATATGTGCCTCGATCGAGTCTCCATCTGCCAGCACTGCGGCGATGCCGCCTTGAGCCCAGTTGCTGGCGCTGTTATTCAATTCACGTTTGGTCACCAGGCATATTTTTTGCTCTGAAGCTAGATGTAGCGCAGTTGTCAGGCCGGCCAGCCCACTGCCGATGATGAGAGTGTCGTAATTATGCAAGATGTCTTTAAAGAAAGATAAGGAACCATGTCAGTTTAGCGCTGTCAGTTTGCTGCGTACAGGGCTTTGACATTGTATACTCCAGCGCTGATGTCGAAGAGTCTGTAAGTTAGTACAAATAATAAGGGGAGAGCGCTGTTGACGGGTGACCGTGAGATAGACCAGCAACTGGTCGAGCGTGTGCAACGCGGCGATCAAAAAGCATTTGCATTGTTGGTGGAAAAGTACCAGCGCAAGCTTGGGCGTTTGCTGGCGCGGATGATACGCGATCAGGCAGAGGTGGAGGATGTGGTACAGGAGTCCTTTATCAAGGCCTATCGTGCGTTGCCTAATTTCCGCGGCGAGAGTGCTTTTTATACCTGGCTTTATCGTATAGGCATCAATACCGCCAAAAATCATCTGGTGGCGATGGGTCGGCGACCCAGTCTTTCCAACGATATCGAGGTGGAGGACGCCGAAAATTTCGAAGATGGTGATGAATTACGCACTGTAGATACACCTGAAACGGAACTCATGACCAAAGAATTGGCTCAAACGGTGAAACAGGCGATCGAAGCTTTACCACAAGAATTAAAAACCGCCATTTCGTTAAGGGAGTTGGACGGTTTGAGTTACGAGGAAATAGCAGAGTTGATGCAATGCCCAATCGGAACAGTACGTTCCAGGATATTCAGAGCGCGTGAATCAGTCGCTGAAAAATTGCGGCCTTTATTAGATACGCCTGATAACAAGAGATGGTAGATAGGAGACATGAAATGAGCGAAATGAAACAACAGCTTTCGACACTCATGGATAGTGAGATGGATATGGATGCCAACCAGCATCTATTGACCGCCACGTCCAACACACAGGAATTGAAACAATGCTGGCGGGAATATCACTTGATAGGCGATGTGTTGCGCGGCGATGCCGAGTTGCATCTCGACATCAAGTATAAGGTCATGGAACAGCTGGCGAATGAGCCGGTCGCCTTTGCACCGCCACCGCAAAAGTCCAGGCTTTCAATTGCGGACCGCGGTATGTTCGGTATACCGTCAATGGCGTTTGCAATGGCGAACCGCAATATGACTTCAATGGCAGCTTCAGTGATCGCAGTCAGTTTTGTGGCATGGATGGTGTGGCAATCGCAGGCGATCACCAATCCGTTGAATCCGGCGCAAATCAATGTTGCACAAAATAACGTGACACAAAATCCCGCACCGCAGAATATGATGACCGCAGAAAGTTTCGATCATTACCTATTGGCGCATCATGAATATGCCTCCGGTAATAACCTGCAGCGTGATGTCCAGCTCACGTCTTACCCCGAACCAGTACGCACGGACCCGGCACATTGATTTTGAATCCAATCAAGTCGAATCCGGTTAAACGGTCAGCGCTTCTGATAGCAGCTTCTTCGCTGCTATCCATGTTGTCGTTATCTGCAGCTGACGCCGCAACGCCGCAAAACCCTTGGGAAATGTTGGAAAAAGCAGGTCTGGCAGCGCATCAACTAAGTTACCGGGGGGTATTTGTGTACCAGTCCGGTAACCAGATGAATGCCATGAACATCACCCATATCAACCACAGCCCGCAAGGTGAATTTACCCGAGTCATCGTACTGGATGGTGCCCCCCGGGAAATGCTGCAGCAGGGTAACGAAGCGGTCATCTATCAGCCCAAGAGCGAAAAGGTGATGATAGAGAGGCGCCATATCCAAAGCGGTTTTCCGGCGCTGTTGCCGAAAATGACGGAGGACATCAAAGCGAATTATCAGGTGCAATTAGGTGGCGTGGAACGAGTCGGCGGACGCGAAGCCAACATCCTGACCCTGACTCCGCGCGATACCTATCGTTATGCCAATAAATTATGGATAGACCGTGATTCCGGCTTATTGTTGAAACTGGCGGTTTACAATGAAAAGAATGAACTGATCGAACAGGTCGGTTTCAACCAGTTGCTGTTGATCGATACCGGCGATATGCAGTGGTTCCGCCCCAGCGTGGACGATAGCAAGACTTACGAGATCCAGCCTGAGGAAACGGTGACACCGGTAGTCGAGGCGGGTGGTTGGGTGATCGGGCAGTTGCCCAAAGGTTTTCGCAAGACCGAACAAGTGTTACGCCAAGTACCCGGCAGTGCCTCGTCCATGATGCAACTGGTGTTTTTTGACGGTATGGCCTCCATATCGTTATTCATAGAGTCTTTGGATAAAAAGATCCCACCCAAGCAAGGCGTCATGAGTCAGGGCTCCACCAATCTTTATGCAACGGTAGTAGCCGACCACCAGATCGTGGTCATGGGTGAGGTTCCGGCCGCGACCGTAATGCAGATCGCACGTTCAGTGAGTAAAAAACCATGATAGAAGAACAGGCAGTGATTGTTGAATTAAAAGGCGAGCGCGCTTTGCTCCAAATAGAACGCAGTCAGCCTTGCGGCATCTGCGGAGCGACCCGCGGTTGCGGTATTTCGATATGGGGGCGATTCTTCAGCCAACGCAGCAACAAATTCCTGGCGACCAACCAGCTCGACGCTAAAATCGGCGATAGAGTCGTCGTCGGTGTGGAAGAAGGTGCTTTATTTTCCAGCGCCATGATTAGTTATGTGGTGCCTTTGGCACTGTTGATTGGCGGCGCATTGCTAGGATCTTCCATGGCAACCACAACTTCTACCAGTGACCTGTACGCAACGCTGGGCGGAGTTATAGGCTTGGTTGCCGGCTTGCTATTGGTCAAAGCTTACAGCTCCGGCAAGCAATTATCGGGGCGTTATGCTCCAGTGATGCTGCGGAGAGCCACAGTCACGGCAGAACCGATTCCCCTTTAGAAAGTATGCAAAAGACTTCGCTCACGCATGCAGCGTTGCAAATCCAGCCTAACATCCTCATGTACGAATATATCAACTCCGGGGTTAGTCTGAATTTGCGCCTTGCCTGCGTTTCGCTCGGTTGTTTTGTATGAGTTTTAATTAGTTAATTTCGTTAAAGGTCTTAAAGATGAAAAAATTACTCATTCTGGGTTCATTTCTAATTACTTTCGCTGTCCCGGTTCTGGCAAAAGATCTGCCGGACTTCACCGACATTGTAGAAAAGCAGGGTGCTGCAGTAGTGAATATCAGTACCACGCAAACGGTACATAATGCCGGTAATCAAGGAGCAGGCGGCGGGTTGCCTTTCCCTGACCTGCCTGAAGATAGCCCTTTCAACCAGTTGTTCCGCAACATGCCGGGGCAAGGTGGTGGACAGCCGCAAGATTACCAGACGCAATCCTTGGGCTCGGGTTTTATCATCAGTGCCGACGGTTATATTTTGACCAATGCTCATGTGGTGAATGATGCAGATGAAGTCATCGTCAAACTTACGGATAGGCGTGAATTCAAGGCCAAGACCATAGGAATAGACCGCCGGAGCGACGTAGCACTGGTGAAGATTGAGGCCACTAATTTGCCTAAAGTGACATTCGGCGACGTTAATGCGCTGAAAGTGGGTGAATGGGTATTGGCCATCGGTTCCCCGTTCGGACTGGAAAATACGGTGACTGCAGGTATCGTCAGTGCCAAAGGTCGTGCTTTGCCGCAGGAAAATTACGTGCCTTTCATCCAGACTGATGTTCCTATCAATCCCGGTAATTCCGGTGGCCCTTTGTTCAACATGAAAGGCGAAGTGATCGGTATCAATTCGCAGATATTCAGCCGCTCAGGCGGTTATATGGGCTTATCCTTCGCCATCCCTATCGACGTCGCCATGGATGTGCAGGCGCAACTTCGGGCCGGGGGTAAGGTATCGCGCGGCTGGTTGGGTGTCCAGATCCAGGAAGTCACCAAGGAGTTGGCAGAATCTTTCGGTATGAAGAATGCTAACGGCGCATTGATCGCCGGAGTGGAAAAAGGCGGACCTGCAGAGAAAAGCGGACTGGAGGCTGGGGACGTGATCACCAAGTTTGACGGTAAATCCATTAATACTTCCTCAGACTTACCGCGCGCGGTGGGCTCTACCAAGCCCGGTAAGGATGTGGCGGTGGAGATATTCCATAAAGGCACAACCAAAAACTTGACCTTGAAAATCGGTAAGATGCCGGAAGATAACGAAGAAGCGGCTACCAAACCTGCTCACGGTGGTCCGGCCAAGGCAGAACCTAACAAGTTCGGGCTTATGCTGCGCGATCTGACACCCCAGGAGCACAAAAAGATCAACGGTAAATGGGGCGTGTTGGTCGTCAATGTACAAGGTAATGCAGTGCAAGCCGGTATTCGCCGCGGCGATGTATTGATGGCGGTGGGCGATATCGATGTGCAATCGACGGAGCAGGTGAACAAGGCATTGGAAGCCATACCCTCAGGCAAGCTGGTGGCATTGCGTTTGATGCGTGGCGATGACATGTTCTACGTCACGCTCAAAGCGCCTGCCAAGTAATTAGTTTGTAAGATTAGCTGAGTAGACCGATCAAGCCATCCAGCCCGACATGATTGAAGGCGAAGGTGGCTTGAGCACGTACTATAGGCTTGGCGTGATAGGCTACGCTGTAACCGGCATCCGCCATCATTCTCAAATCGTTGGAGCCATCGCCGATGGCGATCACCTGATGTTTTTTCAGGCCAAGCTGTGCGCTGATCTTGTTTAGCCAGTCGGCTTTGCTTTGTGCGTCGAGGATAGTGCCTACGACTTTTCCGGTGATTTTGCCGTCTATGATTTCCAGTTTGTTGGATTCTGCATAATCCAGACCCAGCCTGGTTTTCAGTCTGTCTGTGAAAAAATCGAAACCGCCGGAAACGAGCATGGTTTTGATCCCACGTTGTTTGAGGGCGGCCAGCATGATCTCTGCGCCCGGGCTTAATTGCAGCCGTTCGTCGTAAACACGTTGTAGCGCTGACTGATCCAGCCCATGTAGGAGAGCAACACGTTGCCGCAGGCTTTCGGCAAACTCCATCTCGCCGCGCATGGCGCTTTCGGTGATGGCTGCCACCTGCGGTTTGAGGTTTTGCATATCGGCGACTTCATCGATACATTCAATGCTGATCAGGGTGGAATCCATATCCATGACCACTAGACCTATCGAATCCAAAGTGAGCGGATCGGGAACAAACGCGAAATCCAGCCATTGCTGGGTGCAATAGGCGCTGATGTCTGCAACGGTCTCATCGCTCAACTGTGGGATAGCTAAACGAAATGCAAGTTTGGCGGTCTGATGAAAAGAACCTCCGCCAGCCAGAGTTGAGATGTGAGCAAGCTGGGCGGGCGTGATTTGCAGCCCTTGAATGACTAAGCGCATTATTGTAAGGAGTAGATGTAAAGTCGGACTAAATTATAGCATTAGCCCTAATGCTCTCTCAGAGGGCGTTTTACTGGAAAGGATAGATATGGAAACGATTATTTTGGCGGGGGGATGTTTTTGGTGCCTGGAAGCCGTGTATCGCGAGCTGAAGGGGGTCAACTCGGCGGTTTCCGGCTACATCGCGGGGCAAATCGTCAACCCGACATACAAGCAGGTTTGCACCGGTAGTACCGGGCATGCAGAAGCGATCAAGGTTACTTTCGATCCTGAGCAGATATCGTTGCGCGATCTGTTGGCGGTATTCTTTGCCAGCCACGACCCGACTACCTTGAACCGCCAGGGCAATGACATAGGTACGCAATATCGTTCAGGGGTTTTCTACACCAAGGATAGTCAACGTGACACCGTAAGGGCTGCGATCGCAGAGTTGAATGCGGCTGCTTATTGGTCTAAACCTATCGTCACGGAAGTCACGGCGGCGAGTACGTTCTACTCGGCTGAAGATTACCACCAGGATTATTTTGCCAATAACCCTAACCAGCCTTATTGCATGGTGGTAGTCGCGGGCAAGGTAAATAAGGTGCGTGAGCTATTTGTCGACAAGGTCAAAGACGGCATTAACGCTTAGATTATTATCAGCGCTTAACAGCGTTGTGGCCAAGCCCGCCTAACAGTGCGGGCACTTCTTTTTGCGACTTCTTGTTGCGTACCAATCCGAAATTACCTTCTGTTGCCATAACACCAGGATCTGTATTGATTGCTCGGACGGTGGGTTCGTAAGGCTTGTCGAACCAGCTGTCTGCCGCAGTCTTTTTTCTTGGCGCTGATTTATCGGCTGAGGATTTTGGCGACGCAGCATGCCTGGCACTAGAACTCGACCTGGGTTCTGAATCGGAGTGAGAAGATTTGCGTTGCGGCGCATCTACTTTCTCTCTGACGAACTGGCGCTTCGCCAGTTTCTCTATATCGAGTAACAAGCGTTCTTCATCGGCATCTACCAACGAGATCGCTTCGCCGCTGGCTCCAGCGCGTCCGGTACGACCGATACGGTGGATATAGTCTTCGGCATTGGGTGGCAATTCGTAATTCACTACCAACGGCAACTGGTCTATATCCAGGCCGCGTGCGGCGACATCGGTTGCTACCAATGCCGTGATACGGCCTTCCTTGAATGCGTCCAGTGCTTTCAATCGTTCCTGTTGGCTCTTATCGCCATGGATGGATTCGGCAGCGATGCCGTCTTTCTCCAGCAGGCGAGCCAGGCGTGATGCCATCAACTTGGTACGGGTAAACACCAGCACTTGGCTTGCGCCGCGTGAACGTATCAACTCGGCGAGCACGTCTTTTTTACTGCTGCTATCCACCATATACACGGACTGTTTGATGGTGTCGGCGGTTGCATTGCGGCGCGCGACTTCTACAGTCACGGGATCTACCAGGAAATCCTGCGCCAGCTTTTTAATGTCGTTGGAGAATGTGGCTGAAAACAGCAGGGTCTGACGCTTTTTGGGTAACAACGCCAGAATGCGTTTGAGATCAGGCATGAAACCCATATCCAGCATTCTGTCCGCTTCATCCAGAATCAATACCTGCACTTGGTTCAGTTGCAGATTGCGGCTTTCCACATGGTCCAGCAAGCGCCCCGGTGTTGCCACCAGTATCTCTACGCCTTTCATCAATGCAGGTTTCTGCGTCTTGATGTCTATGCCGCCGAATACCACGGTAGAACGTAGCGGTACATGTTTGCTATAGGTTTCCACGCTTTCTTCCACCTGTATCGCCAATTCGCGCGTGGGTGTCAGTATCAATGCGCGTATCGGGTGGCGAGCGGGGGAAGCACTAGAACTGGCGTAAGGCAGCAAGCCTTGCAGTAAGGGCAGGGTGAACGCGGCAGTCTTGCCGGTACCGGTCTGCGCCATCGCCATCAGGTCGCGTCCCGCCAGTACATGGGGTATGGCTTCTTTTTGGATCGGAGTCGGTTCAGTGTAACCCTCTTCCTCGACCGCTTTGACGATCAGCGGGTCGAGGTTGAGTGTAGCAAAGGTTACTGTTGTTTCTTCTGTCAATGCTTTATCCAAGTGTTATACCGGGCGGCGGGCACGTTGTGAACGATTACCAGCGCCAGCACCTGCCGGCTTGGCATCGTGCCAGAACTTCTTTTTGCCGTCAGCCGCTGCGCCATTACCATTACCCGTGCCGTTGCCGTTACGGTTACCTTGGTACGACGAGCTGCCGCTACGCGACTTACCTGCGTAAGGCTTCTTGCCGCCGGCACCGGCAGGCTTGCTGCTAGGCGCACGTTGTTGCGGTTCCAAGCCGGGGATGATCTCCGCAGTCAGGCGTTGTCCGGTCAGACGTTCGATACCATATAAATGACGACGGTCAGAGTGCGATGCGAACGACACGGCAATACCGGTCTTGCCTGCACGGCCGGTACGACCGATACGGTGTACATAGTCTTCAGCGATCTTGGGCAGGTCGAAATTGATGACATGGGTGATGCCGTTGACGTCGATACCGCGCGCCGCCACGTCGGTAGCTACCAGCACCCGCAGGTCGCCATGGCGCAGCTTGGTGATGGTACGGTTACGTGCGCTTTGATTCATGTCGCCGTGTAATGCAGCAGCCTTGTGGCCGGCAGCGAACAAGTCGCCAGCCAACGAATCGGCTTCGCGCTTGGTAGCGGTGAATACAATGGCCTGGCCCAGTTCGACATCAGCCAGTATATGGTTCAAAAGTTTATGTTTATGTGACAGATTGTCCACAAAATGCAATTTTTGCTCGATCTGTTCATGGCGCGTTTGCGCGGTCGAGATCTCAATACGTTGCGGGTCTTTCAACAAACGACCGGCCAACTTGCCGACATTGCCGTCCAACGTTGCAGAGAACAGCAGGGTCTGGCGTGTGCCGGGGGTAGCCGCGGCAATGCGCTCTACGTCGTCGATGAAACCCATGTCCAGCATGCGATCGGCTTCATCCAGCACCAATACTTCCAGACGCGAGAAATCGATACGACCGCGTTCCATGTGGTCGATCAGGCGGCCAGGGGTGGCGACCAGGATATCCACAGGTTGCGATAGCAGTTTGTTTTGAACAGGGTAAGGCATACCGCCTACTACGCTGACGGTACGGGCACGCATGTATTGTCCGTATTTACGGGCAGCATCGTTCACCTGGGCTGCCAACTCACGGGTCGGGGTCAGTACCAGCACGCGCGGGCCACGGCTGCGGCTTTCAGACGGCGTAGCGATGCGATTGAGTGAAGGCAGAATAAAAGCAGCGGTTTTGCCGGTGCCGGTCTGGGCAGAGGCGAGCAGGTCGCGGCCTGATAATGCAGCCGGAATAGCGGCTGATTGAATAGGGGTTGGTTCAGTATAGCCAGCCTCAGCGATTGCTTTGAGGATGGACGGATTTAACGCGAGATCTTGAAAAGACACAAAATTTCCTTTCAAAAGCGGCTAAACTTGCTGGCTTGGCGTTGGGCGCTGCCCGGAATCCTCACATACTTAAGTATGTTCCGGTTCCTGTGCGGCGTCCGCCATCAATCCAGCGGCGTTTTTCACGCTTTTGTACATTTAGATTAGCGCAAGCAAGCATCTTCTGAAACGAGTCAGAGAAAGGCGGTAGTGGCCAGCGCACGGGCATCGTCACTAACCGAAAATAAAGAACCAGGAATTTACTGGAAAAAAGAGAGGTCAGAGCGATGAATCGTCGGTAATTAGTGGTATCTACCGAATCGAAGTGGCGCATTGTACGGAGTTAAATCTTTCTGTCAACACTTATGTGTTAATATGCGCGCCTTTTGCCCGAAGAGTAACTACATTTCATGTCACGCGCCCTCAGAAATATCGCCATCATTGCCCACGTCGACCACGGTAAAACCACCATGGTAGATAAGCTTCTACAACAGTCCGGTACCTTTGCCGCGCACCAGCAGGTGCAAGAGCGGGTGATGGATTCCAACGATCTTGAAAAAGAGCGCGGCATTACCATTCTCGCCAAGAACACGGCGGTGGATTACAAAGGTACCCACATCAATATCGTGGATACCCCGGGTCACGCCGACTTCGGCGGTGAAGTAGAGCGCGTGCTGGGCATGGTGGATGGCGTTGTGTTGCTGGTGGATGCCGTTGAAGGCCCGATGCCGCAGACGCGTTTCGTGACTAAAAAAGCTTTGGCGCTGGGTCTGAAGCCTATCGTAGTCATTAACAAAGTAGACAGACCGGGTGCGCGTTGCAACTGGGT
>DATBPY010000103.1:0-18455 GCA_036561085.1 Methylophilaceae bacterium | reverse complement strand
CCATTGGAGCACCCCGAGGCAGCACTGCCTGCCGAGATCCTGCGCCGCCTGAATATCCCGGCAGCCGCACTTGCGGGTTTTACCATCTTCAAGCGCAGCCACGATGCACGCAAGAAGAACGCTATCTTGTTCGTGTATGCCATCGATGTGGAACTGACGGAAGGCTCAAAGGCCGAGCAAGCACTGCTCAAGCGCCTGCAAGACCCGCATATCCGCCCTACCCCCGATACCGATTATCACGCAGTGGCCCAGGCACCCGCGAAATTCGAACGTGCCTTTCAACAACCCATTGTCATCGGCACCGGGCCTTGCGGCTTATTTGCCGGTTTGATATTGGCGCAGATGGGCTTCAACCCTATCATCCTGGAGCGCGGCAAGGCAGTGCGCGAAAGGACTAAAGACACATGGGGGCTGTGGCGTAATAACAAACTCAACCCTGAATCCAATGTGCAATTCGGCGAAGGCGGCGCAGGCACTTTTTCAGACGGCAAACTGTACAGCCAGGTAAAAGACCCCAAGCACTACGGGCGCAAGGTGATGCAGGAATTCATCAAGGCAGGCGCGCCGGAAGAGATCATCTATGTCGCCAGGCCGCATATCGGCACGTTTAGATTGGTCGGCGTGGTGGAAGAGATGCGTAACACCATCACCGCGCTGGGCGGCGAGATACGTTTTCAGCATAAAGTGGAAGAACTGCTGCTGCACGAGGGCAAGATACAAGGCGTCAGACTGGCCAACGGCGAGGAGATCAAGAGTAGCCATGTCGTGCTGGCTGTCGGCCACAGTGCGCGAGATACTTTCGAGGCATTGCACAAACAAGGCATCCACATGGAAGCCAAACCGTTTTCCATAGGCTTCCGCATCGAACACCCGCAGACCATGATAGACCGCTGCCGCCTGGGCGAGAATGCGGGTAATCCACTGTTGGGCGCTGCCGATTACAAACTGGTGCACCATGCGCAGAACGGGCGCTCGGTGTACACCTTCTGCATGTGCCCCGGCGGCACGGTAGTGGCTGCGACATCGGAGCCTAACCGCGTAGTGACCAACGGCATGAGCCAGTATTCACGCAACGAGCGCAACGCCAATGCGGGTATCGTGGTCGGCATCACGCCGGAAGTCGATTACCCCGGCGATGCGCTGGCAGGTATCACTTTCCAACGCCATTGGGAATCGCGTGCATTCGAATTGGGCGGCGGAAATTACGAAGCGCCGGGGCAATTGGTGGGCGATTTCCTGGCAGGTCGTGCATCGACCAAGTTGGGCAGCGTCATCCCCTCCTACACGCCCGGCGTGCATCTGTGCGACCTGGCTACTGCGTTGCCGGAATACGCCATCACTGCCATCAAAGAGGCGCTGCCCGCGTTCGACAAGCAGATACGCGGCTTTGCCATGCACGATGCAGTGCTGACCGGCGTGGAAAGTCGTACCTCGGCACCTATACGCATCACACGTGATGACGATAGTCTGCAAAGCTTGAATACCCCAGGGCTATATCCTGCCGGGGAAGGCGCAGGTTACGCGGGCGGCATACTGTCGGCAGCCATAGACGGCATCAAAGTAGCGGAAGCCGTAGCTCTCAGCCTGAGCGGTAAATAAGCTACACCACGCTATAATCCGCCATTAAACCATCGCAGGATTTTGAAATTGACTAAGATCGCATTGCTCATCTGGGCGCTCAACATCACTGTGGATACGGTCGGGCATATGTCGTTCAAATATGCCGCCGTGGTCGATCACCAGACCGAATTGGGGCGCTGGAAGAGCATGCTGTCTTCCTTTCCGATATGGCTTGGCATGGCCTGCTTCGTGTGCGAATTCGTGCTATGGCTGGCGTTCCTTTCCATCATGCCGCTGTCGCTGGGCATCCTCATCGGCTCTATCAACATGGTGACTATCATGTTCGCGGGGCGCATGCTGTTCAACGAACGCCTGGATAAGATGCGCATACTGGGGATGACTTTCATTTGTGTAGGCGTGGCGCTGGCCGGGGGGTTCTCATGAAGCGTCGCAACTTCTACATCCTGGGCTTCAGTGCGCTGATGTTCTTCGATACCCTTACCCAGGTATCGTTCAAACTGTCTTCCAGCCACGCGGGCATTTTCGTACCGCAACTGAGCTGGTTGCTCACCGTGTTCCTGAACCCTTGGGTGTATGGTGCGGTGATCGGTTATCTGGGCGCATTCGTGGCGTGGATGACTTTGCTCAAACATGCGCCGGTCGGGCCTTCATTCGCCGCTTCGCACCTGGATGTGGTGACTGTACTCATCATCTCGGTGGTATATCTGGGCGAAAAACTCAGCGCCATGCAGGTGGTGGGTGCCATATGCATCATGATAGGTATCGTGTTCCTGAGCCTGAGCAAAGAGAACAAGAACGACGAGCAGGACAACCGCCGTGACTGAAGTCCCGCCCACTGCAGGTTTACCCCTGAAGTGGCGCGAGTTACTGCCCGGCTCGCGGTCGCTGGAACGTGAACTGGCAAGCTTTGTACGTTCGCCCTCTGCGCAGGTCGAATGCTCGGGTACTGCTGCGCTGGTAGTGGCGCTGACAGCGCTTAAAAACAGCAGTACTCGCCGCCAAGTCGTTATTCCTGCCTACACCTGCCCGCTTGTTGCGCTCGCGGTGTTACAAGCCGGGTTGCGACCCATCGCCTGCGATACCCGTGCCGGGCATTTCGATTTCTGTCCGGATGCGCTGCGTGCCTGTTGTAATGAAAACACCCTGGCCGTCATTGCTACCCATCTGGCAGGCCGTCTGGCCGATATGGCGACGATTACTGCCATCGCCAAAAATGTCGACGCTTATGTGGTGGAAGACGCGGCGCAAGCACTGGGCGCACTGTGGCAAGGGCAACCCGCAGGCACTGTGGGCGACATCGGTGTGTATAGCCTGGGCGTGGGCAAAGGACTGACCATTTACGGCGGCGGCGCACTGGTCGCCAACGCTGAAGCCTTGCGCGAACAGCTACAGTCGACCAGCGCCACCATCGTGCGCAGTCAACCTGGGAACGAGGCCAAACGTGTACTGGAACTGATAGGCTATACCGCGCTGTACCGCCCCACTACCCTGACCTTTGCTTACGGCATACCGCTGCGCCGCCATCTGATGAACGACAGGCTGATCGAAGCTGTGGGCGACAATCACGATCACGACATTCCCTTGTACCGCGTCGGCCACTGGCGTAAGACCGTAGGCGCACGCGCACTACAGCGTTTATCCTGGTTCCTGGCAGTGACCGCAGTGCAAGCGGTACGCCGCAAATCACGCCTGCAACAGATCCCTAATATTACGGTGCTGGAGGATGCGACCGACGATATCGGCACTTGGCCCTGCCTGTTGGTGCTGATGCCTACGCAACAGGCCAGGGACAAGGCCTTGGAGACGCTGTGGCCTGCCGGGCTGGGCGTGGGCCGCATGTTCATCCATGCCTTGCCGGATTACGAGGATCTTGCGCCTCATTTCAGCGGTGCCGATACGCCGAACGCTCGAGACTTTGCGGCACGCTCGCTCACCATCTCTAACAGCCATTGGCTCAGGGACAGGGATTTCGAGCGTATCTGCGGAGTTTTAAAAAATGCCGTAGAAAGCAGCGTAGTAAAATCCTAACACCATGCACCACATCCATTGGGTAGCTTCAGCATCCGATATTCCCGCTCATCTGTGGGAAGAGTGCTTCCCTGAGCCGTTCGAAGGCCTATGGTGGTATCAAGCGCTTGAGCAATGCGGCATCACCGACCAATTCACTTTTTTGTACGGTATCGTTGAAGCCAACGGCAAGCCTGTCGCCATCGCCCCGGCTTTTCTCATGGATGTGCCCATCAAGCTGGTCGCGCCGCCTTTCCTGTTGCCTATTGCCAAGGTATTGGGATACATCATGCCGTCGCTGTTGTCTCAACGTACCCTGTTCATCGGCTCGCCTTGCAGCGATGAGGGACGAGTGGGCATGGTGAATGACGCGAACCGGCCACGGGTATTACACTGCGTGCATCAGGGTCTGATCGCCAAAGCTGCGCAATTCAAAGCGCCGATGCGGGTATGGAAAGACATTCCGGCGGAATACGACCGGGAACTGGCTACGTTCATCAAGTCGGAGAAGCTGTTCCGGCTGGTGAGTTATCCCGGCACCATGGTCAAGCTGCCTGGAAACAGCAAGGCCGCGTACCTCGAATCGTTGAAAGCTTCGCGTCGTAACAAGTTGAAAAAGAAGTTAAAACTTGCGGCAGATATTCCTGTGGATGTCACCGTCATACAACGTCCCGACGCGCCGACCATAGACGAGATGTTCGAATTGTTCTGCAATACCTATGAGAAAGGCGCGACCAAATTCGAGCGCCTCAACCGCAAATTCTTTGAGTTGATCTCAGGCTACTCCCATGCCTATTTCGTCGTCATCCGCGCTCGCGCCACAGGCGAGATGGTGGCGTTCGCACTGTGCTTTGCATTGGGTGATCACGTGATCAACAAATTCATCGGCATCGACTACAACCGCCCAAAGAACTGGTTCATGTATTTCCGCTTATGGGAAGCAGTGGTGGATTGGGCGTATTCCATGGGTGCGGATTCCATCCAGAGCGGCCAGACTGTCTATGCACCCAAGATAGAACTGGGACATGACATGATTCCACTGACAAATTATTGTACCCATAGGAATAAGTGGATGAATTGGGTGTTCGCTACCGCAGCGAAGCTGGTCAACTGGGATACGCTGGATGGCGACCTGGCGGAATATGTGAAGGCTTATCCCGAGTTAAGGCCGAAGTAATCATCAGCACCCTCTCCTGCAAGGGGAGAGGGTGTAAGCAACTTCAATCTCCACATTTAAGCGCCCAGGTATCCAATGCCTTGCCGGTCTCCAGCATCGACTTCATGCTGGAAAGCACGCGCGGCCAACCTTGTGCGATCTTGCTTGCCATCACCGAACCTGCTTGCAGCTTGTCGTGCAGCACATTCAAACGCACCATGTTGTCTATGGCTTCGATGTCGAAGGTCACGCGCGAGGGCGCAGCGCTATCCACCGGGTCTTCCGCCCATGCCCAAGTCAATACCAGACGATTCGGTGGGTCGCTTTCCAGCACTTCACCTGTCACCATCACTTTGCCTTCATCGGTGACATGCTCCCACTTTGAGCCTTTCTTCCAGTCCGATACATTGGTATTTATCCAATATTGCTTGCAGAATTCCGGGGTGGTGATCGCGCTCCATACCTTTTCCGGCGTGGTCTTGATGTAAGTGGTGTAAACAAATTCGGTATTACTCATTATCATTCTCCTGTAACGCTTGCTTTAGGTTATATAAAGCTTCCAACCGCCCCTGTTCGAACTTACCTATCCAACGCATGTAAATGTCGTTGATAGGTACCGGATTGAGGTAGTGCAGCTTCTCTCTTCCCCGTTTTACGGTCACGACCAGATTCGCCGCCTCCAGTAACACCAGGTGCTTGGTCACTGCCTGACGGCTCATGTCGTGCTTTTCGCACAGCTCGCTCAGCGTCTGCCCGTTCTTCAGGTACAGACTATCGAGCATTTGCCTGCGGCTGGCATCGGCAAGAGCCTTGAACACCTTACCTTCTTGAGTGCTTTCATCAGTGACCATGGACATATAATATGCAACCATTTAGTTGCATGTCAAGCGAAACTTTTTCAGGCTTCGACATACCTAGGCCGAAGAAGCTGAGTAATTGCTTAGGATCTAACCTTTCCTGATATAAAGCGCATAGACGTCATTCGCTTTATCTTCATGGATCAGTTCGTGGGCATTGCTTTTAACGAAGGTATGGATATTCCTGACCGCGCCATCGCGTTCGGTGACCACTTTGAGCACTGCGCCGGACTGCATGGTATCAAGTACCACTTTGGTACGGATGGTGGGAATGGGACACTCTTCGTGGACCACATCCAAGAATACGTCATAAGCGATGGAGTTCATTCGATGATAATATTGCAATAAGGCGATTTGCACAAACGCACTACTTCCCGCTTTATAGACGATATTCCCCGATACCATGCGCACATTCAATCAGCTACTGTCTGCCATACGCGAGAACCGGCTGGCGGACGTCGAGGCATGGCGAAGCCGCCTCGTGGTATGGCTGGCAGCCGCCATGGTGGGGTTGGTCATCGTTATATTTGCGCGCATGACCGATGCCTGTATCGCGCTGTTCTTCTCCATGCAGAAAGCACATTGGTGGTTGCCGCTGATCGTGACGCCGCTCGGCGGCATGGTGGTGGTAGGGATCACCCGCAAATGGTTCTTCGGCGCGGGCGGCAGCGGCATCCCGCAGACCATCGCCGCATTACACGGTGGCATAAGCGAACGCCAGCAAAAGTCGGTACTGTCGCTCAGGATCGCGGCGGGCAAGATCGTGCTGGGAGTGAGTGCCATCGCCGCGGGGTTCTCGGCAGGTCGCGAAGGGCCATCGGTGCAGGTCGGCGCGAGCATCATGTATGCTTTCCGCCGGTTCCTGCCCAACGGTTTCGCGCTCGACCCTAAACAATTGATCCTGGCGGGCGGTGCTGCCGGGATATCGGCGACTTTCAATACGCCGCTTGCGGGCGTGGTGTTCGCCATCGAAGAACTGGGGCGCAGCTTCGAACATAAGACCAGCGGCGTACTTATCACCGCTATCGTGCTCTCCGGCATCGTCGCCATCTCCATGCAGGGCGATTACAGTTATTTCGGCCATCTCACCGTGGAAGAAGTGAAACCTGCCATCATCTGGCCCATCCTCGTCTGCGGTCTCGCTTGCGGCGTATGCGGCGGCCTGTTCAGCCGCATATTGATCACCTCTACACAGATCACGACCAGTCCATTGGATCAATTCAGACAGCTACATCCGCTATGGTGGGCCGGTCTGTGCGGGCTGATCGTGGCAGGTCTGGGGCTGATGAACGGCAGCGGCGCGCACGGCTCCGGCTATATCTTCACCCACGAGATGCTGCACGGCGCCGTCACCGAAACCTGGCAATTCGCCCCGACCAAATTCCTGGCGACCATATTCACGTATCTGAGCGGGGTTCCCGGCGGCATCTTCGCGCCTTCGCTTTCCATAGGGGCAGGCATAGGCAACGACCTGCTGCCGCTGCTCGGCCACGAGCATGTGGCAGCGGCGATCTATGCATTATGCATGACCGGATTCCTGGCGGCAGTGACGCAGACACCGATCACTTCATTCATTATCGTGATGGAGATGATAGACGGGCATGAAATGGTGTTAAGCCTGATGACGGTGGCGCTGGTCTCCACCATCGTCGCTCGCCTGTTCAGTCCGCCGCTGTATACGGCACTAGCCGATGCGCAGATCAAGCATCTGCAACAGGCTCCCGATTAACACGCACCCGATTAACACGACCCGATTAACATGTACTAGCTAACTGGCAGACCAGCGCTCTGCCAGGCGCCGGGTACGGAAACTGTCCACGATAAAATCGATGAACACTCGCGTCTTGGCCGGTAGTTGCTTCTTCGCAGCAAAATACAGGGATATCTCGCCTCTTTCGGTATACCAGTCCGGCAACACTCTGACCAGCGCACCGCTTTCCAGATAAGGCAGCACGTGCGGCATGGGCACATGCGTGATCCCCAAACCCAGTAATGCCGCCTGGCATTGCGCTTCAGGGTCGTTGAAAGTCGCGCGCGGTGTCGGTTCTAAGGTGATCTGCTCGCCGGCGCGGGTTTTGAGGTGCCAAGGGACGGCCTTATGCGTCGTTTGCGAGAACCTGATCAACGCATCCAGCCGGTAAAGCTCTTCCGGCGTGCGCGGGGTGAATCTGTCGGCAAGATAGGCAGGCGACGCCACCAGCACGAAATAGACTTTCGCCAGTTCGCGCACTACTACGCCGGATGCCATTTCCAGTCCGCCGCCGATGGCGACATCGAAACCTTCGCCTATCAGGTCAACCTGGCGGTTGTCGAAATGCCAATCGGGTTTGATGTCGGGATACAGGTTCAGGAATTCGCCCAGCATAGGCAATATATGGTCGCGACCGAATGCCATGGCGGTAGCGATCTTCAAAGTACCGGCCGGATGCTCTGCTGCATCGCCGGCATTTGCGATCGCCGCCTGTATGCTTTCCATGCTCCCGCTTACCTGCGACAGGAATTTCTCACCCGCTTCGGTCAGCGTCAGGCTGCGCGTACTGCGATGGAACAGGCGCACGCCTAGATTGGCTTCCAGTTTAGCGACATTCTTGCTCACACCGCCGGGGGTCAGACTCAGGCGGCGCGCAGCAGCGGAGAAGCTGCCGAGCTCGGCGCTGCGCACGAACGATTCGATGCTGCTAAGTGTTTCCATGGCTATCTTCTACTATTGGTATAAAGTGATTCTACTAATATACGACTAGTTTGCAAGTAATCATGCGCTCATACTGCTCTCGTCACTAATTAATCAACCAACCAATCAGGAGCACATCATGAGCAACGCAACCAAAAATCCAAGTTACAAACGCTTGCAAGGGAAAGTAGCCATCATTACCGGTGCCAGCTCAGGCATAGGCCGCGTCACTGCAAAACTGTTCGCCGAACACGGTGCAAAAGTAGTGGTCGGTGCACGGCGCGAAGCAGAGCTGGCGAGCCTGGTGGCAGAGATCACCGCTGACGGCGGCGAGGCGATCGCTTTTGCCGGGGATGTGAAATCGGAAGAATATGCAAAATCGCTAGTCGCGCTGGCGGTAAAGAGCTTCGGCAAACTGGACATCGCTTTTAACAATGCGGGCACCATAGGTGCACAAGGCCCTACCAGCGAAATTTCCGAACAAGGCTGGAACGACACCCTGGCAGTGAATCTCACCAGCGCCTTCCTGAGTGCCAAACACCAGATACCGGAGATGGTCAAGAACGGCGGCGGCTCGCTGATCTTTACTTCCACGTTCGTCGGCTATAGCGCCGCATTCCCCGGCTTGGCTGCCTATGCCTCCAGCAAAGCAGGCCTGATCGGCCTGACTCAAGCGTTGGCGAGCGAATACGGCGCTGCGGGAGTGCGCGTGAACTCCATATTACCGGGTGGCGTGGATACCGATATGTACCAGCAAACGAACAATACCGCGGAAGCACAGGCATTCATTACCAACCTGCATGCGCTGAAACGCGTGGGCAGGCCTGAAGAGATCGCCCATGCGGCGCTGTATCTCGCATCGGACGATTCATCTTTCGTATCGGGAACTGCGTCGCTGGTGGATGGCGGGTTGTCGATAACCCGCACCTAATGTTCTTGCTCCCTCTCCCACAAGGGGAGAGGGAATAGGCGAGTTAGAGTTTTTTGGCGATGAGTACGCCGCTGGTACCGCCGAAGGCGAAGGAGTTGGACATGACGGTATCGACTTTCACCCCTACCCTGCCCTTGTTCGCCACATAATCCAGGTCGCATTCAGGGTCGGGATCATTCAGGTTCATGGTGGGCGGTAAAGACTGCTGCTGCATCGCCATCAGGCAGGCGATGAATTCGATAGCACCTGCTGCGCCCATCAAATGGCCGTGCATGGATTTGGTGGAGCTGACTGGAGTGCTGCTTGCCTCGTCGCCGAACACCAGCTTGATCGCGGCGCTCTCGGTGCTGTCGTTGAGCAGCGTACCTGTACCGTGGGCGTTGATGTAGTCGATGTCCGCAGGCTGCAAGCCGGCATTCTTGAGTGCGTTTCTCATTGCCCTGGCTTGGCCTTCAGGTGAAGGTTTGGTGATATGCGCGGAATCGCTGCTGGAGGCAAAGCCGACGACTTCAGCGTAGATCCTGGCACCGCGTGCCTGGGCGTTTTCCAGTGTTTCCAGCATCACCATCGCCGCGCCTTCGCCCAGTACCAGTCCAGTGCGGTTCTTGGAGAAAGGCTTGCACGATGCCCCGGCATTTTCGGGGTCTTCTTCCGCAAGGGTACGCAAGGCTTCCCAGGCTTTGATAGTGCCGAAGGTGAGCAACGCTTCCGAACCGCCCGCCAGCATGGCATCGGCCTCGCCGCTACGTATCAGGCGCACGGCTTCGCCGATGGAGATGGTGGAGGAAGCACAGGCGGTACAAAAAGTGAGGTTGGGACCGGTCAGCACGAAATCCAGCGCGATCTGCGCGCCTGCCGCATTGGGCATGGCCATCAATACGGTGAATGGTTTCAGGCGGTTCGCATTGTCGCGATACAGGCGGATGTAACCTTCTTCGAGGGAAGCAGCACCGGCCATGCCGGTACCGAGATAGACGCCTATGCGCTCTTTGTCCTGGGTTCCCAGATCGATGCCGGAATCTTCCAATGCCTGTTGCGATGCCACCAGTGCGAACTGAGTAACGCGATCCAGGCTGTTGGCTTTGTGTTTGGGGAAATGCGCCAGCGGGTCGAAATCCACCCAGGCGGCGATCTTGGTTTCCAGGCTTTCTGCAAAATCGGATTCGATATGCCGTATGCCCGATTTTCCTGCCATCAGGTTGGCGAAAAAGGTTTCTTTATCGCTGCCCAGTGGAGATACCACACCGACACCTGTGACCACTACACGATGGTTTTTATTCACTTTCGTCCCTAAGTAAAACGCCTGAAGCTGAGAGTTCCTGCGTTTTGTATAGTTTTACTTCTTGCCTTGCTCCGCACGCAATCTGTCGATCAGATTGACTACGTCTTGCACGGTCTTGATTTCCACTTGGTCGTTAGGCACTTTGATGCCGAACTTTTCTTCTGCTTCAAAAATGATGTCAAACGTATCCAGCGAATCCAGTTCCAATGTTTCCAGGGTGGCATCAAGCGTGACCTTGGAAGCATCTATATCGAACTTGTCAGTGATGATGCCGCGTAACGTTTCAAACGTGTCCATAAAATCTCCAAAACTTCAAACTATGCAGCAACCGTCAATTCCGTACAGTGTTTGAAAAAATCCGCCAACCGCCGCGCGACATCTTCACGTCGCTTGTCCAGCGTCAACACATGATAGGTATCATCCACCAGAAACGTCTCCACACGGTTGGATGAAATGCGTTTTGCTACAAAATGTGCATTTTTCACACTGGCTGTGTCATCCTCGGTGGAATGCACAATCAGAGTAGGGGATTGTACCTTGGGTAGCGCTTTTTTGGCAGCCTTTATCAGGCGTGTGCTCTCATAAATAGTTACGCCTGAAGTACGGAATATGCCTACTTTCTCGGTAGCAAGCGCGTCGCGGTTCTCCAGCACGGCATGCACCATGGCGCGCGTGCGTTCGCATTTGATGCCGTAAGGGGGTGTTTCATCCCAGGACAGGAAGTAACGCAGAGGAGAATGCAACACCACCGGCAGAATGAGCTTGCGCTTCAATCTGGGCATGTTCCAGCCGTCATAGAAGAAGGTGGTGGAGAGCAGCCCCAGGCCGTCCACCCGCGTACCCTTCTCTTTCGCCAGCATCAGGGTGATCAAAGCCCCTACCGACAAACCGGACACATACACTCGCGTATGTTCTTTTTTCAACGCTTCGAAAGCCCGGTCTATGGTGCCGTACCAGTCTTGCCATTTGGATTTTCTGAGGTCCGACAAACTGCCGCAATGCCCGGCTAACGCCGGACACATCACACTGAAGCCGCGGCGCTTGAGGCCTTTGGCGATAGGACGCATCTCTGCGGGCGTGCCGGTGAGACCGTGCACCAGCAATACCACGTCGTCACCGCTCTTTTCATAGAACCCGGTGTTACCCAGGCAATCCTGTATGGAGGAAGTCATATTTTATTTCTTATTAATCGCTTTTATCCGTTTTGGATTCGCGGCGAGACGCGAAGAAGCTGCGAAGACAGTACGATTAGTACGGCCAGCAGCTTCGACAAAGTATCGGCGTGAATCCAGAACGGATTCATTCTGCTCCGCAGCGACGGAGGAGCATTTCGAACAAATGGATGCCTAAGTCGATCTCCTCTTTGGTGATCAGGAGCGATGGTGCCAGCGTAATCACGTTCTTTTGATAACCGCCGATATCCAGCACCAAACCGTACTTCTTGTCGCCTACCAGCAAATCGCCTTTCAAACCTTCGTTAAACATGCGGTCTGCCAGTGCGCGGCTGGCGGTATAGCCGTCCTTTTCGCACAGCTCGATACGCAATGCCAAACCTAAGCCGCTGACATCGCCCACCACTTTCCAGCGCGATTTCAGCTCGGTGATACGTTTCAAAAAGTGCGCGCCGATCTCGCGGATCTGCGGCTCGAAGTCGTGCTCCTGCGTCATCTTCAGCACTTCCAGCGCCACTGCCGTACCCATGGGGTTGGAAGCGAAGGTGGAGTGCGTGGTGCCCGGAGGGAATTTCTCAGGCGAGATCAGCTCTTCGCGCGCCCAAATGCCGGACAGCGGATTGAGACCGTTAGTGATGGCTTTACCGAAAATGAACACATCGGGGATGATGCCGAAGTTTTCCCACGACCACAGCTTGCCGGTACGGTATACGCCCATCTGTATCTCGTCGGCCACCAGCAGCACATTGCGCTTCTTCAGCGATTCCTGCAGCTTCTTCATGTAGCCTTCAGGCGGGATGATGTAGCCGCCGGTGCCTTGCACCGGTTCGATGAAGAACGCGCCGAATTCGCACTGGCCGGATTTCTCGTCCCAGAACGACTGGTATTCGGTCTCGAACAGTTTTTCGAATTCCTTGTGGCAATAGGTATCGCAGGTTTCCACCTTCATATCGTAGGGGCAACGGTAGCAATATGGATACGGTACGAAGTGCGCGCGGTCGGAGAAGTTACCGAAACGGCGGCGGTAGCGGTAGCTGGAAGTGATGGCGGATGCGCCTAGTGTACGTCCGTGATAACCGCCCATGAATGCGAACTGGTGGGTCTTGCCGGTATGGTTACGTACTACCTTGATGGCGTCTTCCACGGCTTGCGCGCCGCCCACGTTGAAGTGCACGCGGCCTTTCACGCCGTACTTGTCTTCCATGTATTTGCAGATGATCTCTGCCAGGTCTACTTTTTCCTTGTGCAGGTACTGGCTGGCCAGTTGCGGCAGGGTATCCAGTTGCTTGTGCTGCACATCGCTGATGCGCTTGTTCTTGTAGCCGAAATTGACGGCGGAATACCACATCTGCCAATCCAGATACGGCGTACCGTTCTCATCGAACAGGAAACTACCTTCGCAGTTCTCGAATACTTTAGGAGGGTCTGCGTAGTTAACGGTGTCGCCGTGTGAGCAATATTTCTCGTTCTTTTCGAGGATTTCGATGATCTTCTGATCCATATGTTCTTTCAAAAATTATCTTTAAAGAATGTATAAACAGGAACCCAGCATGCGCGGTACATCGCCTTTACGACAGCGACGTAAGGTGCGACATACTTGGGTTCGGATTCCTGTGGAGACGCCACAAACTACGCCATCAGCGCTGCGTTGCGCTGTACGCGGTCTTGCGGCCATTTCTTGACCTGCGCCAATACGTCGGCAAAGGTCTGGAAGCGGTGGTGTGCGATACCGTTCTTTTCGCAGTGCTGGATCAGGGAGCCCTTGGCAAACACTACATCGGCCTCGCCTGCCAAGCAGGCGTCGGACTTGCCGTCGCCGATCAGTACGACTGGGCCGCCGGATTGCGCAGAGAGATTCTGCGCGATGGCGCACTTGCAGGTACCGTTGCCGCCGCGACAACCTTCTTTCAGGTTGGGGTAGCTGATATCGATACCGTCATTCACAAAATGCAGTTTGTTGGCATAAACGGGCAATTCAGGCAGTGCCGCGTTCTTCATGGCGACTTTTACTGCGTGGTCGAGCCCGTCGCTGACGATAGCGAGTTTGGAGAACTGGCTGACGTGCTTGTAAAATGGCAGAAAGGTGGCATCTAGTTGAATACCGCGAAAGAAACTCTCCAAGGTAACGTGGTCGGCCTTGACCATGCGGATCTGGCGCTGCATGCACTGCACGGCGGTGATCTCGCCCGACAGCCATTCAGCCTCCGCATCTTCCCATTCAGGGCCGGCAAAGCGTTCCAGCATGGCGTCTATGGTATCGCCTACTGAGAGTGTTCCGTCAAAATCCACGATGAAGAGCATGGTTTCCTTTCTCGGTTTAGACTAGTATCGTCAAGGTGCAAGATACCAACTACTACTTACAAATCACTTACAGTCTATAAAATTGAGAACCTCTGCAAAGATCCAAGCTTCCTAGCAAGATAAGGCATAAGTAAAAGATGGTGATGAAGATTGATTTTTAAAGGCAATTCATGAGAATACTGCTGGTAGAGGACGACCAAGTGTTGGGGGATGCTACCCTGCGTTCGCTGCAACATGCCGGTTACGCGGTGGATTGGGCGCGTAATGGCAAGGCTGCGGACATCGCATTGGACGACCAGATCTACGATCTTGCCCTACTCGACCTGGGCATACCCAAGATGGACGGTTTCGAAGTATTACGCCGCCTGCGCATGCGTCGTACCAACCTGCCGGTGCTCATCGTCACTGCGCGCGACGGACTGGATGACCGCATCAAAGGCCTGGACCTGGGCGCGGACGATTACGTGCTCAAGCCTTTCGACATGCCGGAACTGCTGGCACGCATACGCGCCCACATCCGCCGCTCGCAAACCACCACCGATACCGAGATCAGCTATGGCAACATGGTATATGACACCAATACCCGGTTGATACGCATCAACGGCGAACCCACCAACTTCTCTGCACGCGAACTGGGCATACTGGAATCGCTGCTGATGAAACAGGGCAAAGTAGTTACCAAGGAATTTTTAGTAGAAAAACTATGCAGTTGGGATGAAGAGCTGGGCAGCAACGCCATCGAGGTCTATGTGCACCGGCTGCGCAAGAAACTGGAACCGCACGGCATCATGGTCAGCACGGTACGCGGCTTGGGTTATATGCTGGAGCGTCAGGCCAGTTGAAGGGCCATGTTAATCAAATAATATGTTCAATAAGATGATGATCAAGGCCAAGGTGGACAAGGGCTATTCGTTGCGCCGCATCTTGCTGCGCTGGCTGCTATTACCGCTGCTGACGCTATTCACCATCGGCACTGTAGTGGTGTACCAGATCGCCCTATCCTATTCCGAAGATGCTTACGACCGCGCTTTGTATGATTCTGCGGATGACATCGTGAAGCTATGCCAGGCATCGCTACGTAGCAGCGGCGAGATCATTTTACCTACGGCAGCCAAAGACGTATTGCTGGCCGACCAGTACGACAAGGTGTACTACAGTGTGCTGGACGACCAGGGCAAGTTGCTGGCGGGTGACGGCAAATTAAAGCTGGATGCGGAAAAAGCCACGGAGTCGGATAACAAGCATTTCTACGACACTACCGTGGATAGTACTGAGGTACGTGCTATCTCCACTGTTTTGCATATGCGCATGATCGACGGCAACCATTACTGGACTATCGTGGTAGGCGAGACGCGCAACAAGCGCGAACATCTGGCGGATCAGATCATTACCGGTTTCGTCATGCCCCAGATATTGATCATCCTGCTCGCCTCCCTATTGGTGATGTTCGCCGTCAAACGCGGCCTGGCGCCCCTGGAATCATTGCGCATGGCTTTGTCGCAACGTTCGCATAATGACTTGAATGCGCTGCAGGTGCCCAACCTGCCGTCGGAAGTGATGCCGTTGACGCAGGAGATCAACAGTCTGTTGTCGCGCATCCAGTCGGTATTCGAGGTGCAAAAACAGTTCACCGCCGACGCCGCCCATCAGTTACGCACGCCGTTGGCGGGGTTATCGGCACAGACCGACTTTGCGCTGGAGCAGGATAACCCGCCGCAGACCCAGCATGCGCTCGATCAGATCAAGGTAGTTGCCAGCCGCCTCAGCCACGCAGTGAACCAGTTATTGTCTATCGCCCGTAACGAACCCGGCGCGGAAAAATCGTTGCAGATGCGCGCCCTGGACCTGAATGCGTTCGCGCGCGACACCACGCTGGAATGGGTGGAGACGGCGATGAAGCAGCACATGGACCTGGGCTTCGAAGAGACGGACGACAGCGTCATCATCAACGCCGACCCTGCGCGCCTGAAAGAGCTGTTGGATAACCTGATAGACAATGCGCTGCGCTATTGCCCTACCGGCAGCCGCATCACGGTCAGGGTGCGCGACGATGCCTCGTTGCAGGTCGAAGACAACGGTCCCGGCATACCCCCCGAGGAACGCGAGCGCGTGTTCGAGCGTTTTCACCGCCTGTTGGGCAGCGAGATACACGGTAACGGCCTGGGCCTGGCGATCGTGCGCGAGATCGCCGAGTTGCACCATGCCAGTGTCGTCATCACCGAGGGCACAGGCGGTCACGGGGCATTATTCACGGTTCAGTTTGACAAGGTACAGTTTGAAACAATGCCACCAGGGCCGAACAAGGTCTAAACGGGTAAAATAGGCATATGAAGATATTGATCATCGCGCTTTACGCGTTTTCCATCCTGTTTGTACACTTCCGCGGCAAGCCGCAGGCGCGCCTGCCTTTCTTCCGCCAGATATTCGATCACTCGTCGGTAGTGTCGCCGATCAATAACCTGATCCTGCTGTTCTCAAAAGTATCCACGCGCAAACCCTATCTAAATGTCGACCAGTTTCCGGGGCTGCAACTGCTGCAGGATAACTGGCAGATGATACGGGAAGAGGCGCTGAACCTGGATCGACTGGAAAAGATCAAGGCTGCCGCAAAGAACGACGACGCGGGCTTCAACTCATTCTTCAAGACCGGCTGGAAGCGTTTTTACCTGAAATGGTACGGAGCAAGCCACCCTTCGGCGCAAGAGCTATGCCCCAAGACCGTGGCCCTGCTCAAGCAGATTCCGGAAGTGAAAGCCGCCATGTTCGCGGAGTTGCCGCCAGGGGCGCAACTCAATAAGCACCGCGACCCTTATGCCGGGTCGCTGCGTTACCATTTAGGATTAGTCACCGCCAACGACGAACGTTGCTTCATCGAAGTCAACGGCGAGCGTTATAGCTGGCACGACGGCGAAGATGTGATGTTCGACGAGACCTACATCCACTGGGCACGCAACGACACGCAAGTGAACCGCATCATTTTGTTCTGCGACGTGGAACGGCCGATGACCAACCGCCCGATGCAGGCCTTGAACCGCTGGCTAGGCAAAGTGGTGATGACGGCCGCCAGCTCCCCCAACGAGACCGGGGACGATACCGGCGGCATCAACAAGGTGTTCCGCTTTTTCTGGGCGGCAGGCAAATATCGCCGTCGCCTGAAAAAGTGGAATAAGACGGTCTACAAACTGGTGAAGTTCGGGTTGATCGTGGGCGTTATTGCCCTGATTTGGTATATATAACCTATACCGTCATACCGGCGAAAGCCGGTATCCAGTGGCGCACAAAGTGCGCCGTTTTTGTTTAATCTTCCTGGATTCCGGCCTCCGCCGAAATGACGGAAACGTCATCCGTAGAGGGGGCTTCGGTGCCGACATCCACCTTGCTCATAAATTTACAGGTCAATTCCATCATTAGCGGGTCTACCCGCTCTATCTTCAGCATTACTCGCGCACCCACAGGTAACTCCGGCAAGCTAGGCACTTTGGTGATGTAATGCATGCCATCCAGCCGCACCAGATTCTCACGCCATACCGTCGCGCCTATCTCTTTCACCTGTTCCTGTATCAGCCACTGCAAGCACCAGTAGCGCTCCATGCGCTGCTGGAATTCGCCGTAGGCGTTATAGGTGACATCGAATTCGCGCATCACCGTAGTCAGCGCGTCGCTGCCTTTGGCATAAGCAGGTTCCGACCCCTGCACTGAAGCGATGATCTGGCGCTGGTTCACCATATCCACGGCACGGCGCAACGGCGAGGTACTCCACGCATATTGCGCCACGCCCAGCCCTTGGTGCGGTTCGGCGTTGACCGTCATATACACCTTACCGCCCATCTGCGCGCGGTAGATGCCGGGGATGTTCTTTTCCGCCAGCAACCCGCCCCATTGCGAATTGGCGTAAATCATCAGCTCCGCCACCAGCTTATCCATCGGCGAGCCGCGCTTGCGTTCGATGATGCTCACTTTGCCATCAACCACGTAAAAGTTGTAATCCATCTGCGGCGGACGATTAGGGTCGTACTTGCCGCGCGCTTTTTCCAGCGACTCGGCCAGGTTGAACAGCAACACCAGTCGCTCCCAATAAGGATGGGCGTCAGGCTGTTCCTTAGAATCAAGTGCCAGGGTATTCTCGTTAAAAATCGGTTCCAGCGTATCGTGGCGCAAGTTATCCGCGACTTTTACGGTTTCGACCACTGTTTCGTTGCTGACGATGCTGAGGTCGGGTGCGACTTCCATGTATAAAGACAATGCCGGGCGCACCGCGCCAGCCGTGAGGCTATAAGGCGCCAGCGTATCTTCCGGCAACATGGTGATCTTGTGCCCCGGCATATAGACGGTGGAAAGCCGTTTCATGGCCACCAGGTCCAGCTCGCTATCCGGCAATATGCCTAATGACGGCGCAGCGATATGGATGCCCACGCGCGTATGGCCGTTGGGCAGGGCCTGCACGGAGAACGCATCGTCGATCTCAGTGGTAGTGCTATCGTCTATGCTGAATGCTTC
>DATBPY010000102.1:0-30708 GCA_036561085.1 Methylophilaceae bacterium | reverse complement strand
GTATGCCGAACGGCGCAATGTGGGCGCTGCCGTCGGCATTCAGGCTGGTGACTATGGTTTCAAAGATCATGGTGTCTTTGGTACTCATGGCTTCTTCTTTTTCATGCGTGAAGCTTCGCGATGCGCCACACGCCCTCTAGCATCCGGTTTGACGGTATTGCTGCCCCACTTCAATTCTTCATCCTGAATATAGCGCTTACCCAATTGCCAGGCGATCTGTGCACGCGCCAGCTCAACGCCGAGATAGAACGCATGCGAAGCATCGTGCTCAACTTTCAGATGCGGGTATAGACGGAACGGGTCGATCTCGGTGAATAGCCCATCGCGGTTATAGATATGCACTCCGGCTTCGGTCACTTGAATGCGAAAACTGGGGTCTTTGATCATGGCCGCGATCTCTACCACCTCCTCCTCGCTGTAGGGGAACGGGCGACGGTCGTGCAATCCCAGCAAGTCACCGGAATAGTCCCGCGGCAAACGCCTGTCCTGGCTGGCGGCATACATCACGCGACGCGCGATATCGGCTTCGGCAACAGCATTACGTGCATGCGGACTGACCGAAGTGGTAAGCACGGCTTCTATGCCCAATTCAGCGATGATACCGAACAACAAAGCGTTGATGCCGGTGGTGTCGGCATCCGTCAATTCCGTCAGATTGCCTATGCCCATCATGATGTCTATGTCCGGGTATTTCTTGCGCAACTTGTAGTAACGCACCAGTGAGGCAGTCAGCCCGAATGGGATAGGGTCAAGGATAGGGTCAGCCAGAAACGGACGCCCTTTCTTCAGCATAGCGTTAACGGCTCTATACAACGAAGCATTACTTCCTGGCTTAGCGGAGATCAGGACAGGCGTGGAGGCGACTTCTTCCGCGATCCACAGACTTTTTTCTGTCAGGCTGAGCAGATAATCCGCTCCGGCTTTACCGCCGCATAACAGATCGTCGTTCTGCATCGAATCCACGCTGACCTGATAACCGGCTTCTTTAAGGGCTTGCACTGCATCATGTAGATGCGGGAACGGTACATTAGGGATGCAACCCACATCGATGACATCCGCGCCCTGGGCTTTGTATTCTGCGGCCCGCAGCAATACGCCTTCGACGCTAAGATAAGGTGCATCCACGATCTCTGCGAAGATCAATGTTTCATATTTTGATAGGTCGGGCGCTTTGCCGTCATGGCCGAAATATTGCGGTAAATCCTTCATATCTTTGGGCCCGCGATCGACCGGCACGCCATATTTTTCGGCCAGTACTTCCAGTTCTCCCTGGCATAGCCCCGGCACCAATATCCGGTCTGCGCCGCGCGCATCGGGTAAACGACGGGCGATGAATTCGGGAGTCATCAGCGCGGCGACGGAAATACCCAGTTGCGCTACCTGGTAATCGAAATCAGTCGGCTGCATCGCCGTCAGCGTCTTATTCAGGCTACTTTCGGCCAGTTTTCCGGTCAGGAAGAGGATATTGTTTTTAGACATGCCAGATGGGCCTTGATCGCACCTTGCAGCTGCGCGGCATCCTCTACCACGGTAGTCGCTTCAAAAGTCTTGAGCGTTGCTACATTCGCCAAGTCTATACGGCGCGGATACACTTTTACCATATTGTCGCGCGGCGCCTCCGATTCCAGCTCCGCATCGGTATCGCAAGCGAACACGATGCTGGGCACGCGGCACTTGCCTGCCTGAGCATAGATATTAGTGATGAGATTGTCGGAGATACCGCACACCATCTTGGCGATGGTATTGGAACTGGTGGGAGCAATAACTACCGTATGGTACAGCCCTTTATAGAACAGGCCCACCGGCACGCTGCTGGCTGTTTTGTCCTGATAGACGCGACCTACATTGTGTTTGTATCCGTACTGTTGCAGGATCTCTCCCGCTGCACGGCTCAGGAATAAGTCGACATCTTGTAGCGTCTCAATGATGTCCAAACATTCACGCAGGTAATGTCCGGAACCGGTTAGTGCCCAAGCCAAGCGCTGGTTTTGTTGCTTGACGGACACTGAGCTTTAAACCTCGAACGGATGCCGCAATACGATGGTTTCTTCGCGGTCCGGACCGGTAGAGATCATATCTACCGGAGTCTCGCAGACTTCTTCCATGCGTTTCAAATAGCGTCTGGCATTGGCCGGCAGATCCTCGTAACGTTTGATACCTACCGTGGTCTCGCTCCAGCCTGGTAATTCTTCGTAGATCGGTTCGCAGCTTTGCATGGCTTCTGCACCGACTGGCGAAATGTCATAGGTGGCATCGCCGACACGATAGCCTACACCTAAGCGTACTGTTTCCATACCGTCCATCACATCCAGCTTGGTGATACACATGCCCGTCACGCCATTGACCTGGATCGATCGTTTCAAAGCTGCCGCATCGAACCATCCGCAACGGCGGGCACGACCTGTCGTCGCGCCGAATTCATGACCTTTGGTAGCGAGCATCTTGCCTATCGGGTCCTGCTTTTCCACCGCGTCGTACAACTCGGTAGGGAAAGGACCGGAGCCGACGCGGGTAGCATAAGCCTTGGTGATACCCAGCACATAATTCAGCATTTGCGGGGCCACGCCGCTGCCTGTGGATGCGCCACCAGCGATGGTGTTGGATGAAGTGACGAATGGATAAGTGCCGTGATCTATATCCAGCAACGCACCCTGCGCACCTTCGAATAATAACGGTTTACCGGCTTTGTTGGCCTTGTACAACAGATTCGGCACATCCGCTACCATGGGCTTGATCTGCTCTGCCAGCGCCAGGGTATCTTCCAGCGTGCGCTGGAAATCTATGGTTTCGACATGGAAGTAATTCTTGAGCACAAAGTTGTGATAATCCAGCACTTCACCCAGTTTTGCGGCAAAACGCTCGCGGTGGAACATATCCTGTACACGGATGGCACGACGTGCCACCTTGTCTTCATAGGCTGGGCCGATACCGCGGCCGGTAGTGCCTATCTTGTCGCTACCTTTGGCGCCTTCACGCGCCTGGTCGAGGGCAACGTGATAAGGCAGGATCAACGGACAAGCTTCGCTGATGTTAAGGCGCGAGCGCACATCTACACCTGCATGTTCCAGTTCGCGCATCTCTTTCAACAAGGCTTGTGGCGACAGCACCACGCCGTTGCCGATATAACATTGCACATTGCTGCGCAACACACCGGACGGGATCAGGTGCAATACCGTTTTTTGACCGCCGATGACCAGGGTATGTCCGGCATTATGACCGCCTTGAAAGCGCACCACGCCTTCAGCGTGATCGGTGAGCCAGTCGACGATCTTTCCCTTACCCTCATCACCCCATTGGGTGCCGATGACAACGACGTTCTTTCCCATATTATTTAACCATTTTTCTATTGCAGTATCTTCTAATTAACGATTGGGAATAACTTCCCAACCCTTGTCGTTTTTCACTAATTTGCGATCGCAATTCAGCTCGGTAACCTGCTGATGATGTCCCGGCAAATCGACAACCACCACTTCGCCCTTCGCCCGCAACTGTTCTATTTTCTGTTGCAGACTTGCATCTTCCGCATAAGGGGCCAGTATGCCCTTGGACATCTCAGGTACCGCAGACAGTCCCGTTAAGGTACGCATATCCATGCTGAACCCGGTTGCCGGACGCGAACGACCGAATATCTGCCCGACAAAATCGTAACGACCGCCCAATGCCAGCGCACTGGTTTGGCCATCGGTATAAGCTGCGAACACCATGCCGCTGTGATAGTGATATCCACGTAACTCGGATAGATCGAAACTGACCTCGACATCCAGTTCTGCCAGTTGATGCGACGCACGCTTGAGATCCTGCAGTGCAAGCTTGATCTCGGCATATTGTGGCAGTACTTGCTGCGCCTGCTGCAGTATCTCCGCGCCCCCGTTGAGCGTAGGTAATGCCATGATTGCGTCACGGGTGGCGCCATCGGCATCGCTCAGCAACACTTGCAGCGCCCCGCCATCTTTGCCCTGCAGCGCAGCGTATAAATCGCTTTCGGTTTCGGCGGTGATACCGGCGCGAGTGATCAGCGTGCGGAAAATAGTGACGTGACTCAGATCCACCACCAATCGAGTTGCCCCTGCCAAGCGCAAGGATTGCACCATCAAGCGCTGTATTTCCAGATCGCTTTCTATACTGGCGTGACCGAACAATTCTGCGCCTACTTGTAACGGCTGGCGCGTCTGAACAGCTCCATCAGCTTGGGTGCGCAACACGCTGCCTGCATAACATAAGCGCGTCACGCCTTCTTGATTGAGCCGCTGCGCATCGATGCGGGCGGCTTGCGGCGTGATGTCGGAACGTATGCCCATCAACCGTCCGGAGAGTTGATCCACCACTTTGAACGTGAGCAGATCGAGGTCGTGTCCGACCCCGGCATTGAGCGATTCCAGATACTCCAGCAGCGGCGGGATCACGAACTGATAACCGTAGGTGCGAAACAAGTCCAGCAACTTACGGCGTAGTCGCTCTATGTGCTGCGCTTCTGCAGGCAGCACGTCCTCGATATATTCCGGCAGTAGCCAGTGACGCAGATCGGTTTTAGTCATCATTAGGATTCAATCGGTCTAATCGCCGCAGCTTAAGTATTATGGATGATGATGATCATTATAAGCCCGCCCAACATGGAGGCCAGTCCTATAAAACGTAATTGTCCGTCGCTGAAAGCGATCAAGCGGCGAAATGTCTGACGCCATGCTTCCGGTGCCAGAAAAGGTAATATCCCTTCCAACACCAGCATCAGGCCGAACGCCAGCAATAAGCCCTGACCCAAGACTTACTTCCTGGGCTTACGGCTGCCGGCGCCTGAATCCTTCAGATATTTGAAGAATTCGGAGCTGGGGTCTAACACCAGCACATCCGTTTTGTTACGGAAGCTATTACGGTAAGCTTCCAAGCTGCGATAGAAGGCATAGAACTCAGGGTCGCGACCATAAGCTTCGGAATAGATCTCGGTCGCTTTCGCATCCCCTTCGCCCTTGATGCGTTGCGCTTCACGGAATGCTTCGGCAATGATCACTTCACGTTGCTTGTCGGCATCCGCACGTATCTTTTCTGCCGCTCCTGCGCCTTGCGAGCGTAGATCATTAGCCACACGCTTGCGCTCGGCTTCCATGCGCTGGAATACGGAATCGTTGACTTCCGGCGGAAGATCCACACGCTTCAGGCGTACATCCACCACTTGAATACCCATCTGTCTCGCTTCAAGGTCGGCCTTGGCACGCAGTATCTCCATGATCTGCTCGCGTTCGCCGGAAATGACATCGTGTATGGTGCGTTTACCGAACTCGGCGCGCAAGCCATCGTTCACCACTTGCGACAAACGTGCTTCCGCCTGGTGTTCATCGCCACGCACGGACACATAATATTGCGCAGGATCGATAATGCGCCATTTAACGAACGAGTCGACCAGTACATTCTTCTTCTCGCTGGTAATGAAGCGGTCGGGCTCGACCCAATCCAGCGTCACGATACGCTTATCAAAATAGCGGACATTCTCCACCAGCGGTACTTTGAAATATAACCCAGGCTCTTTTTTCACCGATACGATCTCGCCTAGACGGAACACGATCGCATATTCACGCTGGTCTACGGTGAAGGCCGACAGACTGAGTATGATCAGGGCAACGATAAGTATGGCTATGCTTGCGCCTATGCTTTTCATGGTCTGTCCTCCCGGTCACGGCTACGCGAGGCATCGCGCGAGCGTGCCATTGATTCCAGAGACTCCTGATTAGGCAGCGATGGCGTGATGGGTTGTGCCACAGCCGGTGAGGACTGTGTCGGCGCAACGCTTTGCCCCATCAATTTATCCAGCGGCAAGTACAACATATTCCCGCCGCCGGACTTTTGATCTATCAATACCTTGCTGGAATTGGAAAGCACTTGCTCCTGGGCTTCCAGATACATACGGGTACGCGTCACTTGCGGCGCTTTCTGATATTGCGTCAATATCTGACTGAAACGGCTGGCGTTACCTTCGGCTTCGTTGATCACACGTTGTTTATACCCGTTAGCCTCTTCCATCAAACGTGCTGCTGTACCGCGTGCTTTCGGGATGACATCGTTGGCATAAGCCTGGCCCTCATTCTTCTGCCGCTCCAGATCCTGACCTGCCTTCACGGCATCGTCAAATGCGGCCTGGACTTGTTCCGGCGGTTGCGCATTTTGCATAGTCACGCTCACCACATGTATCCCTGTCTGATATCGATCCATAATCTGTTGCATCAGCTCTTTTACTTTTTGTGCCACTTCGGTGCGGCCTTCATATAGCACGAAATCCATGCGATTCTTACCGACTATTTCACGTATCGCTGTTTCGGCGATGCCGCGTACAGCATCTTCCTCTTCAGCAGGGGTTTCGCTGGAACGATTATTGAACAAAGCATCTTCAGGACTTTTGAGGTCGTATTGCAAAGCGAATTGCAGATCGATGATATTTTCGTCATCCGTTAACATCAGCGACTCATGCAGGTTTCGCACACGCTCGGTCCCGTCTTCGGTATGCCCGCGATAGCCTACTTCCACAGTGCGTACCTGTTGCAGATTGATCCTATCTACCGATTCGATCGGCCACGGCATATGCCAGCGCGGGCCGGGCAACGTAGTCTCGACATGCTTGCCGAAACGCAATACAACGCCACGTTCACCTTGGTTCACGATATAAAAACCGGTGGCCATCCAGATAAAAATGATCAAGCACAATACCAGCCCCGCTCCACCCAATCCACTGGGCTGCGATGGCATAGCAGGCTGCGGCGCGCCGTTACCGCCCTTGCCGCCTCTGCCGAACAATTTGTTAATTTTGCGCGTGATATCGCGCATCATCTCATCGAGGTCGGGCGGGCCGTCATTCTTGCCACCGTTGTTCTTACCGCCGTTACCGCCCCAACCGGGGTCATTTGATGCCATATCTGCTCCAGTGATTATCCAGCCTATCCCACAACCAGCTCGGGAGAATTAACTTCGATTTTTTGATGCCGTTCGGCTAATGCCTGCCTGATGAATTCCAATCCTGAGCCGTGTTGAGCTGATACCCAAACTTTACTGATTTTACCATACTCATCGCGCTCCAAGCCCGGCTCCATTCCGGCGTTATCTATCTTGTTCAATACCAGGACTTGCGGCACATCCTGGGCACCGATCTCTTTCAGCACGCGATCCACTTCAATGATCTGTTGTTCACGAACTTCGCTGGCAACATCTACTACGTGCAATAACAAATCGGCTTGTGCAGCTTCTTCCAGTGTCGCGCCGAACGATTCAACCAAAGTGTGGGGAAGATTACGGATGAATCCTACCGTATCCGACAACACGATCTGACCGCAATCCGGGATATAAAGTTTACGGGAAGTGGTATCCAACGTGGCGAACAACTGATTTGCGGCATACACGCCGGATTGAGTAAGGCGGTTGAATAAGGTCGATTTACCGGCATTGGTATATCCGACCAGAGATACCGACAATACTCCTGATCGCCGCCGGAAGCTGCGCTGCTGGCCTCGCTGCGATTTCAATTTTTGCAGTTTTTCTTTTAATAGCTTTACGCGTTGTCTGATCTGGCGCCGATCCAGTTCCAATTGCGTCTCACCCGGACCGCCGCGCACGCCGATACCGCCTTTTTGTCGTTCCAGGTGAGTCCAGCCGCGTATCAAACGTGTGGCTAGGTGTTCGAGCTGTGCCAGCTCGACTTGCAATTTACCTTCGTGACTTTTGGCGCGCTGCGCGAAAATATCCAGGATCAACCCGGTACGATCCAATACGCGGCATTCCAGCAGTTTTTCCAGGTTGCGTTGCTGGGAAGGCGATAAGTCGTGGTTGAATATGGCTAGTTTGGAATCATTGCCAAGCAGACTGGCACGCAGCTCTTCGGCCTTGCCGCTACCGATGAATAACGCAGCATCGGGTTTGGGGCGGCGGCCTTCGACCACGGCTTTTACCCGCAATCCGGCACTGCGGGCCAAGTGGTGAAGTTCTTCCAGGCTATCCTGGTATTCCGCGTCGCCGAAATCAAGGCTCACCAGCACGGCGGCATCATTGCCGACAGGTCTATCAAACATTGCGATTAGCTATCGCGACAAACATCAGCTTGATGCCACTCAATCGTGCTCAGCATCTCCGGCACCAGCCGACAGGCTCACTGCGCGCGCAGGGACTATGGTGGATATCGCGTGTTTATATACCATCTGCGTGACAGTGTTTTTCAGCAGAATGACATATTGATCGAAAGAGTCCACTTGGCCTTGGAGCTTGATGCCGTTCACCAGATAGATAGAGACGGGAACATGCTCTTTGCGCAAAGTGTTAAGGAAAGGGTCTTGCAACATGGGGCTTTTGGTATTCATTATTTCTCCCTCTTTAGCGGGGTGATTCTTTAAATATAGTTGGTAATAACCACTTTACGCTTATTTTGCACGGTTTGCTATCACGCAAATAAAAGTGATGGATAAAGATAGGCTAAGGTTTGCTCAAGATTAGTTAAGAAGCTTGCCGATGCGAGTTAAGACTTCGTGTTTGCCCATCAGTTCCATCACCGCATCAATCGAGGGCGACTGGGCGCCGCCCGTGACCATCACGCGCAACGGCATGGCGATCTTGGGAAACTTCAAGCCGTTATCGGTTACGGCCTGCTGAATCGCATCATGTATGGCTTGCTGGGTCCATGCGCCATCACCAAGCTGAGCTGCCAGTGTTTTGAGTACCGGGATGACATCCTGAGTCAGATGCTTTTCCAGTAATTCAGGAATTGGCTGGATCTGCTTATAAAAGAACTCCACCGCTTCCGCCAGTTCGTTCAGCGTAGATACGCGCTCTTTGTATAAGGCCATCACCGCAACCATGTCCGGGCCGTCGTTCATCGCTATGCCACGCGCAGTAAGGCGTTTTGCCACTTTTTCCGCCAGCACCATATTGTCGGTTTGCTTCAGGTAATGCGCATTCAGCCAGTTCAGCTTTTCGGTATTGAACTGCGCGGCCGACGGCGTGATGTGATCCAGATCGAACCACTCACAGAATTGCTGCATGCTGAATACTTCATCGTCGCCATGGCTCCAGCCCAGACGTGCCAGGTAATTCAGCACCGCTTCGGGTAGATAGCCGTCTTCGTCATACTGCATCACGCTCACCGCGCCATGGCGCTTGGAAAGCTTCTGCCCGTCGTCGCCCAGAATCATGGAAAGGTGCACATACTGTGGGATGGTTGCGCCCAGCGCCTGCAACAGATTGATCTGGCGCGGCGTGTTGTTGACATGGTCGTCGCCGCGGATCACATGGGTGATGCCCATATCATGGTCATCCACCACCACGCAAAAATTGTACGTAGGTGTGCCATCAGCACGCGCAATGATCAGGTCGTCCAACTCCTGGTTGGAGATCGCGATGCGCCCTTTCACCAGGTCATCCCAGGCGACCACGCCATCGGCAGGATTCTTGAAACGTACCACCGGCGGCACGCCTGCGGGCGGTTCGGGCAATATCTTGCCTGGCTCCGGCCGCCAATGTCCGTTGTATCGCGGTTTGAGATTGGCCGCCATCTGGCTGGCGCGCGTCGCATCCAGCTCTTCGCGGCTGCAATAACAGTGATATGCCTTGCCTTCATCCAGCATTTTCTGGATGACTTCCCTGTAACGCTCCATGCGTTGCATCTGATAGAACGGCCCTTCGTCGTACTCAAGGCCCAGCCAATTCATGCCGTCCAGAATAGCCTGCACTGCTTCCGGCGTAGAGCGCTCCACATCGGTATCTTCGATACGCAGGATGAATTTTCCGCCATGCTTGCGCGCATATGCCCATGAAAATAAAGCGGTACGTGCGCCACCTATATGTAAAAAACCGGTAGGGCTGGGTGCGAAGCGAGTGCGGATCATTTGCGGAATCTCTAATTAAGGCTGCCAATACGAATAGCTGGATTAGTCCTTCGTTTTATTGCACTATTTCAGTACAATCGCGAATAGTCATTACGTATTGGGTTTACAAAGGATTAAAAAGGCGAATTCTAACAAATCCACTCAACAATTTTACCCTTAAATTACATATGCAAAAAAAATCAGTAGTCTTTGGCTTCCTCGTCGCGGTAGCCATGATCGCAGCAGCATTACTGCTTGCCGGCGAAGGCCATGGCCTTAATCCGCTACAAATATTGGCTTTAGTCGTTGGTACCATCATCCTGCTTATCCTGATAGGCAATAAGGGCTCGAATACAGCCCAGACAGACCACACCAAGCTGGAATCGATCAATAAGGAACTTTCCAGTCTCGCCGATAGTTTTGACGGCATGCTCGCCATTCTGAATGAAGAATTCAATAACCAGGTGAGCAATACCCAAAAGGAACTGGGGCAATTGCAAACCTTGCTGGTCGATGCCGGGCAAAAACTGGTGGATAGTTTTACCAAACTGGAAACCAACGCCCATTTACAGCATAAATTAGTGCTACAGATCACCAGGCAAGAAAATGATTCAGCCAGCGCCGGAGACAAGATCACTTTCGACAAGTTCTTGACCGAGACGTCCTCTACCCTGAGCATGTTCGTGGATAACACCGTGCAAGGCCATCAGCAAGGCATGGATCTGGTCGCCAAAATGGAACATATCAGCGGCCAACTCGACAAGGTCAACACTATTCTCAACGAAGTCGAAGGCATTTCCAGCCAGACCAATCTATTAGCGCTCAATGCCGCCATCGAAGCGGCGCGCGCTGGAGAGTCGGGGCGCGGCTTCGCAGTGGTGGCAGATGAAGTGCGTAAACTATCGCTACGCTCGGCGGAATTCAGTACCCAGATCCGCAGTCACATGAATGAAGTCACCAGTGCCGTCAGCCAGACCGGCGGGGTGATCCAGCAATTCTCATCGCAGAACATGAGCTTCGCCATGCAGTCCAAAACCAATGTCGAAACCATGATGGGCACCATACAGGGTATCAACCATACCATGGTGTCGGCGGTGGAAGAGCTTTCTCATTCCACCCGCGATGTTGAGAAGCACGTGAATACCGCCATCACCACCATGCAATTCGAAGACTTGGCGACACAATTGCTCAACCACGCGGGCAAGCGCATGGAGATCATCCAATCGTTATTGGAAGGGATCAGCCATGTCGGCGTTGAATATCGGAACGAGCCGGATCGTCTGGAACGATTGCGCAAAGCGATCCATGCAGTGACCGAAATGATAGAGAAGTCAAAACATAATCCGGTAAAACAGGTGAACGTTGAAGCCGGTAGCGTGGACTTTTTTTAAGGGAGAGTAGAAGTAATGGCAAAATCAGTTCTCAACATAGATGATTCGGCGACTATCAGGAAAATGGTTTCCATGGCGCTGGTCGCAGCAGGGTTCGACGTCACAGAGGCGGTAGATGGACAGGATGGATTGACCAAAGCCCAAGCAAAAACATTCGACATCGTATTGACCGATCAGAATATGCCCCATATGGATGGCCTGACTCTGGTGAAATCGCTGCGTGCCCTATCCCAATACAAATCCACGCCCATCATCATGCTGACCACGGAATCGGATGATGCAAGAAAAGCCGAAGGCCGTGCTGCGGGAGTCAATGCGTGGCTGGTTAAACCTTTCGACCCGCAATTATTGGTCAGCGCACTGAAAAAGGTTGCCGGCTAAAAAGGTCGGCGGATGGCTCGACTCAATCCTTAGCCGGTTTAATCTTTTCCAAAAAGAACCACGGAATTGCGCGGTCATGCTGCGCGGAAATCACCACAACCTGCCCACGCTTCAACTCGACCGGCTCATCAAAAAGATAGGCGCATTGCTGCCAATTTGATACTGCCGATTTTTCTGTGGGATGATTTTCGAAAACCACGTCCCGGCTCATCTGCAAACGTATCCACTGGATAATGCCGTAACAACGACCAGCGGACTTGACGGAAATATCCACGGTCTTGGTTTGGCCGGGAAAGAAATCTTCATTCTCGAAATAGAAGCTGAAAGCCTCTATGCCGTCACTCAGCATTTCGATATTCAGGTCATTCCTGGCGATCATGCGTTTTTTCGAAACCACCGAATTAAACTGTTGCAGATTAAAACCGAAGGAGTCATCCACTATCAGATTCCTTCTGATGTCGTCGCCCGTGAACAAGGCGATCATAATATGCCCGACCGCAGGAACGACGCGACCTTCAGGTTTGAGCAGCCTACGCTTGGCATCTTCGATGCTAGGTAATACGTGCTCGCCCAAAAGCTCGCTGGAAAATATCTCCGATACCAGCACATCCGCTTTTTCAGGGATGTCTTCCCCTACTTTGATGTCGACCGATTTTTTGGCGATCACTTTAATGGTTTTCTCAAAGCCGTTGTCGACGATAATGCGCTGGGCGGTTTCCGCGATCAAAGGAACTGTCTCACAGGTATCGACCTGCTTTGCCCCCAGCTTGGCGGCCATCATGGAAAGCAAACCCGAGCCGGTGCCGATCTCGAATACCTTGGACTTCGGGGTGATGACAGACTTGAGCGCATCAAAATAAGCCTGATTGCGTTTTTGCTCATTCATCATCGGCACATGCCACTCCGGCACAACGCGGCTCAATGCCAGATACGCGCCCTGCTGGGCAGCGAGCAATGACGGCGAGATTTCCAGTACCTTGCGGTAATAGTTCAACGCATCAGCCGGTTCGCTCATTTCTTTCAATACTGCATCAAGATTGTTATAAGCCTCGCTAAAATCCAGCTTCAACTTGATCGCTTGCAGAAAGCTATCAGCGGCTTCATCCAGTTTGCCTTCCTCGCGCAACACCACTCCAAGATTACTATGTACTTCGGCATATTCAGGCCTTAGAACAAGTGCCTTACGATAATTGTCGGCAGCGGCAACCAGTTTATTCTGTTCCTGCAAGGTTGCACCAAGATTAACGTAGGCTTCCACATAGTCAGGTTTGATCACGAGCGACTTGTTGATGAGCTTGATCGCGGTCTCATGATCTCCTTGCTGTTTGGCGATAAGACCGAGCAGATGCAGGGCATCCGGGTGGCTGGGGGAAGTTTGTAAAATCTGCTTGTAAAGCAATTCTGCCTGCTGCAAATTGCCGCTTTGATGATGCATCATGGCGCTCTGTAAAGCGCGAGGCACTGAAAAGTCAGGGGGTGGAGATGAAACCGATGCATGAACGACACCACTCTGCTCACAACATTTTTTGTATTTTTTGCCGCTACCGCAAGGGCATGGATCATTGCGACCGGGTTTGTTGGCTATCATGTGGGATAAGTGCAATGATGACTTGAATATATATTCTCAAAAAGAAACCGGCATAAAGTCTCAGCATAACCTTTTAAGTGAAGTTCTGGTGGGCGGTACTGGGATCGAACCAGTGACCCCTGCCGTGTGAAGGCAGTGCTCTACCGCTGAGCTAACCGCCCGGATCGTTACATGTAGCGGGGCAGAATTTAAACATAACCGGGCACTCCGCGTCAATTTTAACGTCTCAATATAAATCCAAGATATAGAGACGATGAATTGCCGCTTTACCCGATTTCTGTCGTAGTATATTAGTCAACATTTTTATACCTGAGTCACAGATTTTTGGCTCTGGATTCATTAAGAAAACGGTTAAGACTGCTTCAATGAAAGATCATGATGCCATTCCGGGAGTAAGTGCAGTAGCTGAAGAGAGCGATATAACCTCCAAGGCGGATATCCCTGAGCTCCCACAAATCCGCGCTGAGAATTTCTCATGCCCGATCTTCGTGTTCAAGCCGAAGATCAGTCTGGAAAAAGCAAAAAGCTTATTCACTGAAAAATATGTTGCTTCGGAAAAGAGGCTTCCCGATGGAACCAGCATTCAAAGCGTCGTAAATACCGCAAGCTTCATCTATGTGCCGTCGTGGTTGATCGCAGGGAGTGCCTTTGGAGAATGGCAGGCGATCGGAAGAAACGTAGAGAGTCATCAGATCAATTGCGAGAGATGCGGCGGCAAAGGAACTATCGGCGATGAGGAAAATAAGCAAATTTGCCCCATATGTCATGGCACAGGAAAAATCGATCAGCACAAAAACAGGGACTACGCGGAACAAGGTACTGCCAAAGCAGTGGTTGAAGAGCATGTACAAAGCGCCTTTGGCGGCATCGAATTCAATCTTGACTTTTCTACTGGAGATAAGCCTACTAAAGTCTCGTCCGATACGGTCACCGATTTATATTGCTTGCAGCCTGAACATGATCATAAAAAAGCAAAAGAAATATTGACTGAACGACTGGCGCTAGCGCTCAAGAACAAAGCTCTTAGCGATCTGGCGCACTATGACACTGCCGAAGATCTCCACTTCGGCTCCACAGAAGTCTATCTTTTCAACAAAGTTGAGTTATGGCTGCATCCTTTCTATGTATGCTGGTACGAAAAAAGAGGCAAGAAACAATTTGCGGTATGTGATGCGATCAACGGTCAAGTCAATCTGCCGAAACCACAAAACAAATGGGATATTTTCAGGAACTTGCTTATCCTGTTGTTTGTGGGGTTAGTGATATATCTCGGCATGGGCCTGCTCTCAGAAAAACGTGCGTTGAAGCAGGATACTATCTCCGATGCTTCAAGTCCGGTTATAAAACCAGACACCTCGATGTTTGGCAACGATGCCTTCAAGCCGTTGCCGCCTCTTGATGAACCTGTTTATGAGGAAGACCAACACCAGACGGTAAAGCCCGCTAGAAAACGCCCTCTAGTTACAAATACCAGGCCCGTTGTTGAAACCGGGAATGTATCCATTCCGCACAACCTACCCAATCAGTACAACCAATATAGCCAATACAATCAGTACAATCCGCTGAGTCAATCCAGTGTGCCCAGCAAGCCCACAAAAAAAACAAGGCCAGCGAACATCGTATATCCTTCCTTTGAGTGTAATGCAGCGACTCTCACCGCAGAAAGGCTGATCTGTTCATCAAATGAATTAGCGACCGCCGATCGTAATTTGGCTGAAGCTTTTGAACGCAAGAAAAAATCCACTTTTTTCGAAATTTTCAGAAAACAAATGGAATTCGAGCAAGAAGACTGGATCGAAAATGTCAGGAATATTTGTACCGATGAAGCCTGTCTATCTGAGGCTTACCGAAAAAGAATGGGCGTCCTGGCACCACCCGAACAACCGCACAAAACCGGTATATGCCCGATTCCTGGGCATTGCCAGGCGAACGATCGTTAAATCAGTTTCGCCCAAAGATCGTGTTGATCAGAGTCGGTGATCGTCACTTCTGCGAACTCCCCGACTTGTAACGCCTCACCGTCCACGACATACACCAATCCGTCGATTTCCGGTGCGTCGGCATAGCTGCGTGCCACAGCCCCCTCCTCGTTCACCTCTTCCACCAACACCGTCAACTTGCGATCTATCTTATCCGCGAGTCTGGCAGCGCTGATCTCGGCTTGCGTTTCCATGAATATGGACTGACGTTCTTGCTTGATATGTTCCGGTACGGCATCGGCCAAAGCATTAGCCGCCGCGCCTTCTACAGCGGAATAGGTGAAGCACCCCACTCTATCCAGTTGCGCCTCTTCCAGAAAATCCAGCAACATCTGAAAGTCTTCGTCGGTCTCGCCGGGGAAACCGGCAATAAAAGTGCTGCGTATGGTCAGGTCGGGGCAAATCTCACGCCACGAACGTATACGTTCCAAAGTATTCTCTATGTTGCCCGGACGGCGCATGGCCTTGAGTATCTTCGGGCTGGCATGCTGGAACGGGATATCCAGGTAAGGCAGTATCTTGCCTTCCGCCATCATCGGGATGATCTCGTCCACATGCGGATAAGGATAGACATAATGCAAACGTACCCAAACGTCCAACTCGCCTAGTGCTGCGGTCAACTCTGTCATGCGCGTCTTCAATGGGCGGCCATTCCAGAAACCGGTACGGTACTTCACATCGACACCATAAGCTGAGGTGTCTTGCGAGATCACCAACAACTCTTTAACGCCTGCTTCTACCAGACGCTCCGCCTCACTCATCACATCGCCTACCGGGCGGCTGACCAGATCGCCACGCATGGACGGGATGATGCAAAAACTGCATCTATGGTTACAGCCTTCAGATATCTTCAAATAGGCATAATGATCCGGCGTAAGACGGATGCCTTGAGGCGGGATCAGATCGATATAGGGATCGTGCAGCTTGGGCAGATGCGAATGTACCGCTTCCATCACTTCATCCAGTGCATGCGGGCCGGTCACAGCCAGCACGCTGGGGTGTGCATCTTTAACCACGCTACCTTTCGCTCCCAGGCAACCGGTCACGATGACCTTGCCGTTTTCAGCCAGCGCTTCACCTATCGCATCCAGCGATTCTTCCACGGCAGCATCAATAAAGCCGCAGGTATTGACCACCACCAGATCAGCGTCCTGATAGCTAGCTGAGATCTCATAGCCTTCAGCTCGCAACTGAGTCAGTATGCGTTCGGCATCTGAAGAAGCCTTGGGGCAGCCCAAGGAAACGAAGCCGACTTGTGGTATAGAATTTTGCGCCATGTTACCCTTCATTCAATCATGTATATCGTTGCCATCGCCTGGCTGTTTGTCACTACGTTAATGGCAGCTACTGAGCCCAATATTGTCGCCGCCATACTCACGTTCGTGTCGTATGGTTTGTTGCCCTGTTGCCTGCTGTTATGGATCATCGGCACGCCGCAACGGCGCAGGAATAAGCTAAGTTCGGAATCAAGCCAGACTACCCAGCCTGATGGCAGAGACCCCGATTAAACAGCTTCAAGTCTCTATTATAACTTGACTGTCAAGCCATCCAGATAAGTGTCGCCATTCGCCCCGTCTTCTCATCGCGACGAAAAGAGAAGAACCGTTCGCTATCCGTGTAGGTACACAATCCGCCGCCATAGACTTTGGTAATTCCCAAGGCATTCAACCGTTGGCGGGCGAGCAGGTAAATATCCGCCAGATACTTCTGCACGCCCGAAGAAGTAGAACTAGCAACAGGCATAAAAGCACTATTGGCGACGGCATCATGCAACATAAAGGCATCTTTTACATCGTCACCCACTTCAAATGCGTGCGGGCCGATAGCAGGCCCTAGCCAAGCCATTATGCCCTCAGGGGCTACTTGCATTCTGCCCACAGCCGCTTCTATCACACCATCTGCCAACCCGCGCCAACCGGCGTGGACAGCCGCCACTACGGTTCCGGCCTGATCGCACAACAATACCGGCAGGCAATCTGCCGTCATTACCGCACACACTGCGCCCGGATGGAACGACACTGTGGCATCCGCTCTTGGGCGACAACTGGCTTGCTCCGCCAAAACCACTTCCACTCCATGCACCTGCTCCAGCCACACCGGTTCGCTAGGCAGGCTTAAGCTCTGGCGGTTCTTGGCGACAGCCATGGGGTCGTCCCCTACATGATCGCCGAAATTCAGGCTGTCATAAGGTGGCTGACTATAGCCGCCGCCGCGTGTGGTCTGCAGCGTTTTGACATTAGCCGGCGCAGGCCAGTCGGGAATGATCATTTCACTCATCCGATCCATCTTCCCAATCCTCGTCATCTTCTTCGTCGTATTCGTATGGCTGATCGGGTTCCCACCATTCGCCGTCCTGGCTCTGCTCGGCCTCATGTACCGCTGCTCGTGCATCTTCGCGCAAGGTCGCCAGCAAACCTTTCATGTCTTCCGGCAACTCGCATTGCCACTGCATGGCTTCATTGCTGGCCGGGTGCATCAAGCCCAGGCGTGCAGCATGTAATGCCTGCCGACCGAATCCACGTATGGCCGTTGCGATATCTTCCGATACTTTCACTCCCGGCATCATGCCGCCCTTGGGGCCATATACCGGGTCGCCTACCAGGGGCGCCTTGATGGATTGCATGTGTACCCGGATCTGGTGAGTACGTCCGGTTTCCAGCAGGCATCGCACATAGCTGTGAAAGGAAAAATTCTCCAATGCTTCGAAATGCGTGATCGCCACTTTGCCGAAATGCTTGACCACTGCCATTTTGGTACGGTCATGCGGGTTACGCCCGATGGGGGCGTTGACCTTGCCTTTACCATGTACAACGCCCCACACGATGGCACGATACTCGCGCTTCACCGTTCGTGCCTGTAGCTGGCGTACCAGATTGGTCTGCGCAGTGATGGTTTTCGCCACCACCAGCAAGCCGCTGGTCTCTTTGTCCAGACGGTGCACGATGCCTGCGCGCGGTACCGCTTCAATACCCGGATAGTGATGCAACAACCCATTCAGCAATGTGCCTTGCCAATTACCCGCGGCGGGATGGACGACTAGACCAGCTGGCTTATTAATGACCAGAATATGATCGTCTTCAAATACGACATCCAGGTCGATATCTTCCGCGATAAATGCAGACTCCTCCGGTAAAGGTTGCGGCATGATCACAGCCTGCTCGCCACCCCATACCTTGGTCTTGGCATCGGCATTCACGCCGCCTATCTTTACCAGTCCGGCTTTGATCCAGCCTTGCAGGCGGCTGCGCGAATATGCCGGCAATAATTTTGCCAACACCTGATCCAGGCGCATGCCGGCACAATCGGCAGGAACAGTGAGTGAAATGGGCTGTGGGCCGGTCATTAAGTTATAATTCCGTCAATTCGGTTTAGTGGTAGGTCAACGATTGTATCTATGAAAGTATTATCCATGAAACGTGTTTTCGCCGTAGCGCTTATTTCCTTGTGGGTTTTGTCCGGCTGCGCCATTTTCGGCGCACCGACCGATATTGACGACACCAAAGGCTGGGGACCGGAAAAGATCTTTGCCGCCGGCGAAGCCCAAATACGCGATCACGATTATGACAAAGCCATCAGTTACTTCCAGAAAATTGAATCGCGCTATCCTCATGGTACATATGCGGTGCAAGCCATGCTCGAGATCGCGTACGCCTATTACAAAAAACCCGATCCTGCAGCCGCCATTGCCGCTGCAGACCGTTTTATCAAACAACACCCGCACCATCCCAATGTGGATTACGCCTATTACCTGAAAGGGTTGGCGACATTCAATGAACGCGGGATCGTGGAAAAACTCACCGAACAAGATATCAGCGACCGCGACCCTAAAACCCTGCGCGATTCGTTTCTATATTTCAAAGACCTGGTCGCCAAATACCCGGATAGCAAATACGCAAAAGATGCCATCCAGCGCATGGGCTTCCTGGTCAACACTCTGGCCGAGCATGAAATACATGTAGCCCGATATTATATGGCGCGACAAGCTTATCTGGCCGCTATCAACCGCTGCAAATATGTTCTGGAAAAATATCCTGAAGCACCGACGCAGGAAGAAGCTCTGATTATTATGATCAGTGCCTATGAGTCGCTGGGGCTGGAAGACTATAAGCAGGATACGCTACGCGTACTGAAGGCCAGCTATCCGCAAAGTGACTTCCTGACCGGGAAAGTGCCGGAAGATAATAAACAATGGTGGAAATTCTGGGAAGTGCTGTTCGGCAATAAACCTTAAGCTGGAAATCTATACCGGGAACCGGTGATCCTTATCCAGTAGCTTCTCGAATTCCTCGGGCGGGATGGGTTTGCTGAACAGATACCCTTGTATCTCGTCGCAGCCTTCGGCGCGTAAGAATTCCAGCTGCTCTCTAGTTTCCACCCCTTCTGCAATCACCCTGAGACCCAGACTCTTACCCATGCCGATAATGGCGCGGGTGATGGCCGCATCGTCTTCATCCCCAGGCAAACCGCGCACGAAAGATTGGTCGACTTTCAGTTTGTAGATGGGAAAACGCTTCAGGTAAGACAACGACGAATAACCGGTACCGAAGTCGTCCAACGAGGTTTTGATCCCCATCTTCTCCATGTTCTTCAGCATATCGACGACCTGATCCGGGTTATGCATCACCATGCTTTCGGTGATCTCCAGCTCCAGGTATTCGTGAGACAGATCGTGTTCCAGCAAGATTGACGATACTTCATCAGTCAATGCAGGATGAAACTGCTGCGCCGCCAGGTTGACCGCCAGCTTCATGATGGGCAAACCTTTATCCTGCCACGCCTTATTCTGCGCCACAGCCTGATCCATCACCCAGCGTCCGATGCGTACGATCAAGCCGGTTTCTTCCGCGATCGGGATGAATTGACCGGGCGACACCATGCCCCGTTCCGGATGCTGCCAACGGATCAGCACTTCGGCACCGGTCATCTCTCCGGTATGGATATCGGCCTGAGGCTGGTAATGCAACAGCAATTCCTTGCGATCTATGGCCCGCCGCAGATTGCTTTCCATCTGCAATTTCTCTATCGAACGCACATTCATGTCGTTGGAATAGAACAGATAAGTATTGCGCCCGCGCTCCTTGGCGCGGTACATGGCAATGTCCGCGAACTTGATCAGATCGTCTACTTCCGTACCGTCGTTTGGATAGACGCTGATGCCGATACTGGCGGAAATGGAGATCTCATGACCTTCGATCAGGAATGGCGTGGCAAAAGTCGCCAGCATCTTCTGTGCAACGATGGCGGCATCTTCCTGCGCCTTGACATCGAACAAGCCCACCACGAACTCGTCCCCGCCTAATCTTGCCACTACGTCGGAAGACCTCAGGCAAGTCTTAAGTCGTGCCGAAACACGGCGCACCAGTTCATCCCCGGCACCATGGCCTAAGGTATCGTTGATGTGTTTGAAACGATCCAGGTCGATAAACATCACGCCGCCGGAAATGTCGTCACGCCGGGCGAGGATGAGTGTCTGTTTGATCAGGCTGTAAAAAGTAGCGCGGTTGGGTAAGCCGGTCAGGGAGTCGTAAAAAGCGAGCTGGCGGATGCGCTCTTCCGCCGCCATATGATCGCTGATGTCGGAAAAAGTGGAGAAATAGTGAGTGACCTGGCCTTTCTGGTTCTTCACCGCGCTGATGTTGGACCAAGTCGGCATCAAGCTGCCGTCTTTACGCCGGTTCCATATCTCGCCCTGCCAGTAACCGCCCTGCTTCAGCTTGGTCCACAACTCCTGAAAGAATATCTTGTCGTGGCGACCGGACTTGATCGCTCGGGGCGTTTGGCCCAGCACATCATTTGGGGAAAATTGGGTGATCGAAGTGAATGCACGATTGACGGCGACGATGACTTCTTGCGCATCGGTGACCATGATGCCTTCGCCGCTGCTTTCAAAAATGCCACGAAAAAGGCGTAAATCCTCATCCCTTTGCAGGTTGTTATCAGGCATTGGAGGCAGAGCATCTTGAGCCATTATTTTTCCTTGCAAATCCGTGGTTCGTCAAAACGACTGCTAGCGTAACGCACCGCCGGAACTACGGCAAGCGAATCGGCCTATTTACTTATCATCAAAGGGGTTGCTACCCGTTTTGAACTGGATCAATAGCGGCGTGCCGGTAAGTTCGAATGCAGTACGGAAAGTCTTTTCCAGATAGCGCTTATAGCTCGCAGGGATGCGAGTGGTATGGTTGCCGTGAATGACAACGATAGGCGGATTCTTACCGCCTTGATGGGCATAACGTAATTTCGGACGGATACCGGCAGAGATCGGGGGGGCATGCTGTTCTACTGCCTGCTCCAGTACTCTAGTTAATTTTGGCGTAGAAAGTTTTGCCATGGCCGCAGCAAATGCTCCATCCACCGACTTTAACAATGGCGGCAATCCTTGCCCCTTCAGTGCTGAAACATAGTGGAATTTAGCATAGGTAAGAAAACTCAATTTGCGTGCGATATCTTTTTTTACTTCATCGCGTTTTTCTTCTTTCAAGCCGTCCCATTTATTCACCGCCACCACCAAAGCCCGCCCGGTTTCCAGTACGAATGCTGCCAAGCTGCCGTCCTGCTCGGTGATGGCATCCTGTGCATCCAGCACCAATACCACCACATTCGCATCCTCGATCGCCTGCAAGGTCTTGATGACGGAGAACTTTTCTATCGCCTCGAATACCTTGCCGCGCCGCCGGATACCGGCGGTATCGATCAATGTATATTTTTTCCCTTCGCGCTCGAAATCGATATGGATAGCATCGCGTGTAGTGCCCGGCTGATCAAAGGCGATCACGCGCTCTTCTCCCAGCAGGGTATTGATCATGGTAGATTTGCCTACATTGGGGCGACCCACCAGTGCGATCCTGGGGTTTCTTTCATTCTCGTCTTCATCCTCTTCTGGCTCGGGGGGCATATCTTCCAGTGCCAACGAGACCAGATCGCGTATACCCTCACCGTGAGCGGAAGAGACGGCATAAGGCTCGCCCAGCCCCAGCTCATAGAATTCGGCCACCACCGTCGCGCGGTTCATGCCCTCGCACTTGTTCACTGCGAGGACGACAGGGCGTTTGCTACGCCTTAAGCGATCGGAGATGATCTTGTCTTGCGGCGTGACGCCTTGCCTGCCATCCACCAAAAAGATAATGGCATCGGACTCATCGATCGCCTGCAAGGTCTGTTTGGCCATCTCGACCATGATGCCGTTGTCCGCGGATGGTTCAAAACCGCCGGTATCCACCACCAGATAGGGCCTGTCGCCTATCACGCCCCTACCATAGTGACGATCCCGGGTCAGGCCGGGAAAGTCCGCCACCAAGGCGTCACGGGTTTTAGTCAGCCGATTGAAAAGCGTGGATTTGCCGACATTAGGCCGGCCGACGAGGACGATGGTAGGAAGCATGTACTTATTTAATAGCGATGGCGAATAGCCCACCGCCACGCGTTTGTACTAATGCGATGCCGCTGGCGAGTTCAACCGGTTGCGGCATGATGGCCGTACCATCGGTTTTAATACGACCGACAATAGCACCGTCGTCACGAGCCAATAAGTGTACCCAACCCTCCAGATCGCCCACCAAGGCAGAACGGTCCAACACCACAGGGGCGGATAATTGACGATACAGCAGATCTCCTTGTCGCCAGTAACTACGGCCGGAAGCATAATCCAGTGAATACATGGCATCGTTGCCTTGCGTGACGTAAATCACCGCGCCATCTACGGCCAAACCGTTGTAACTCGAGAGCTCGTGATTCCATAGCACTTTGCCGGATGCGCGTTCTATAGAGACGACACTGCCTTGGTAAGCAACCGCATAGACATAACGACCTTCCACTACCGGTAAACTGGTGATGTCGGCGATACGCTCGATCTCCGTGGCACCTTTGGGTAAGGTGACAGTAGCTTCCCAATACACTCTGCCGTCTGCGCTATTCAATGCAACCAGTTTGCCGCCGGAAAACCCTGCGAATACAGCACCTTCTCCATCCACCGTTACTCCGGCGCTGCTACGTAAGGTCAAGGCCGGCGTTACTCTTTCGTATACCCATTTGCGCTTGCCGTCAGCTGCATTCAGCCCGTAAATACGTGAATCGCCGCTACGCACCACCACCACGTCCTTGAACACTTTAGGAGGAGAAAGTATCTCGCTGGCTATTTTGGATTGCCACAATGCTTTCCCGGTTTTTTCATCGAATGCCAACACCATGCCTTTGCTGGTACCTACCAGCACCAAGCCTTCGCCCGCACCTACGCCGCCGGAAATATTCTCTCCCGCCACCACATGCCAGAGAGGTTTGCCCGTAACGCTGTCCAGCTTGTACAAGTCTCCGGTCTGGCTCGCGGCGAACACGGCGTTATCATATACGGCCGGAACAAAGTCAAAATCTGTCGAGGCGCCTACATTGGCTTGCCATAAAACCTTAAGTTCTACACTTGGCTTGAAGTCTTCTTTCAATTCGCTGGGAGCATGGGCCGGCTCACGCCCCATAAAACGCTCGGTGAAATCATCCTTGAGATCGGTAACGGAAGTGCAACCCGCCAATAGAGCGAGCAACAATATAAGCAAAAAACGCATGAGCATCAGTCCTTTAATCCTAGCTACCTAGTCCATCAAGTTTTTGCTCGGTATATTTGCGAAAACTATTCTTTGGTTCAAGCTTGCTCAATGCATCTTGGTAGGCTTTTTTAGCTTCCGCCGTCTTACCTTGCGCCACCAGGATATCGCCCTTCAGGTCGGCAACCAATCCATCGAACGCCGGATCATGCTTGGTTTCCAACAGTTTCAATGCAGCATCGTATTGCTTGTCTTCATATTTCAATCCGGCCAATTGCAGCATGGCAATGGTGTGCATGCTTTCATCATTGCCATGACCCATCACCCATTCCAGTTGCGCGGTAGCGCTTTTTTTATCTTTCGCCACATAATTGGTCTGCGCTGCAAGGAGTGCGGCACGCGATGCATACGGCGTATCGCCGTATTTATCCATGATCTGTGAAGAGACCGCGCGTACCGATTTGGTATCGGTGACACTCAGTCTTTGCAGAGATTCGTATAATACGGATGCCTGCGAATTTTGGCGGTATTGGTAGTATTTCCAGCCTTGAAAACCGGCGGCTATGATCAATGCTATCAGTACGACCCATTGCACGGTATTGCCGTAGCGTTTCCACCAGGCCTTGAGTTCTTCCAACTGTTCCTGCTCTTCTAAATCGTATGCCATGTTGCGTCCTATATGATTGATGCGGTACGGTGTTGCCGACCCGGGATCGAATTTAACAAGTTCTGCGTGTATAGCTGTTGCGGAGCGGAATATATGGCCTCCACCTCACCCTGCTCTACTATTTTTCCGTCATGCATCACCGCGATCTCATCGGCAACGTGACGCACTATTCTTAAATCATGGCTGATGAATAAATAACTCAAGCCCATTTCCTGCTGCAATTCTTTTAACAATAACAATATCTGCGCCTGGATCGAAACATCCAACGCCGAAACCGGCTCATCGCAAATCACCAGTTTGGGTTGCAGTACCAATGCACGCGCAATGCCCACACGCTGTCGCTGCCCGCCGGAGAATTCATGCGGATATTTGTTGATATCGGCAGCCGACAGCCCTACTCTCTCCAGCATGCGCAATACAGCGTGGGCGCGCTCTTGTGCACTACCGATGTTATGAATCAGGAGTCCTTCGCCAACGATCTCGCCAACTTTCATGCGCGGATTAAGCGATGCAAAAGGGTCTTGGAATACCATTTGCAAATCGCGTCGCACTGCGCGCAATGCATCCCCGCTCAGGGTCGCCAGATCCAGCCCCTGAAACTGCACCGTGCCAGCGTCAAGGGGCAGCAATTGTAGCAGACAACGTGCAAGAGTTGATTTTCCACTACCGGATTCACCCACGATCGCCAAGGTGGAGCCGGTCTTGATATTGATACTGACATCATCCAGCGCCTTCACCAGCTTGTGCCCAAAACCGAACCGACCGCTACGCTGGCGGTAAGTTTTGGTCAGGTTGTTGGCAGATAGAATGATGCCGCTCATGCGGGTTGTCCCAGCCATGCATAATCAATGGGTTTCAGCGCTTTTTTACCTTCGGCATCAGGCACGCAATCCAATAATGCTTTGGTATAAGGATGCCGAGGATCTTCCAATACTTGCTGTACCGGTCCTGTTTCAACGATCTCGCCGCGGAACATCACGACCACATCATCGGCGATATCCGCCACCACACCGAAATCGTGGGTGATGAACAACATGCCCATGTTCATACGGCTTTTAAGTTCGGCCAGTAACGCCAGTATCTGTGCTTGCACGGTGACATCCAGCGCAGTGGTAGGCTCATCGGCGATCAGCATGGCCGGCTCGCAGGCGATACTCATGGCAATCATCACGCGCTGGCGCTGACCGCCGGAAAGCTCGTCGGGATAGGCATTGGCACGCTCAGGTGGAATACCTACTTGCAGCAACAACGCTTCAATCCTGCTCTTCAATGCTCTACCGCCCAGGCCGAGGTGGTACGCCAGGCTCTCGCCGATCTGATAACCCACGGTGAGCACCGGGTTAAGCGAGGTCATGGGCTCCTGAAAGATCATGCCTATGCGTTTGCCGCGTATATCCGACATCTGTTCGTTGGATAAGCCCGTTAATTCCTTGCCCTGGAAACTGACACTGCCGCCAGTCCGCTTCAAGGCCGGCGACAGCAGGCCCATGATGGTCAATGCAGTCAGGCTTTTACCGCTACCGGATTCGCCCACGATGCAGATGGTTTTACCGGATTGCAGAGTGAACGACACGTTATTCACCAACAAGCGCTGCGGATTAGCACTGGGTGCTACCGTGAGATTCTCCACCCGCAGCAGATCGCTCATGCGCTCAACGCCTCAGGCAAATTGTTTAAACTCACCCGTTTTTGCTCCCCTGTACCGCGTAGCGGTTTGATACTGGCCTCGCCCGCTGCCGCTTCGTCGTCGCCAATGATGATGGCGACATCGGCGCCGCTGGCATCCGCTTTTTTCATCTGCGACTTGAAGCTACCGCCGCCGCAATGCAGTATCACGCTCAAACCGGCATCGCGCAGGCTCTCGGCAATATGCGGTGCGATCCTTGCAGCTAATTCCCCCGCATGCACCAGATAGGCATCCGGCGGTAGCGCGGGCGGCTGATCTCCTTGTTCCTGCATCAGCGCCAGCAAGCGCTCCACACCCATGGCATAACCGCATGCGGGGGCAGGTTTGCCGCCTATCTGCTCTATCAAGCTATCGTAGCGCCCGCCTGCGCACACCGTGCCTTGCGCCCCCAAGCGAGTCGTGACCCATTCGAACACCGTGGCATTATAATAATCCAACCCGCGCACCAGGCGCGTATTGATGCGGTAGGCGATACCGGCATCATTCAAAATCGCTTGCATATCCTCGAAATGCGCTCTGGATACGTCATCCATCTCATCTATCAATTTCGGCGCGGCTTCTATCATCGCTTGCATGGCCGGGTTCTTACTATCCAGGATACGCAAAGGGTTGCTATGCAGGCGTCTTTTGGCATCTTCATCAAGATGATCGGCATGCTGCCCGAAGTAGTTGATCAAGCTGTGGCGATAACGACTGCGCGTCTCGCTGTTACCCAGTGTATTGATCTCCAGCGCCACGTCCTCCAAACCCAGTAGCTTCCATAATCGAGCGGTCATGATGATGTGCTCGGCGTCTATATCCGGTCCTTCGTAACCCAGCGCTTCCACCCCTACCTGGTGGAATTGACGGTAACGACCTTTTTGCGGACGCTCGTGACGGAACATCGGCCCCATGTACCAGAGGCGTTGCGGCGCGTTATACAGCAGGTTATGTTCTATCACGGCTCGTACACAACTCGCTGTGCCTTCCGGCCGCATGGTAAGACGCTCGCCGTTGAGCTTGTCCTCAAAACTGTACATCTCCTTTTCGACGATGTCTGTGACTTCGCCGATGGATCGCACGAATAGATCGGTAGATTCAACGATAGGAGTGCGTATCTGGGTATAGCCGTAACCATGCAGCCAAGCACGTACGGTGTCTTCAAACGATTCCCACAACGCAGCTTCGGCAGGCAGGATGTCGTTCATGCCGCGAACGGCCTGTATGGTTTTGGCCTGTATGGCTTTGTCCGGGGCTTTATTCATTTTGCCATTTTACCACCAATAAAAAGCTGCCGAAGCAGCGGTTTATAAGTAGTTTTTCATTATTTCCAGACAACAAAAAACCCGCGCCTCTCGGTCGCGGGTCTTTGGTGACTTAAAGAGTTTAGTCTTTAAGTCTGTAGGTTTCCAATCTTAGCGATTGCAAACGTACATGGTAACTTCAAAACCGAAACGCATTTCAGTAGCAGCTGGCTTGGTCCACATGGTTATTCTCCTTAAGTGTTTAGTTTGGTGTTACTGCACTCAGAGTGCTTGAGTGAACTATAGGCTTATGCAAGCTGCAAAGATTCGTCGAAGTGCTGAATATGGCCTAATGATTTTCATTAGTTAATAAATAGTCATTCCTCTGTGCAGCCTTAATAATACTGCAGCGATCCGATCAGTTGCCCTATAGGACGGCTTGAGCAGCTCCTCGCCGAAAATGTCGGGATCTATCTCATGGTAAGTCCAAGCTATGTCTTTCTGTAAAGCCCCCAGATACTGTTCCACCCGCTTTTGAAAAGTATCCTGCCCATCTTTAATAGCGACGCCGGTATACAGCAGTAGCGCCCCTGCCTGGTTAAGGCGTGGCATAGAAGCCTCGACGATGGCATAAGACAGGTCGGCACCATCGTCATCGCCGCCGTGCCTATAGGTGCGTTTATCATCGTCTATCAAATAAGGCGGATTGGCAGTAATCAGGTCGAACTGCCCTGCAATATCCGCGAGCAGATTGCTATAGAGCGGGATCACGTTGCCCACACCTGCTACTTCGGCATTCACCGCAGTGAGTTCCAGCGCATCCGGGTTGATATCGGCGGCGTACACATCTGCCTGTGGGTAATACAATGCCAGCAATATCGCCCCAGGACCTGCGCCGGCGCCTATATCCACTGCACGTTCGATGTCATGCCCATGCAAGGTTCGCACATTAACCTCTCTGTCGATCTCATGCAGGTAGCGGTAAGTATCAGGCCCGAAAAAAACGGCATTCTCCTGGCTGGACGGGTAGGCCGAATGGAGGAAGCAATGGCAGCCGAACTTTGCATGGCGCATAGTGCTGATGCGTACCTTGCTTCGCCAGCCGTCTTCGAACTTTTCGAGCACATTGGCCTTTTCCATCAGGTCGAAGATTTCCGGGCCGAGTTGCGATTGGTGGAAAGCACGGCTCCAACCGAAGATGTCCTGCAATATACTGTGCTGCGAAGCAGCAGCTTCGGGCATTTTCGCCCACTGGTTACCCGGTCTGGCATTCACTATGGCGTGGCTGAAAGGGGTGATGGTAGTAAAACCATACCCCGTCTCTTTAACCGTCCTCAATAAATCAGCCAGGGTGCGGTGCCGGATATCTATAGGCTTGCTTCCATTATTCCTTGTCATCTTTATCCTACAGCTTTCTCAGCCTTATACCTCTAGAGTCCACACATTTGCGTAAGGATAATGCATTTTAATCCGTATAAATGCTATGAAATAACACCCCTACAAGCAAGTTGAGGTAAGAATGTTGGAACGCAATATGTCTCTGGTAAACAGGGTCGATCACCGCTACGGGATCCCCGGAAACATGGCTTCGCACCAAGCCGCTACATTTACGCCCGCTTTATCCAAACCGCTCTACCTGACCCTCACCCGTGACCATTTCACCCCAAAAGACCGATTGTCGTCCCAGCTTTATCTAAATGAAAAATTGCAAGCTGTGGCGAATATGGCCTCGCCATTGCCACGGAATATTGCAGATATTGCTCTATGGCTGGAGCAAGCCAATACTGAAACCGGTAAACAGTACCAAAAATATCTATCCGAACGAGAGCGAGGTGCGCCCCGCCGATTGTTCCACACTAAGTCGCACGCCCTGAATTTCCTGCAATCAGTCGCGCCTACCAAGTTAGTGGACGGCGCATGGTTATATGGCTTATGCCGGTTGTGGAGGGAGCATCGCTATACACATTTGATAGATACCTATCTGGAAGAACTGGGCGAAGGCGATGCAACCAAGAACCATGTGCTGCTCTATAAAAAACTGCTGGCGGAGCATGAATGCGACCAATGGCAGAATCTGCCCGATGAGTACTTTGTCCAAGGCGCGATTCAATTGTCCTTAGGCTACAACGCGGCGAACTACATTCCGGAAACCATAGGCTTCAATCTTGGATATGAGCAATTGCCGTTGCATCTGTTGATCACCTCGCATGAGCTAAAGGAACTTGGCATCAATCCCTATTATTTCTTGCTGCATGTCACCGTGGATAACGCTGCGACGGGGCATGCCAGAAAAGCTCGGCAGGCATTAACTGAAGCAATGCCGACAATGGCAGACACCCCCGACTTCATGAGGCGGGTCAACAATGGTTACCAATTGAATGATCTGGGGTTGGGAACGGAAAAAATCATCAGCCTGTTCGATCTGGATCGCGAGTTCCTTGCCATCCTCAAAGCAAAAAGCGTGTTCGGCCAGCATATGCATTCCAGCAAATGTCGCTTCAACGGCAAGACTCTCAATGATTGGTTATCAGACTCTTCCCGGATGCCGGAATTCATCAATAGCTTGATCGAGAACGGCTGGATCAAACGCCACCAGGATCCGCGCTTAAGCCGTTTCTGGAAGCTGATCGAAGGCGATGGCGCACGCATGTTCGGCGTATTCAACGGTTATGAAAAACAGGTGATCTATGATTGGATCGCGGGTGAGCGTCATGAAGAATTGCGACTGCTGTCGCAACCTAAAGTGTCATATCTGACTTCACATATTTCGCAGCTACCACCTGCTGCGACCCATGCAGCCGTGCACTCCGAGGATGCGGATGTAGCCGCTTTGGAAAAGCAACTGATGGCGACGAATAATCTCGACGAAGTGATGCAATTGCTGATCCCGGCTATCAGCCCTGCGCTGCATCATAGCCCGGCAGGGTTATTGGCCACGCAACTTTATAAATCGCAGCTACACAAGACGCATATCCCTCAGGGCATGACTGGGGCTCGCTTCCATTGAGATTCCTCGGGGTCGGCGAGGGATGCGACTTGGGGGATATGTATTTTCGTCTTTCCGAGCAAGGGCATGAAGTAAAGATTTTCGTCGAATCACCTGAGTCCCAGGATATTTACCAAGGCATGCTCGAACGTGTTGAGGATTGGGCCGAGGCATTGCCGTGGATACGCGAAGCAGGCAATGAGGGGATCATCCTGTTCGAAGGTACAGGCTTCGGGGAGATACAGGATGAATTGCGCCGGGATGGCTACCAGGTAATAGGCGGAAGTACTTTCGGCGATAAGCTGGAAAGTGATCGCAGTTATGGGCAGCAGATGTTCGCAAAAATGGGGCTGAAGATCGTCGCTTCCCATCGGTTTACCGATTACGCCCTAGCCATAGAATTCATCCACAGCCATCCGGCGCGGTATGTATTCAAATTGAA
>DATBPY010000101.1:0-10687 GCA_036561085.1 Methylophilaceae bacterium | reverse complement strand
GATAGGCGTAGGCGGACGTTCCGCTAAACAACTGGATTGGTTCGCCGAGCGTTATCCGCTGGCGGCCCATGGTTTATCGTTGTCGCTGGGCGGCCCCGACCCCTTGAATGAACTGTTTCTGCAGCGCGTCAAAAGTTTTCTTGATCGACATGCGATCCACCTTTATACCGAACATCTGAGCTATTGCAGCGCCGATGGCTATCTGTACGATTTGTTGCCTATCCCTTTTACCGAAGAAGCGGTCAAACATGTGGCAGCACGCATACGTCGCACGCAAGACATTTTGGAACGCCGTATCGCAGTAGAGAACGCCTCATATTACGTGCATGCTCCCATCACCGAGATGGATGAGCTCACATTCATCCGCGCGGTACTCAGCGAAGCCGATTGCGATCTGCATCTGGATGTGAACAATATCTACGTCAACAGCGTCAATTTCGGCTTCGATGCTATGGACATGCTACGCGGCCTGCCGGGCGAGCGTATCGCCTATATCCATACCGCCGGTCATTATCGCGAAGCCGACGATCTGTTGATCGATACCCATGGCGCGCCGGTGATAGACCCGGTGTGGGACCTGCTGGAAGAAACCTATCGCTTATTCGGCGTGGCACCTACGCTGCTTGAACGCGACATGAACATCCCGCCGCTGGCAGAGTTGGAACAAGAGATCATCCACATTGCCAGTTTGCAGCAACGCCACAAAATGAATAGACGGGCGGTAGCATGAGCCAGTTGCAAGGTTATCAACAGCAGTTCACGCGCCACATCCGCGACCCCCTCGGCACGCATCGGCCTAAAGGCGTGAATGCCCGCCGCATGGGTGTGTATACCGAGATCGTATTCAACAATCTGTCGGAATCGGTTTCCGCGTGTTTTCCGGTATGCCGCAATCTTTTGGGCGTGCGGCGCTGGAAGAAGTTATTACGCCGTTTCTTTATCGAACATCAATGCAGTTCGCCGTTATTCCGTCAGATACCGGAAGAGTTCTTGCGCTGGCTGGAAACTACGCAAGAAGATGTGCCGGGCTTTTTATACAGTCTTGCGCATTACGAATGGATAGAGATGGCAATAGCGTTCTCCGATGCGACTGCCGCTGAACACCGGCAGGGTGACCTGTTAACGAGCCGTCCGGTATTGGCGCCAGCCTTGGCATTGTTGAATTACCCCTATGCGGTACATCGCATCAGCAAGCGTTTCCAGCCTGATCAGGCGGATGATGAAATGACGCATGTCGTGGTGTTTCGACGTGCTGACGATATAGTCAAGTTCATCATACTTAATCCGGTGAGCGCCCGTTTGTTGGCGTTATTAAGCACCGGCACTTTGAGCGGGGAGCAGGCATTACAACAGATCGCGACAGAGATGCAGCATCCGAAACCGGAAGTGGTTATCAAAGGTGGGCAGGAGATACTTGAGAACCTGCGTACCGAACAAGTGATTATCGGGGTTTGTTGAACAGAGTTTCTATTAAGTGGGAAGTACATTAAGAAAGTAACCCAGGGAGAATAAAAATGAATAGATTGATAGCACTGTATTGCAAGCTGGTGTGGATCGCCGAGATCCTCGCCCCCATCATTCCGCCGCTGGCGCTACGTTTGATACTGGCGTGGGAGTACGGTGAAGCGGGGTATGAAAAATATACCGGCGACAACTGGTTCGCCGACCTGACATTTCCCTTTCCTTTCAACCTGGTATCGGCCAACGTTAGCTGGGCGATCTCAACCTGGTTCGAACTGCTGGGGTCGGTCGCGTTGGTACTCGGGCTGGCGGTTCGCTTCACGAGTATCTCGCTGATCATACTCACCATCGTCGCGATCTCCACGGTGCATTGGCCTATGCACTGGCATACGCTGGGTGAACTATGGCGCGGCTACCGCATCGTCGATGAACAGGGTGACGGCTTCGGCAACTACAAATTGCCGCTGATGTTCATTGTGATGTTCCTGCCGTTGATGTTCGGCGGAGCGGGTAAGATCAGTCTGGATTACTGGTTGAGTCGGCGTTGCTGCAAGAAATCCGGCACATAGATCGGCTGGGTTGGTCGTCGGTGCGTACATTCGCGGTGGAATAACCCCTGCATACCGTTTTCTCGGTAGATTGAAATGTCACTGAGTGGTATAACAGAGGTTTAAAAGGGGGAGGGGTACGCAATGCGACTGAATATCTCACAAAAGATACTGGCGGGTTATCTGGCCGGTTTTATCCTGTTGCTGGGCTTTGCGGGGCTGACCTTCTTCAACGGCAAGCGCATCGAAGCGACCACCGTCACCCTGGCTGAAAAGAAGCTGCCGGGGTTGATCGCTATCAACAATCTTAAAGACGGTTTTCAGACGCAAAAATCTCATCTATATGAGTTTTATGCGACGGCAGACCGCGCTGCGTTTGAAAAGCGTTACCAGCAAGACATGGCCGATATGCAAAAACAATTGCAGGATGCCAGTACCCTGCCGGAGTTTCATGACTATGAAGCTTCCTTGCATACCATGATAGACAATCAACATGCGATCACCCAAAAGTTCTCGGCTGCGATCACTGCGCAAGAAGTGGACTGGGATCGCGTGCGTGCAGTGCTGGGAGAATTCAGCACCAGCACCGATGCCGCCAAAACCCTGCTCGACAAGCTGGTGCAATCGGTCTCGGATGAAACCCTCGCCTTGGCAGGCACTTCCGGACAGCTCATTAACCAGTTGATGACGGGCAGCCTGATCCTGGCGCTGATCGTATTCCTGGGGGTGGTGGCAATGGCGTACTTAACCACCCGTTTTGTGACCAGCCCATTCAAGGAAATGAGCAAGTCGCTGGGGGAGATCGCTTCTACTCACGATCTCACCCGTCGTCTAACACGTAAATCCGACGATGAAGTGGGCGATATCGCGACTGCAGTCAATAATCTGCTGGCGGAATTCCAGCAACTCGCAAGCACGCTGGATAGAACTGCTCAGGGGCTGGGAGCGACGGTGAACTCCTTGTCCAGAGTGGCAGACACCACTACCAAAGCAGTGTTGCAACAGAACGAGCAGATACAGGCGATCGATAGGGGCGCGAAAGGCATCGCCGCTAAAGTGGATCTGATCGCCAATAAAGCGGGGATGGCGGCAGAGAGGGCAGGTAGCTCTGCGAAAGCTTCGCAACAGGGCAGGGAAGTGGTGGTCGAGAGTAGAAATTCGATCTCCAGTCTTGCTGAAGAGGTGCAATCCACGGCGAATGTGATCCTGCAACTGGAAGAAGACTCACGTAAGGTGACCAATGTATTGTCCATTATTCGCGATATTGCAGATCAAACCAATCTGCTGGCGCTGAACGCCGCAATCGAAGCTGCACGGGCAGGTGAAGCTGGCCGGGGTTTTGCTGTGGTAGCCGATGAAGTAAGAAAACTTTCCCAGAGCACCAGCAACGCGACCACGGAGATCGACCACATCATGGCCAGCTTACGTAACATGGCACAGGACGCTGCTGAATTGATGCAACAGGCGCATGCGCATGCCGATACCAGTGTAGAGGTCGCTAGAGAAGCGGAATCGAAGTTGCAGGAGATCCAGGAATCTGCCCAGCATATTTACATGGTCAATAGCGAGATCGATGTGGTGACTCGCGACCATCAAGTGGAAGTGCAAGCCATACGCGGACGTGTAGCCGAGATCGAGAGTGCGGCTACTGCTAACCAAAGTCATGTGGATGTTCTCAATACCACGACAAGGGAGATCGCTACGCTGGCGGAAAACCTGCGAGCCCAAATCAGTATGATCCGATTTTAGGGACTGATTGAAAATTTCATCTTGTCGGGTGTGTTAGGGGGAGTGGCCGAAAAGTAAAACCCAAGTGAAAACATAGAGGTTGCCGTTGGTTTTTGCGAGACTTATGTAAGTTTTTGCTTTATTTTGGTACTTTTCCCGTGATAGACTTCCCTATCAGCCTTAATGTGCTTGGCTTTGTGTTGTGCACGGCAAGTCAATTTAGGCCTGAGGGAAGAATATAAATGAATATGCAGAAATTTTACGGTAGCAACTCCCGCGAAGCCATGGACTTGGTGCGTGAGGCATTAGGCGGTGATGCGTTGATCATTTCCAACCGCAAAGTCAAAGACGGGGTCGAGATCGTCGCCGTGGCCGGGAGCGAGGTCGACAACGTTACCTATCAAAAGCCCGCCCCTGCAGCAGAGAAAAGCAAGCCCGCTGCCAAGCCGATGTTCGGTGCCGAGGCGATCGCCGCGATACTGAATCATCGTGAAGAGCTTGATGAATCCGAGTTAACCGTCAATAAGTTTTCCAGCAAGATCGCCGCAAACGAAAGCGCTCCTTCAGCCAAAGCGGCTTCAGAACCGCGCGCCAAAAAGCCCCGTGCTGCCAACGGCCAGGAAGCCTCACCCGCAGCTCAGTCAAGAAAACCCCGGTGGGAGATACAGCCTGACGAGTTGCCGGAAGAAGAACCTATCCCTGAGCTGAATTCAGCGGTGGCAGGCATGGCCTTCGAGATCAAGCATCTGCGCAGTCTGTTGGAAGGCCAGCTTTCCGGCTTTGCCTGGGGAGAATTGGCGCGGCGCGACCCTATTAAAGCTGAATTGTTGCGCGCTTTATTCGGTGCCGGCTTCAGTCCGGCACTGTCCCGTAAGCTGGTTGATGCCTTGCCCTTGGGCCTCGATTTCGAGCGCGGTATCAAATGGCTGAAAGCGGCTATTACGCATAACCTGAAAGTGGACGACACCGAATCCGACGTTATCGAACGTGGTGGCGTGGTCGCGCTGGTCGGCCCGACCGGAGTGGGAAAAACCACCACAGTCGCCAAGCTGGCGGCCCATGCAGTCCTGCGATTCGGCGCATCCAATGTGGCATTGCTGTCTACCGATAGTTATCGCATCGGCGCGCATGAGCAATTAAGGATATACGGGCGTATTTTGAATGTGCCTGTGTATGCGATCAAGGAAGAAGCCGAGCTTGATGGGACGCTTGCAGATCTGCAACGCAGCCACTTAGTGCTGGTGGATACGGTAGGCATGAGTCAGCGCGACCGTAATATTCCCGAGCAAATAAAATTCTTGTGCGGCGATAATCGTCAGGTAAAACGCCAACTGATATTGCCGGCAACGGCACAGGGTGTGACGTTGGATGATATTGTCAGGGCGCATCAGGGGGTAGGTTTGGACGGCTGCATACTGACCAAAGTGGATGAATCGGTATCGTTGGCACCGGCGCTTGACTGTTTGATCCGTCACGGCCTGAAACTCCATTACGTCACCAACGGCCAGCGCGTGCCTGAGGATATCCGTACCGCGAACGCCGCGTATCTGGTGGATCGTGCATTCAAGGGGCAGTCTAGTGGTGCCATGCAACTCAACCAGGAAGAGATGGTGTTGCAAGGGGATTGGACCGGGACGGGAGATTTGTTTGGCTAGGGTCAGCAACGATCAGGCGCAAGGTTTGCGCCAATTGTTTGCGGCCGAAGAGGTCCGCGTGGTGGCGTTGACCGGTCGCCACAGCCAGAGTGTCGCTGCAGCCTTGGCCTTGGCGCTTACAGCACAGAATAATAAAGTGATGCTGGTGGATGAGGAATTGTGCGCCGGCGGCGAACACCCTTTGTTGGGCAGCTCCGTGACTACAGATGTAGGGCAGGTTTTGCGCGGCAAAAAAGAGCTGCATGATATCGCGCTGAGTGCGGCCGGCATTACTCTGCTGCCTGCAGATACGGTGCGCATCGAGCGTAATATGGAAGCGGCGCGATTGGAATTGATCGATGCCTTTCATGCGTTCGCGGTCGGTTTCGATTTTGTCGTCATCCATGCTGCACCCGATTTGCAAAGGCACGGCTTGGGTTTTGCACTGGCAGCTCCGGAAGTGATCGTGTTGTGTGATGGTAGTGAAGATGGCATTACCCACGCATACCGCCATATCAAGACTTTGACCAGAATGGGCGGCGAAAGGCACTTTATGATGTTATTCCGCGGCGTCAGTGAATCTACGGCCAAGACCATGTTCCATAAACTGGCTGCCGTGTGCCATAGATACTTGAAATTGAAACTGGATTTCTGCTGTGTGTTATCAGCCGATAGTATGGCGGCGGCAGAAATGCTGGAGATGCTGGCACTGGATATGATGCATAGCCCGGCACCCAGTGTAGAGAATGGCAGCCGCTTCGATATTTTTATGTGCCGTTTACTGAATACGACGAGTAGTAGTCTAGCGGCTGTTTAGTAAGCGATATGGCCTTAAGAATTGCAATAGAACGTTCTGCAAGTGATTATTCATTACTGGTAAAACGCATCGCATACCAGTTAGCTGCCAGATTGCCGGCCAGTGTGCAGATAGATGACCTGGTTCAGGCGGGAATGATAGGTCTGCTTGACGCACTGAATAATTTTGACGAAACTCAGGGCGCGCAGTTTGAAACCTATGCTTCACAGCGCATTCGCGGGGCGATGCTGGATGAGTTGAGAGAGATCGATTGGGTACCGCGGTCGGTACGTAAAAATGCACGCGATATAGAGCGTGCCATCTCTTTGTTACAGCAGAAACTTGGAAAGCCTCCGACTGAGCAGCAAATAGCGGTCCATATGGAGTTGACGTTACAAGAATATCAGGCGATGCTTACGGATGCGCGCGGCCATCAACTCGTGTACTATGAGGACTTTCAGAACGATGATGATTCAGGGCCGATAGAGCTTAACTTAAGTGACGGACGGGCTGGTCCCTTTGGGGTAATGCAGGACGAGGGGATGCGTCAGGCATTGATTATTGCGATCGAAGAGTTGCCGGAGCGTGAAAAAATGGTCATGGCAATGTATTATCAGGAAGAACTTAATCTGAAGGAAGTGGGAGCGGTACTTGATGTTTCTGAGTCGCGGGTGTGCCAGATTCACTCACAGGCCATTATGCGCTTACGTGCCAAGCTTAAAGACTGGATCGGACAATAAATATGAATAATTCTCGCTTAGACATTACAACACTTCTGGGGATACTCCTCGCATTCGGCTCCATTCTCGGCGGCCAAGTGCTTGAAGGCGGGCATGTAGGCTCTCTGCTCCAGGTTACGGCTTTCTGTATTGTGTTCGGAGGCACCATCGGTGCGACGTTGATCCAGTTCACCCCCCCTGTGTTCTTTCTTGGTGTAAAGCTGCTGGGTTGGGTGTTCTTCAGTCCTAATATCAATTACGATGAAGTCGTTGAACAAGTAGTGGGTTGGGGCAATACCGCACGTCGCGGCGGACTGCTCTCTTTGGAACCATTGTTGGCAGAAATGAACGACCCTTTCATGCGTAAAGGGCTGCAAATGCTGGTGGATGGTGCCGAGCCGGAAAAACTACGCGAGATGATGGAAGTGGAAATGGATGCTTATGACGAGCATTATCGTCTGGCAGCGAAAGTGTGGGAGGCTGCAGGTGGTTACTCCCCTACCATCGGGATTCTGGGTGCCGTGATGGGCCTGATCCACGTGATGGAGAACCTCTCCGACCCTTCAAAACTGGGTGCCGGTATCGCGGTGGCGTTCGTGGCAACGGTTTATGGTGTGGGTGCTGCCAACCTGTTCTACCTGCCGTTCGCTAACAAGATCAAAGCAACTATCGGTCGTGAGATGGTCAAGCGTGCGATGATCGTAGAAGGTCTGGTCGCAGTGGCCAATGGCGATAATCCAAGACTGATCGAAACCCGCCTGCGCGGTTTCATAGCGGATTGATGATCTAATCATGGCGCGCCGCAAGAAACATGCTGAGGAACATGAGAATCTAGAGCGTTGGCTGGTTTCCTACGCCGACTTCATCACTTTGCTATTTGCTTTTTTCGTGGTGTTGTATGCCTTGTCTATTCTCAATACCAGTAAATACAAAGCATTGGCAGAGTCTCTCCGTGCATCGTTCGATTACACCACCAGTCATGATAACCAGCCTTCTCCAGGTCAAACCTCCCTGGGGCAGGCAACGGTGACTATTCAACCGGATAAACCAGAGATAGCGCCCTCCGAAGATCAAAAGAAGCAGCAGGAGCGGCAGAACATGAAAGCCATCGCCTCTGATGTGCAGCAGGCGCTGGAAACACTGGTGCGGGAAGGCAAAGTACAAGTCACAGAGACAGCCAGAGGGATCTCCATCGAGATCAATGCCAGCGTTCTGTTCGATACTGCAAAAGCAGACTTGCATAGCGAATCCACTTCAGCACTCAGTGCGGTAGCTCAGGTGCTGGCAAAAGATACCCACCAGATTCAGGTCGAAGGGCATACTGATAACCAGCCTATCAGCTCGGTTGTGTTTCCATCGAACTGGGAGCTTTCTGCCGCTCGTTCAGGTAGCGTGATCAGGTTGTTCGAGAAGAACGGCGTGGATGGTGCACGCATGGTAGCGATCGGTTATGCGGATAAACGTCCGGTCGCACCTAACGACACCCCGGAGTCTCGTGCACGTAATCGTCGCGTGACCATCATGGTGCTGGCTGAAGGCGGTAATAATGGCGGTACTCAAGGCACAGGTTTGGCGCCGGATGTGAGAGCGGCATTAGCACCTTTAGGAGCTGCGGCTACCGTCAGCGGTAACGCAAGTAAATAACTGGCTAGCTATAATTAATTAACTTGTAATAACGCCTCCGGCCTTATGGTTCCCATAAGGCCGCTTTAATATCAATACAGTAGTAATTAACTCGGTAAGCTAACTGCAGAGTGTTGCGGGATCAGGCTTTGCCGATTATTCCACGGACATTGCTGGATTGAGGAGTGTTTGCAGGGCGCCCGCTGGGGCCGTAAAGGTTTGCTTGATTGACGGCGGCTAGCAGTACGGAGAGTGTACGCTCGGTGACTTGCAGGCGCGTATATATCAGCTTGCCGTTAACTTCATTGATATGCTGTATCTCTGCAGCAACGGTCAACAGGGATTTCCACAACTTGTTGGGAGCGCTACCGGCTTCACGGATCCATTTCTGCATACCGTCTTTGTCCGGGGTGAATCCCAGTGCTTTTATTCGGAGCATGCGATGATCCGCGAGCGTATTCAGTTGCTCGGCAGAAGCGTTTTTTTGCTCGGTGATTTTGGCAAGTTGATCAACATCGCCATCTATCAAGGCTTGTTGCTCAGATAGCAGAACCTTCTTGAAGGCCTCGCAACCGCTGATTTCAGTTGCTATTCCATCAGCGATTTGTTGATTGACTACAGTACTATCGATCAAATTACGAAGCCTGTTCCTGCATGAGATCTCGCGCAGTATCAAGCAACTTCTCGGCTATCATTTGCGGAGTGATTTGAAACTTGCCTTCAGAGATCGCTTGCTTCAGTGCAGCAACTCTGGCGGCATCGAATCCGGACGCGCCTTGTGCGCTTTGTTCCAGAGCCTGTATCTTTGCGGCAGCATCGGACAGACTCACGGTGCTGGCGTTACTCGTCGGAGCGGAGACGCTCTTTTCGGTGCGCGTGCTTTGGCTGCCTGAGCCGGTAAGCGCGCTGGTTATGGATGATGTATCAATTTTCATGATGCTATACCTCTTTGTGCTTGTTCAAGTACCACTCTATACGAGTTAGTTAGCGGCAACTTCACGCAAAACTTTAATACTTTTTAGCGACAATTCGCCCACACTTTTACTGCGGAAACAACTTTCCCGGATTAAGTATAGACCTAGAATCGAATGTTGTCTTTATTTTTTTCATTAAATTTATGGTAATAGGATCGATTTCCTGGTCAACATAGGGCATTTTTGCACTTCCTACCCCATGCTCGCCGGAAAGGGTGCCGCCTAGCCCCAGTACCAAACTGAAAACTTCGGCCAAACATTGTTCTGCACGATGCATCTCCTCCTTATCGTCGGGATTCACCAATAGATTGACGTGAATATTGCCGTTACCTGCATGTCCGAAATTCACATTGGCGATCTTATATTGCGCGGATAAGTCTTCCAGGCCTTTTAACAACTCCGGCAAACGAGAAACCGGTACCGCGATATCTTCATTGATCTTTTTCGGGGCGATATCGCGTAATAACGGCGACAACGCTTTGCGTGCCGCCCATAGCGCTTCAGTGTCATGTGCCGCTTCTGCCAATATCAGTCCATCGACCTGGCAGGCTTTGATGATGGCTTCCGAAGCCGCGGGTAGTTCGCTGGCGGCACCATCCACTTCTATCATCAGGAATGCCTTGGCTGCGTCCGGCAGCATACCGGGATGGCGATTGCGTATCAGATTCAGCGCGCCGATATCCAGGAATTCCAATGCGCTGGGCACGAACGGTTGCGCCATGATGGCAGCGATGGCATGCGCGCAGCTTACAGTGTCCTGAAACTGGGCAGTGATACCTGCAGTCGCATGCGGCAACGGTGTCAGCTTGAGTGTGGCTTCGGTGATGATGGCGAGCGTGCCTTCCGAGCCGATGAGCAGGCGCGTCAGATCGTAGCCCACTACGCCTTTGGTGGTATTGCAGCCAGTTCTAATGATCTCGCCATTGCCGGTGACGGCTCTCAGCCCCAATACATGGTCGCGTGTGACGCCGTACTTTACTGCATGTGGGCCGGCCGCGCAGGTGGCGAGATTACCGCCTATGGTGCAATAAGCTGCGCTGGAGGGGTCTGGCGGCCAAAAGAATCCATGTGCTTTTGCCGCGTTCTGCACTTCCTGATTCAGCACGCCCGGTTCGCATACGATCATCTTATTGGCCGGGTCTACCTTGAGGATGCGGTTCATGCGTTCCAGCGATAATACGATGCCGCCTTGCTCGGGCTGGCT
>DATBPY010000100.1:0-18122 GCA_036561085.1 Methylophilaceae bacterium | reverse complement strand
GTTTGGGAATGTGCAGTATGCGGTTTTATTTATGATGAAGCTGCGGGGATACCGGAAGAAGGAATACCGGCAGGTACGCGCTGGGAAGACATACCGGACACATGGATCTGCCCTGATTGCGGTGTGGGAAAATCCGTTTTTGAAATGATAGAACTTGAATAAAGAGTCAGTAAACCTGCTCTGATTCACCGGGAGAACATGTAATGGCAATCGATATTGGCATCAGCAAAAAAGATCGTGCGGAGATAGCGCAAGGCCTGTCGCACCTGCTCGCTGACACTTATACGCTGTACCTGAATACACACTACTTTCACTGGAACGTCAAAGGGCCGATGTTCCAGACCCTGCATTTGATGTTCGAGACCCAATACCTGGAATTGGCATTGGCTGTAGACCTCATCGCGGAACGCATACGTGCGCTGGATTTTCCGGCACCCGGCACCTATCGCGATTTCGGCAAACTGACTTCCATCAAGGAAAGCGAAGGCGTGCCTGCGGCGAAAGACATGATCAAACAACTGGTAGCAGGACAGGAAGCCGTGGCAAGAACCGCACGCTCCATGTTCACCGTCGTTAATCAGGCCAACGATCAACCGACCGCCGACCTGATCACTCAACGCCTCCAGGTACATGAAAAGACCGCCTGGATGCTGCGCAGCCTGTTAGAAGATTGATGCTCTTCACAGCATGTAAAGCCCGGCTAAACGCTGGGCTTTACTGAAAGCAGTTGATTGCGCACGAACCCGATGTGCCCGCGCAGCCCATAGTAAAGATCGCCGAAAGAAGCAGGTATCTTGATCTTGTTGACCTTGTGCTCGATGTTATCCAACTTCAGCAGCAGTTCCTGTATACCTTTTTTGTCGATCGCAGGATCGAACGCATCGCGCTCCAGTTCCAGCAGGGTCTTATACCAGGGGTATATACGCGACTGCACGCGCCAGCGATAGACTAACGGTACCAGTTTCAATCCGGGGATCAATAACAACGCCAGCGGTACGATCACGGCCAGGATACGGCTGATCAGGCTTGCCACCCAGAACGGGAACGTACGATACAAGAAGCTCTTGCCGGTGGAGTAATAGCGCGTAGCATCTGGGCTGATGCGTATATCGTGCTCCAACGGAGCGGGGAATTCCCCGCGTTTCCGGAATAGATTAGGCATGCCGTGTACTTCGCGCGCCGCTTCCAATAGCGCATCGGAAAGAGCGGGATGCAAATTCTCTCTGGCGATAAGTTCTACAGTCGGGCCGACCAAATACAGATCCTCGGCAGGAACATTCTTGCCGAAATCTATCGCACCTTCAGGCAATATCAGCTTATTCAGATAAGTGATGCGACGGGTATATCCATCAGCCTGCACCATATTGAACAAGTTGATGTGAGGCGAATGTATCAATTGCTTCATCAGATCGGTGGACGCGGAATCACCCATCATGAATAGAGCATCGATGCGACCATCGAGCAAGGCCTTTACCGACTGGTCCACGGGGCTGCTGACAAAAGTAGTGTCGCCGCCCGGTTCGATGTCATTGGCTTTCAACAGTGTGAGCGCAATAGCACGAGTACCGCTGCCTTCCTGGCCGATATCCAGTTGTTGTCCTCTGAACTGGGACAATAGGGTTTTGGGTTTGCCGTGATAAAAGATCATCAGCGGCTGATAGGAAACGCTCCCTAATGACATCAGCTTTTCCCTATTGATGCCGGCAGTATCGCCTCCCTGCACGAAACCGACATCCACATTTACTTTGGGATCGAGCAGTTTTTTGAGATTGTCGGCAGAACCCCCTGATGGAAGTATCTTGAGTGTGATGCCTTCCTTGGCGAGGATGGTCTTGTACTTTTCCGCGTTCTTTTGCGAAGTGCTGCCCGGAGGTCCGCTGGTGATGGTGAGGGTATCCGGAGCTGCGGTATTGATGAACAAGAAAGCGGCTACTATCATCGCCGTTCCCGTAAATAGAATAACGCCTATGGTCAGTGTCAGGCTGTGACCATACAGCAGATTGAATCGCTCCAGATTCTTGGCTAGATAATTTTTCAAACTCATATGCGCTGATCTTCGTCTATTAACGTCAGCCATATCTTAAACACTTCTAGCGCATAGTGAAAAATTTACTCCTGCTTACAGATGATGAGATTCAAGAATGTGCCTGCCAGCCACCGCCGAGCGCACGGATAAGATCGACGCTGGCATGCAGCCTGAGCGTATCCAGCGTAAGCAGATCGCGTTGAGTTTGCAATGCATCTGTCTGTGAAGCGGTCACATCAAGATAACTGGCAGCACCCTCTTTATAGCGGCTGGTGGAATAATCCAGCGCTTGTTTCGCAGCGTCCACGGCCGATTGCTGGGATGTAGCAGCCGACTGATAGTGGTTCAATAGTGCAAGATTGTCTTCGACCTGTTGAAAAGCCGTGATCACCACTCCTCTATATTTCGCTCCAGATTCGTCCAGCACAGACTGCGCTTGCGCCACCTGGGCTTTACGCTTGCCGCCGTCGAACAACGTGAGCAAAGCGGTAGGTCCTATTGCCCAGAACGTACCCGGCGCAGCGATCAAAGTGCTGAGTGAAGTGCTTTCAAAGCCCAGTGCTCCGCCTAAGGTCAGTGCGGGGAAGAACGCAGTTTTAGCTACGCCTACACTGGCGTTGGCAGCGGCCACCGTACGCTGCGCAGCAGCAATATCGGGGCGTCGTTGCAACAATGTGGAAGGCACGCCGACCGGGATAACCGGAATAGCGATGACATCCGTGCGTGCAGCAATAGAGAAAGTAGAGGCCGAGTCGCCCAGCAATGCGGCAATGGCGTGTTCTGTCAGCGCGCGTTGCGCAAGTGACTGCTCGACTTGCGATTGCGCCGTTTCATATTGCGTGCGGGCGCGTGCCACGTCCAACTTGGGCGCGATGCCGCCATCGTAGCGTGCGGTGGTCAGATCCAGGGTTTTCTTATACGCAACCACCGTATCGCGTAATAGCGCGATCTGCTGGTCAAGTCCGCGTAAAGCGATGTACTGCTGGGCGAGCTCGGCCTGCAAACTGAGCCTGATAGATTCAAGGTTGGCCTGTTCCGCTTGCGCCGTGGCTTTTCCGGACGCCACTAGATCATGCACACGCCCCCACAGATCGACTTCATAACTGGCCTGGACCCCAAGGGTAAAGTCATTGTAGTAGCTACCGCTGGTGGTATTGCGTAACGGCCGCCTGTCGGACAGGTCATTACGTTGAGCCCCGGCTACCCCATCGATCTGAGGCAACAACTGGGCTTTGAGTTGCTTGCTGACGGCTTCGGCTTGCATGTAATGCGCAACAGCTGCAGCAAGGTCAGGACTATTAGCCATCAGCTTTTGTTCCAGCGCATCCAATTCCTGGTCGTTATACAACTTCCACCAGTCCCCGCGCGGCAACTCGTCGGCAGGTTGCGCGGTCGTCCACGGCGCACCTTCTTTATAGCTGCTCGCCACATTGACTTCAGGTATTTTGAGCGGCGGTGCCATCGAGCACGCGCTTAGTGCGAACAGCAGCAAGGATGTCCTGGCTACGGCAATGTTCATGTGTCTCATCATGGGCCGGTTTTCTTGTTGGAGTTCGCGACATTGGGCGATTTATGGCCTGCCACTACATTCACCACATTACCGTCCGCGATACCGTCAGGCGGATTTTCTACGATGCGATCATTAGCATCGATTCCGGAATTGAGTTCTATCACTTTGCCGAGGTCGCGCGAGATGGTTACGGTCTTCAGGATGATTTTGTTGTCAGTGCTTACCACGGCAACGCGCAAACCGCTCTGATCGAAGATCAATGCACTGGACGGAATACTGAGTACTGTCGCATCGGTCGGTTGATGCAGACTGACATTAGCGAAACCGCCCGGTAATAATTCTCCGGTCGGGTTATCCACCAGCAGCTGAACCAGCGTAGTACCTGATGATTGATCTATCGAGTGCGACGATGATTGCACGATGGCCGAGAAAGATTTTCCCGGACGTTCAGGCACTGTGATATCAGCCTTGGTGCCCGGTTTAACGGTGCTGATATAGTTTTGCGGTACGTTCACATACAAGCGCAACTTATGCACGTCGGAAACCTCGAACAAAGCCGGGCCGGTACCGCCGCCTGCATTGATCAGCGCACCGTTATCGGTTGCACGCATGGTCACCGTGCCGGCGAACGGTGCAACGATGTTGGCAAAATTCTTGGTGGCCAGCAAGCGGTCGAGATTGGCCTGCATCGACTTCACGATGGCGACTTTAGCTGCCAGATCGCCGGTCTTATCGTCGACTTCCTGGCGCGAAACGGAATCGGTCTTGAGCATGGCCTGCCAGCGATTAGCGGTGGTGGTGGCCAGTTCAGCATTGGCTTGTGCACTTGCCAGATCGGCCTTGGCCTGCAATATCTGCTGATCCAGATCCGGCGTTTCGATCTCGGCCAATAGCTGACCGGCTTTTACCTGCCCGCCGATATCGACTTTCCAACTCTTCAGATAGCCGCTGACGCGTGCGTAGATAGGCGCATGGATAAAGGCTTCAAAGCGACCCGGCAAAATGAGGTCGGCGATGCTTCCCTGCGTTGCCGGTTTGGACACGACTACATTCATCACCGCTTGTTTGGTGGTCCATTGCTTGAGCTTCTCATCGCTGTGGGCACGGCTTATGATGCCGAACGCGGCAACGGCTACGGCCAAAATGAGTAACACGATCCCACTGATAACCAGACCGCGATGAGAAGGTTGGGGGGCAGATAGCTTAGACGGCATTTAATTCTCCATTTGGGGTGTCACTTGCAGGTTTTTTGCGGTAGTTGCGGTGGATGATGCTGAACACCACCGGCACAAAGATCAAAGTGGCGACGGTGGCGAACAACAAACCGCCGATCACCGCACGGCCCAGCGGCGCATTCTGCTCTCCGCCGTCGCCCAGGCCGAGCGCCATGGGTGTCATACCTATCATCATCGCCAGCGCTGTCATCAGCACCGGCCGGCAACGCACAAAACCGGCCTCCAGGGCTGCTTTGGTCGCATCACCCAGTTCTTCCAATTGTTCGCGGGCGAAGCTGATGACCAGCACGCTGTTAGCAGTGGCCACACCCATACACATGATGGCACCTGTCAGCGCCGGTACCGAGATCGGGGTATAGGTGATGAACAGCATCCATACGATACCGGCCAATGCCGCAGGCAGTGCGGTGATGATGACGAATGGGTCGCTCCATGACTGGAAGTTGACCACGATCAGCAGGTAGATCAGCACAATGGCGCCCAGCAGGCCGAATAGCATATCTGTGAACGCACTATCCATAGTCTTCACCTGCCCCAGCAATTCCACTTTGGCTCCTTTGGGAACTTGCCCGGCGGTGTCGGCGATGATGCGACGCACCTCCTTGGCCACAGCACCCAGATCGCGGCCTTGGGTAGTGGCATTGATCTGCACCATAGTCTGGATGTCGTACTGGCTGACGACTGCGTTACCGACGTTACGTTTAAAGCTTGCCAGCCCGCCTAATGTTTGCAGGCTTTTACCGCTATCGCCGCTGATGGGCAGGTTAGCCAGGGCGGCTAACGAATCCAGACTGTATTGCGGTGTCTGCATAACGATAGAATAAGACACGCCGTTAGCTTGGTTGAGCCAGTAGGTAGGTGCCACTTGCGAACTGCCGGCCAGATTGACCACCAAGCTGTTGGACACATCACGCGCTGTCATACCTACTTGCTGGAAACGTGTACGGTCCATATTGATATCGAATTGCGGGTACTTACGCGATTGCTGGATACGCACATCGGCAATACCCGGTATCTGCCGGATCTTGGCCAATAAAGAATCGGCATAGTTGAAGTCGGCATCCAATTTGCCGCCGCGTATCTGTAGATCGATGGGCGCAGGCGATCCGAAATTCAAGATCTGGCTCACGATGTCGGCAGGCGGGAAAGAAAACACCACGCCGGGGAACTCACGCGGCAAGCGTTCGCGCAATTGACGTATGTAATCATCGGTCGGACGATGGCCTCTTTTCAGCGAGATCTGAATATCGCCGTCCTGCGGACCGATAAGGCCGGTGTTGTTGTAAGTCATATTGATACTGCTGATGGGCATGCCGATGTTATCCACCAGCGTTTCGATCTCGCCCGCAGGAATAACCTGCTTGATGCTCTGCTCAATGATTGCAAAACGTGTCGCAGTTTCTTCAACCCGTGTACCGATAGGCACGCGCGCATGCATCAGTATCTGGCCGCCGTCGACGGCAGGAAAGAAATTACGACCCAGGAACGGCACCAGTAAAGCACTTAATGCGCCGAACGCCATGAAACATACGACGAACATACCTCGGTGGGCGATGGCTGTTTCCAATACATCGCGATAGCCCACGCGAAAGCGCTCGAATGTAGCTTCGAAACTCTGTTGCAATTTGACCAGCGGATTGCGGGATTGTTTTTTATCGCCATGCTCGACATGCTTCTTGAGCAGGTATTTGGCCATGGTCGGCACCAGAGTACGCGACAGGATGAACGAACAGATCATGGCGAACATCACCGACTCTGCCATAGGCACGAACAGGTAACGCGATATCCCCTGCAGGAAGAACATGGGGATGAACACGATACAGATACATAGCGTAGACACGAATGCCGGCGTGACGATCTGCGCAGCACCGTCCATAATGGCAGGTTCCACGTCCTTGCCCTGTTCCAGGTGATAGTTGATGTTTTCTATGGTCACCGTGGCATCGTCAACCAGAATACCCACTGCCAGCGCAAGTCCGCCCAACGTCATGATGTTGAACGTCTCACCCATGGCCGAAAGTGCCATGATCGCGCCCAATATAGAAAGCGGGATGGAAACGGCGATAATGACGGTTGAACGCCAGCTACCCAGGAACAGCAATATCATCAGGCTGGTCAATACCGCGGCGGTGATCCCTTCATAAGCCACGCCACTGATAGCTGCGCGCACGAACAACGACTGATCGTTGATAGGCGAAGCCACCAGATTCGGCGGCAGTGAAGATTTGATCTCATCCAATTTGGCCTTGGAGTTGGACACGATATCCAGCGTCGAGGTGGCGCCGTTTTTCATGACCGACAGCAACACCGAGCGGCTACCGTCTACATGCACGATATTGGTCTGCGGCGGGTTACCGTCGCGCACATGCGCCACATCACGAATATAGACAGTGGCACCATTGACTACTTTGATCGGCAGGTCGGCCAGCTCTTCATAACCTAAAGTCGCATTATTAAGATGCAATATAAATTCAGTGCTGCCTATCTTCTCCGTGCCGACAGGCAATATCAGATTCTGCGCTGCCAATGCATTGGCAACATCCTGTGCCGACAGCCCGCGTGCCTGCATCGCTGACGAATCCAGGTCTATCTGTATCTGACGGCTCTTGCCGCCGAAAGGATATGGGATCGCCGCACCCTGCACAGTGACCAGACGTGTTCGTATGATGTTAAGCCCCAGATCGCTCAGGTTCTGTTCGGTCAATCCTTTGCCCGACAACGCCACCTGCAGAATAGGCACGGTCGCAGCGTTGTAGTTGAGGATGAGCGGCGACGTGGTGCCGGGCGGCATGGTCTTGGTGATGGTTTGCGATACTGCTGTCACCTGGGCGTTGGCGGTCGCGATATCGACGCCTGGGTGGAAGTAGATCTTGACGATGGCGAAACCGTTGTATGTATTCGCCTCGATATGTTCGATATCGTTAACTGTTGTCGTCAGCACGCGCTCATACAGCGTGGTGATACGTCCCGCCATATCGTCGGGAGGCAAACCGGTGTACTGCCATGCCACAGCGATGATCGGTATCCTGATCTCGGGGAAAATATCCACCGGAGTACGTAACGCTGCCAGCGTCCCCATGATGAGCAGCAACAATGCCATCACCACGAATGTATAAGGCCGCTGCAAAGCGATGCGTACGATTGCTATCATGCAAGATTCCTATTCAAGCTAATTTCTGAAAGATTCTGAATTAATCGGTTATTGCCGGGCAGCGTCAGTAGTTGCCAGGACAGACTGCCGAGCCGGCAAGCAAGCAGCATCCACCATCGTCGTAACGACTTGTACCAATGAAGTCAGGATGGGGTGATTGAGCGGATAGGTCTGGGTCGAAATGAACGCGCCATCCAACAACAAAGCCAACCCATTTGCCAGGCCCTGTGAATCGGCCGCACCCGCCTGATCGGCGACCTGTTGCAATCGCACCAATAACTTTTGCCTGTTGATAGTGACCAATTTCCGCGCCGGATGCTCACGGTCGGGAAATTCGTTGACGATATTGACCAATGCACAACCGCGATAACCAGGCCATCGCGTACGTGCTGCCATATCGGTAAAGAATTGCAATAGCTGTTGCCGGGGATCGCCCACATGCTTGGCCATGGTGGCCTCGAAATTCTCCCAGAAATACTGATTGCGCCGTTCCAGATATCGCAGCAGTAACTCATCCTTGGATTCGAACTGGCGGTAAATGCACATCTTGTTGACACCGGCATATTTCGCCACAGCATCCACGCTGACGGCGCGCGCGCCTTCCATGTAGAATAATTCATCTACCGCATCAAGGATCTGGGCTTGCGCGATCGGCCCATGAATCACTTTTCGTGTTTGTTTTTCGGCTGGTTTATTCATTCTGATTCCGCGATTTGCGCATAATGTTACTAACCGGTAACATATTATGCAAGCGAATTGTTACCGGTTAGTAACAAAAAGTGTACGCGCCCTTATTGAGCCTAGCTGAGGAACGTGTCATTTTTTTTAAGGTCAGACCATAAACGTCACAATATAACGGCTCGCTATCCGTCTATATCACTATCGCCACCGGTGAAAACCGCGAAATTCTGTTGAACCAATTTCGCACTAGCACTCTCTAACCGTGAGTGCTAAAATTATCTCAAATATGCAAGAGGAGCTAACCATGAATCAAGCTTTATCGTTTCCGATGCCTTTATCAACGGGCAGCCTGGAACATTACATTCAAGCGGTGCGTGCTTTTCCTGTCCTTACCGCCGAGGAAGAATATGACCTGGCGACGCAGTTACAGCGCGACAACAATCTGGAGGCTGCAAAAGGCCTGATCCTTTCCCACCTGCGTCTGGTAGTAAGCATTGCCCGCGGGTATTCCGGGTATGGTCTGCCGCAAGCAGATCTGATCCAGGAAGGTAATGTCGGCCTGATGAAGGCTGTGCGTCGCTTCGACCCGGATCGCGGCGTGCGCCTGGTATCGTTCGCCGTACACTGGATCAAGGCCGAGATGCACGAATTCATCCTGCGTAACTGGCGTATGGTGAAAGTGGCCACGACCAAAGCGCAACGCAAACTGTTCTTCAATCTGCGCAAGATGAAAACACATAGCGGTACCCTGCACCCTGACGAAGTCAGCGAGATCGCACGCGAGCTCAAGGTCAAGCCGGAAGAAGTACTGGAGATGGAAAAACGCCTGGGCGGTCATGACATGGCGCTGGAGTTTCAAGGCGACGACGACAGCGAAGAACAATTCAGCCCGATCGCTTATTTGCAAGACCCGCGCCTGGAACCATCCGAGGAATTGGCAGAACGCCAGATGGAAACATTGCAATCCGAAAGCCTGCAGCATGCGCTAAGTACCCTGGATGATCGTAGCCGTCGCATCGTGCAAGCCCGCTGGTTAGGCGAGGACGATGGCGCGACGCTGCATGAGCTTGCTGCCGAATACGGCGTATCGGCAGAACGCATACGCCAGATCGAGCAAAAAGCCATGCAGAAGATGAAAGCGCTTATCGTTCATTAAATCCTCATTAACCGCTCAAGGCCACCCCATCAGGGTGGCCTTTTTTATTTGACAATTGTGTAAAAATGTCGCGTAATATACAGGTCAGTATATAGATGGTCTGTGGATATGGAACTGTTTGAAAGCTCATGGTTTTTCAGCATGGTGGAAAAGCGCGGCAGTACGCCCAAGCAGCGCCTGCTGGCGGTTTTTACTATCGCTGCCGAGTGGATTGCAGCTCCGGGGTTACGCGAGAAATTCTCGCTTGAAACCGTGAATGACACGTCATCCAGCCAACAATTCCAACACCTGACAGCATTCCTTAATCGTCTCTCCGTTTCGGCAAAAGCCAGAAACCCTGCGATGCTATCCAATCAGTTGGCGCTATTGCTGATAGGTGCGATTGCCGAGCAATTGCGCCACCCTGAGATGCAAGTATTGGAAGAAGCGGCAGATGCCGCGCAAGTGCTGGTATCCAGCGCCTGTACGCGCACTTTCAATATCAGATTCGGCTATGGCACAGGGTTAGCTGCTAGTGTACTGGCAGTCTTTATCGGTTGGCACTTGTTAACCCAACCTGTGATGCCGGTTGCAGCCGCCCCCCAAGTAGCGATTTATCACAATATCATGCCTGTTGCCGCGGTACGGCAGGTGAATCCTGATGAAGTCGAAGCGGTATTGGCACTGCATGAGCAGATCTTGCGTGGCGAATGTAACGCACCGCATCTGGCGATGTTGCCACCCGACCAGACCACGGCCTATATGAATGTGATCGAGTCGCGCCAGCCCGACGATCCGGCAGCCGATGAAGCTAGTCTTAGAGCCTTCATGGCCTGGTACAACTCCATCCACGCCATCGAATGTTATCCGCCGCATACCAACGATCATATCAATACGGTCTGGGTTAGAAAGAAGGTAGGCTGATGGCAACGGCAATGCGCGATCATATTCTCAATGTGGCATCCGAATTGTTTGCCACGCGCGGCATCAACGCTACCGGCGTGGACACTATCGTGTCTTCTGCCGGTATCGCAAAGATGACGCTATACAAGTATTTCAAATCCAAGGAGCAGCTGATCGTCGAGTATCTGCAACAGCATGACGATCTACTGCGCAAAGGCCTATTTGATAAAGTCGGCACGGAAAAGTCGGGCACGGCGCAATTGAAAGAATTGGTCGGGGCAGTGATGGAGTGGATATCCGACTCCGAATTCAAAGGTTTTGCCTTTATCAATGCTTCTATTGAATTCCCGCAATCTGAAAACCCGGTGCACCGCGTCTCGCTCGAATTCGCCCAAGCTTTGCGGAGTACCATTGCCGGAAGCGCCAAGCAATCCGGGGTGAAAAAACCAGACATACTGGCGTTGCAATTGTCGTTGCTGATCGAGGGCGCCGCCATGGCCGAGCAAATGCAACGCGGTTCCGGGGCCATCGAACATGCTCGAGAAGCTGCAAACACGCTTATCAACGCGGCAATCGTTTAATCAAACCTCCTTCTCAAAGCAGGAAAGCATCCGCGATGCTTTGGAGGAGAAACTCATTCGTCTTTTAATCAATAATGCAATGCTGTCTTCATCGTGCCTATATAAACTCTCAAGTAATCTCTTAGAGATATAGACAGACCTGTCTATATAGTAAATAATGTAGTTGTTGTCCTTTATCGCATATCTCAAGATATGCACCCGTTAATTACAAATCAGGAGATGGATCATGAATAAATTATCACTAGCAGCTCTAGCTCTCGCCATTACCCTACCTATCAGCGCCATGGCTGCCGACACATTGAAAGTGGAAGAATCGATTCAGATCAAAGCGCCGGTCGACAAAGTCTGGGCGAAAGTAAGCAACTTCAACGATCTCGGTGCGTGGCATCCGGCGATCAAATCGACCGAGATCACCAGCGGCGAAAACAATAAAGTGGGCGCCATGCGTTTACTGACATTGCAAGATGGCGGCACTATCAAGGAAAAGCTGTTGGCTTACAACAGCAAGAAGATGACTTTCAAGTACACCATCATTGAAAGCGTTCTGCCTGTCACCAGTTATGTTTCATCGGTAACGGTAGTGGCGGACAAAGACAACACTTCGAAAGTGATCTGGAAAGCCAGCTTCAAGCGCAAAGACTTGTCTAACAAACCGGCAGCAGGGCAGGACGATGAAACAGCCAAGAAGACCATTACCGGAATATTCCACGCAGGTTTGGATAATCTCAAAAAGATAACCGAGTAACATCTCTAAAGACATGAAAATCCAAAGGCAGCCAGAAATGGCTGCTTTTGTTTTTTCAGAATGACCACCCCTCAAACATCGACGCGCTTTCTGGTATGATTTGCCTGACTATTTCGACCATAGACAGCACTCATGACCGGCCTCAACAAAAACTCACCGCGCCCGACCGACATCAAGCTACATCAGCTTTCGCGTGTGCTGGAAATGAGTTTTGACGATGGCGCGCACTTTTCCCTCCCGTGCGAACTACTACGTGTCTATTCGCCATCGGCTGAAGTACAGGGTCATGGCCCGGGGCAGGAACTGCTGCAAAGCGGAAAAGAGCAAGTAAACATCACTGCGATCGAGCCGGTAGGACTTTATGCGCTGAAACTCGTTTTTTCAGACGGCCATGATACTGGGTTATATTCCTGGGATCTGCTGTACAAACTCGGTAGCCATCAAGAACAACTATGGCAGGATTACCTTAACAGACTTTCTGCGGCAGGCATCACCCGCGCCGCCATATCCGCATGAGCGATAACACCCATTTCGGTTTCGAGACCGTCCCTGAAGATGAAAAGGCGCGCAAGGTGGGCGAGGTATTCCACTCCGTGGCCAGCCGCTACGACCTGATGAACGATGCCATGTCGGTCGGCATGCATCGGTTATGGAAACGCTATACGGTTGAGACCAGCGGCGTAAGAGCCGGGCAGAAAGTACTGGATATCGCCGGCGGCAGCGGCGATCTATCGCGGTTATTCGCTAAAAAAGTGGGGCCTAGCGGCGAAGTCGTGCTCACCGACATCAATGCCTCTATGCTGACAGTAGGGCGCGACCGCTTGCTGGATGACGGTTTGGCTGTACCTGCATTGCAGTGCGATGCAGAAAAACTGCCTTTTACCTCTAACTATTTCGATTGCGTGATCGTGGCTTTCGGCCTGCGCAACATGACGCATAAAGACCAGGCGCTGAAGGAAATGCAACGCGTGCTCAAACCGGGCGGTAAGTTATTGGTACTCGAATTTTCCAAAATATGGAAACCGCTAGAGCAGGTTTACGACGCCTACTCGTTCAAGCTATTGCCCTGGATGGGCAAGGTGCTGGCTAAAGACGAGGCCAGTTACAGGTACCTGGCAGAATCCATACGCATGCACCCGGACCAGAAAACTCTCACGCAAATGATGTTGGACGCAGGTTTTGATAAAGCTGATTACCAGAACCTGAGTGCAGGCGTGGTAGCCTTGCATAAAGGCTGGAAATTCTAGACCCCGAAACTTAACTCTCTAAAACCAGCGCATGCTATCGCAACTTAACGTCAGCTTCCTCAATCACCTATTAGCCCAGCAACCCTGGGCTAAAGACAAGCTATGCGTGTATGCAGGCAAAACCGTACGTCTTGAGATTCCTCCTATATCATTATTATTGCTGATTGAAAGCAATGGGGAATTTTCTGCGTTAAATACAGATTTAAAAAATTATTCTGCTCCAGACGCAACCCTTGTCCTGCCGCCATTCGCTGCATTGCGCATGGCGTTACATGGCACATTGGACACTTCTCAGATCACCATGCAAGGCGACACCGAGCTGGCAGCGAGCGTAGGCAAGGTATTGCGTGAATTATCGTGGGATGTCGAAGAAGACCTGAGTCATCTGGTAGGCGATATTCCCGCCAACAAGATCATCAGCATGGGCAAGCAGTTCCTGCAACAAGGCAAGCAACAAAGTGCCAATCTTGCCGCCATGCTGGCAGAATACTGGCAAGAGGAAAACCCGCTCATCACCAAACGTCGTCACTTGGAGCGATTCGCGGCAGAAGTGGATGAATTACGCGATGCTACGGAAAGACTGGCAAAGCGCATCGAAGCCCTGAACAAGTCGTCTGATTAAGTCCCCAATGCAACTGTTCAGATTACTCAAGATCAAATTCATCGCCCTGCGTTACGGTCTGGACGAATTCATCCTCAGCCATGCACGCTTCAGGGCTCTCAACGCCGTCATCAACACGCTGCTGTTCTGGCGCCGGCTGACACAACCGCGTGCAGTGCGTTTGCGCCTGGCGCTGGAAAGCCTGGGGCCTATCTTCATCAAGTTCGGGCAGATACTTTCTACACGGCGCGACCTGATCCCGCTGGATATCGCCGAAGAACTATCCAAGCTGCAAGACCGGGTGCCGCCGTTCGACAGCGCCATTGCACTCGCCATCTTGCAACAGACTTACGGCAAGCCGGTGCATGAAGTATTTCTGGAATTCGACCCCACGCCGATCGCCAGCGCTTCGGTGGCACAAGTGCATTTTGCCGTGCTACCTGACGGCACACAGGTGGCTGTCAAAATCTTGCGTCCCGGCATCGCCAAAGTGATCGCCCAGGATGTCGCCTTGCTGGACACCGTGGCATGGTTGCTGGAAAACCTCTGGTACGACGGCAAACGACTGAAGCCGCGTGAAGTAGTCGCTGAATTCTCGCGCCATCTCGACGAAGAACTCGACCTGATGCTGGAAGCCGCCAATTGCAGCCTGCTGCATCGCAATTTCGCAGATGGTCGCTTATTACTAGTACCTGAAGTATATTGGGACTGGTGCGACACGCAAGTGATGGTGATGCAGCGCATGAACGGCATTCCTATCAGCCAGGTAGATAAGCTGCGCGAACTGGGCGTGGATATCCCCAAACTGGCCCGTGACGGAGTAGAAATATTCTTCACCCAGGTATTCCGTGACGGTTTCTTCCATGCCGACATGCACCCCGGCAATGTGCAGGTAGGTTATCTGGGCGATGAACTGGGGCGTTATGTAGCGCTTGATTTCGGTATCATGGGCACGCTCAGCGATAGCGACAAACAATATCTGGCACGTAATTTCCTTGGATTCTTCCGCCGCGATTATCAAGCGGTCGCCCGAGCGCATATCGAATCCGGCTGGGTACCCCCGGATACCTCTCCTGCCGCTTTCGAAAACGCCATTCGCGCAGTGTGCGAGCCCATATTCGATAAGCCGCTGAAAGATATCTCGTTCGGTCGTGTACTGTTACGGCTGTTCCAGACCTCGCGCCGTTTCGGCATGGAAATACAACCGCAATTGGTGTTGCTGCAAAAGACTCTTCTCAACATCGAAGGCTTGGGCCGTCAGCTCGATCCTGAACTCGACCTATGGGCCACCGCCCAACCCTATCTGGAGCGCTGGATGTCCGAGCAAATGGGGTGGCGCAGAGCATTGGAAACCATTAAAACCGAAGCTCCGCTTTGGGGACAGCTGATACCGCAGATCCCGCGGCTGCTGCACCAAGCACTGCAATCCGCACAACAGGATAGCAAATTAGAGCTGGAGATCAACTTAAGCCGGCTGATCATAGAGCAGCGCCAGCAAAGATATTGGCTGATGTTGATCGGCATATTGCTGCTGGGAACGATGGGGCTGCTTACCTACCTGCTTTATTGAGCTCTACGTAACGGGAGCCTATCCACACCCAGCCTGCTTCTTGCTAAAATAATTTAATCTAGAATTACAATTAATCGCATCACCACAGGGGTCAACATGCTGCTTTGGTTCGTCATCACCTACTGGATCATTTCCGTCGGCATAGGCCTGTTGGCTGCCAGCCGCGTGCATACCACCAAGGATTTCGCGATCGCAGGCAGGCACCTGCCGTTCTACATGGTGACGGCCACCGTGTTCGCCACCTGGTTCGGTTCGGAAACGGTACTCGGCATCCCTGCCGACTTCCTGCGAGGCAACCTCGGTAGCGTGGTCGCCGACCCTTTCGGTTCTTCGTTATGCCTGATTCTGGTAGGACTTTTCTTCGCTGCGCCGTTGTACCGCATGAACCTGCTCACTCTGGGCGACTTCTATAAAAGACGCTTCGGGCGCAAAGTGGAAGTACTCACCACCGTTGCCATCGTAGTCTCCTACCTGGGCTGGGTAGGCGCGCAGATCACCGCGCTGGGACTGGTATTCAATATAGTCTCCAACGGCGCGCTCAGCACCAGTGCCGGGATGTGGATCGGTTCCGCAACCATACTGGTCTACACCCTGTTCGGCGGTATGTGGGCAGTGGCTGTCACCGATTTTCTGCAAATGATCATCATCTGCGTCGGCATGCTGTACATCGGCGGTGAGGTCAGCAGCTTGGTAGGCGGCGTAGGTGCTGTAGTGGATCATGCACGCGCTGCGGGCAAGCTGCAATTCTGGCCTTCGGCCAATCTTAAAGACATCATAGGTTTCGCCGCATCGTGGATGACCTTGATGTTCGGCTCCATTCCGCAACAAGACGTGTTCCAGCGCGTGCAGTCCTCCAAAACCATCCACATCGCGGTATGGGCGACTGTCCTGGGCGGCAGCCTGTACTTCTTCTTCGCTTTCGTGCCCATGTTCCTGGCGTATTCTGCAACGCTGATAGATCCGCACATGGTGGACGGCTTCATGAACTCCACAGACCCTAAAGCCACACAAAGGATACTACCCAGCCTGATCCTGCACCATGCGCCTCTATTCGCCCAAGTGATGTTCTTTGGCGCATTGCTGTCGGCCATAAAAAGCTGTGCGTCTGCAACACTATTGGCGCCTTCCGTTACCTTCACCGAGAATATCCTGCGCCCTATGCTGAGCAAGAACGGACCATTGAGCGACAAGGACCAGCTATTTTGGATGCGAGCAGTGACTTTCACATTTACCGTATTAGTCACGCTATATGCCATCAATTCCAAATTGAGTATCTTCAACATGGTGGAGAACGCCTACCAGATCACGCTGGTGATGGCTTTCGTGCCATTAAGCTGCGGCGTTTACTGGAAGCGCGCGACCAACCAGGGTGCGTTACTCTCGATCTTTTTCGGATTTACCACCTGGGTGGCGATTCTGATCGCCGGGCCGGAAGACCCGTTCATTCCCGCGCAACTCGCCGGTCTGATCGCCAGCATCATAGGCATGCTGGCAGGCTCATTGATGCCGACCTATTTCGGGCGTGAGCCACATATGGTCGAACATGATTATCTGCATGAACACGCAGCGCACTCCCATACCCCGCATCACTCATAGATGAAATTCCATATTTTAGGTAAGAGCCAGCTCCACGTTTCCGAGTTATGCCTGGGCACGATGACTTTCGGCGAGCAAAACACCGTAGCCGATGCCGCGAACCAACTTGATTATGCGGTCGCTCAGGGCATCAATTTCATCGATACCGCCGAGATGTATCCGGTACCTCCGCGCGCCGAAACTGCTACCCGCACCGAGGAATATATAGGGCAATGGCTGAAGACCCAGTCACGGGATAAGTTGATCATCGCCACCAAGATCGCGGGGCCGTCGCGCGGCTTCAGTTGGCTGCGTGATGGCCCCAAGGTGAATAAAACACATATCGGTTCGGCAATAGACGAAAGTCTGAAGCGGTTGAATACCGATTATGTCGATCTCTACCAGATCCATTGGCCGGATCGCAATGTACCGTTCTTTGGACAAACGGCGTTTCAGCCCGAGCAAGAAAGAGACACCACACCGATACTGGAGCAATTACAAGCGTTGGGCGAATTGGTAAAAGCGGGAAAAGTCCGCTATCTTGGGCTGAGTAATGAAACCCCATGGGGCTTGGCACAATTCCTCAAGCTGGCGGATGAAGCCGGATTGCCGAGGGTGGTTTCCCTCCAGAATGCCTACAACCTCATCAACCGTATATTCGAATATGGTCTGGCAGAGATGTGTTACCGCGAGCAGGTAGGACTGATGGCTTATAGCCCATTGGGGTTCGGCGTGCTCACGGGCAAATATTTATCGGGCCAAGGTAACGGCCGGTTATCGCTATTCCCTGCTTTCGGCCAACGCTACCAGAAGCCCTATGTCAATGATGCGGTCGCGGAATATGCAGCCATCGCGCAATCGTTGGATATCACTCTGACCACACTTGCGCTGGCTTATGTACGTAGCCGCTGGTTCGTGGCGAGTACCATCATCGGGGCTACCACCATGCAACAACTTTCTGAGAATATCGATAGCCTTGATGTGGAACTCAGTGCAGAAACTCTACAAAAAATAGAGGATGTACATAAGCGCATTCCCAATCCGGCACCGTAAGCCATGGTTTCTTTAAAACAAGGGCTGGCGGCTATCGAAGCGTTGCAACAAGCGATCCAGCGAGAACCCCAAGATGCGGCGAACTATCAAGCACTGGCTGAGGCATTAC
>DATBPY010000099.1:0-3860 GCA_036561085.1 Methylophilaceae bacterium | reverse complement strand
GCTGCGTCTGGAAGCACTACGCGAAGCACTTAATCTGCCGGAAAGTGCCAACCGCATCGAGTGTTTCGATATCAGCCATACCATGGGCGAAGCGACAGTCGCAAGTTGTGTGGTATTCGACAAAGGCAATATGCAGAACTCCGAGTACCGCCGCTATAACATCACCGGCATCACTCCAGGGGATGATTATGCCGCGATGCGCAATGCACTCACCCGACGTTATACCAAGATCGCAGCAGGTGAGGGTAAGGTTCCGGACGTGATCTTTATCGATGGCGGCAAGGGCCAACTCGGCGTGGCGGTAGAGGTGATGCACGAAGTCGGGCTGCCTGATGTGGTGCTATTGGGTATTGCCAAAGGTGAAGAACGCAAGCCCGGGCTGGAGCAGTTGATCTTTCCGGATCGCGAACAGGCGTTGCAATTGCCTAAAGACCATCCAGGGCTGCATTTATTGCAGCAGATTCGCGATGAAGCGCACCGTTTCGCCATTACCGGCCATAGAGGACGGCGCGACAAAGCGCGTGTGCAGTCGTCGTTGCAGGATATTTCCGGGGTGGGCGCCAAGCGCCGGCAGAAATTGCTGACACGTTTCGGCGGTCTGGCCGGTGTCATTCAAGCTAGTGCGGAAGAGCTTGCGCAAGTGGAAGGAATCAGCAAGACTCTGGCTGAGAAGATTTATCAGGAGTTGCATTGATGACGTTGAATATCCCGAACATGTTGACTTTGTTCCGTATTGCCATGATCCCCTTGTTCGTGTGGATATTTTATCTACCGGATCACATGCTGGCACCCTTCTGGGTGAACTTTGACGCCACTGTGATCTTCGCGTTGGCCGCTATTACCGACTGGCTGGATGGTTACCTGGCAAGGCGCCTGAATCAGACCTCGGCATTCGGTGCTTTTCTTGATCCGGTTGCGGATAAGCTCATGGTCGTCGCGGCATTGGTGGTATTGGTAGAGTTAGGGCGGGTAGGGGCAGTGGTCGCGTTGATTATCATCGGCCGTGAGATCGCCATCTCTGCGCTACGTGAATGGATGTCTGGAGTAGGGGCTGGGAGTAGTGTGGCGGTAGCAACCATAGGCAAGGTCAAAACCGCTGCACAAATGATCGCCATACCTTTCCTGCTTTACTTTCAGCCTATCAGTCTGTTTGGAGCAAGACTGGATGTTGCAAAGGTAGGTACCCTGTTGATTTATATCGCAGCCCTCCTGACTCTGGTGTCCATGGCCTATTACCTGCGGGCGGCACGCAAGCAATTACGCCCTTAAACTGGCATTTTCACGCTTGACACTAGTGGCCTGACTCTCTACAATCGCGCCTTCTTTAAATGCGGGAATAGCTCAGTTGGTAGAGCGCAACCTTGCCAAGGTTGAGGTCGCGAGTTCGAGACTCGTTTCCCGCTCCAAATTCGGTAATGTTTCATTTCGGGGAAGGCGCTCGCTTTCCCCGTTTTGGTTTTTAAGATTGTCGTTTCTCAAGGCGGAATGGCAGAGTGGTTATGCAGCGGCCTGCAAAGCCGTCCACGCCGGTTCGATTCCGACTTCCGCCTCCAATCAATTCTCTTCACTTTTTATATTAAAGTTGTTGCGTTTTTGCACAACTTGCATCGGCGTGGGTTTTCGGTCAGTTTGGTCAATGTGGAATAGTGCAGAAAGCTACAATCGATTATTTTACTAACACTATTTTTATCATATAGTTACAATGCAATTAATATAAAAAGCATCAGCAACTCTTCTATGCTTAGATCGAGTTGCAAAATCAGGAATAAAAACTAGCTACAAATTGTTCAAAAGTGTAAACTTTTCAAAAGCAAACAAGATGTAAATCTATGAAAATGCCTATGGCCGGGGTGGCCTCTAAAAAGTTGTTCGAACGCATTGATTTTTCTGGTTTTTTATCTGCCAGAGGCTTTGTACCCATACTTGCTTGTATTTTTCTGCTGATTAATCCCTTATTTTCTGCGGCAGATGATGCCGCAGAATCTCTCACCTTTGCTATTAGTCACTTTGATGTGGAAGGTAATACCCTTCTTAATCCTGACGTTGTTAGGACCACACTTGCCCCATTCGAGGGAGAGAATAAAAGTTTCGCTACCGTACAGCAAGCGCTGGAGGCTTTGGAAAATGCCTATGCGACCATCGGTTTCAGTACGGTATTAGTGACTTTACCCGAACAAAAGCTGGAAGGCGGGACCGTTCATTTCAAAGTGATAGAGGGGAAAGTGTCTCAGATCGTGGTAGATCAGAAAAAATATTTCGATGAGAAGAATCAGCTTAACTCATTGCCCACTATCAAGATAGGCGAAACACCGAACATCGATAAACTTGCCGCCAATCTTTCCATGATAGGGGATGATCCTGCCAAGCGTACTAATGTGATTTTCAAGCCTGGTGAAAACGAAGGCGATGTGATTGCCAATGTCAAGACAACCGAGCAAAACCCGGTCAGATATGTGACGACGCTTGATAATACGGGCACGTGGAAAACCGGTATTCTGCGTTTGGGCTTCGCTGTGCAGAATTCCAATATGTTCGACCGCGACCAGGTTCTTACCGTGCAGGCAATCACCTCTCCCATGATTCATCACGCGGATGACGTCCAGATTTTTGCGGCCAGTTACCACATTCCCTTCTATGAGCAGAATTCAAGTTTGGATGCCATTTTCGGGTATTCATCCGTCGACAGCGGTCAGGTAAATACCTCGGTGGGAGATTTTTCCATCAATGGTTCCGGCCTTGTGTATGAATTGCATTACAACCATTACTTGCCGAAATGGGGCGACTGGGAACAGAAGATCTCGACAGGATTTAGTTATCGGGTATTTAAAACGGAAGTGAATCTGGTCAATTCGAATCAGAACCTGGTTCCGGCGCTTGATGTGCATCCGGTCGATCTGACTTACTCAGGTTTTGAAAGAAATGACCGATATAACTTAAGTACCTACTTCAGTTTGGTTCAGAACATTCCATTCGGCCCCAATGGGAGAACCAGCGATTTCGATCAGATCGGTGCGCGCCCGGGTTCCAGGGCATCGTATATGTTGGCACGTTATGGGATTGATTACAGTTATTTGTTCAAGAGCGGTTGGCAGGGCAGAGTGAAATTCAACGGGCAATTCACCAGGGATCAGTTGGTAGCGGGTGAACAGTTCGGGTTTGGGGGGCAGGATTCGGTACGTGGTTTGAATGAACGCGCATTCTCGAATGACCGAGGGGAGCAGATGTCGCTGGAGATATATACGCCTGAGTTCGGAGAGCATATTAACGATAAGACCAGAATGCGCGCGTTGGCATTTTATGATGTGGGGAAGTTGATACGTAATCATCCCGATGTATTCGAGCGTCGCGGGGATTCCATGTCTAGCGTGGGTGTGGGCATCCGGGGTGCGTATAGCGACAACATCAATTATCGCCTGGATGCAGCTTACATCCCCAACACGCATGATCTTGTTGCCGGACACACCAGGCTGAATGGCCAGATTGCCTGGAGTTTTTGATGGATCGCATGATGCAAAACGAATTTTGGATCGGATATATATTTCATTAGGGAGTATTTCTAGGAGTTTCCCCTAGTGAAAACTTGGCAAAACCCTGGCTTGATTATCGGGAAATCCCTGATGGTCTCGACTACATAAAGCCGTTATCGTAAAACTAAGGCTTAGTGGGTTGAATTTTTGAGCTTTAATTATTGATATTGTCTATGTGAGGCCACTGCGGCAGTACATTGAGAATATTGGTGAATCAGGAGAATCTGTAACATGAAGCACTGGAAAGCTACCCCTGCCTTTAAATGGGTCGCCCGAACCTTGATTGTATTGATGTGCTGGCCTCAGGCACTTCTTGCAAATCCGGTGGGCGGT